>CAZEGE010000166.1:0-4661 GCA_964511765.1 uncultured Anaerolinea sp.
GCCATTAATATGGGCTTCGTAGAGCTCCGTCTCGCGGTTGTAGTTAATTTTCATGCGTAGGCCCTTGCCTTAGCCCTACGCGGCCGGCGCTCAAAGCCACCGTTGATGTAGGATTCAAAGTCATCCTTAACTGCCAACCAGTCAGCCCAGAACTCAACTGCGCTGTTCCGTTGCCCAAGAACTCTTTTTGCCTTAGAAATTGCATAATTAACCGGTCCCATATGATAATCTTCCGGGATACGGGTATCAGGAGCGTCAACATCTTGAACCATTTTACCCGGGGATTTATCATACCAGAGCGTTGCCGGATAGTCCGTGCTAGCCTGCGGGTACGGGGAAATTTTGTTTCCAAAAAGGAAATAAGCATACGGTTTGCCGGTCAGGTCCGTATCGATGTCACGCTCTTCAACCCGCTTCATAAAGAAATCGTCCTCGTCTAACTTAATCTTATTGATGGAAGTGCAGTTTGCCGGCGGGTCATAGAGGGAATAGGATGTGCTAAAGGTAATCGTTGCTTTCGCCGGGATTTTTGCAAGTCGGTTAGCCATAATCAGATATGCCTGGTTAATCCATTCCCCGATATCGGCATCAACCGTGTAGTCGCAGAACTTTTTAACCTCGGCAATCATTGCAGCGTAATTCAATTAATATTCCTCCTTTCGGAGAATGTGGCGGTTTTTAAATCAACTTCTGAAAAGGCCCATGGAAACCGGGAGACGATCCAGGCTTTCATGAGGAGCAGGGCACCGGTTTCGACTATGGTCAATATATCGGTCTCGGTAACAATTGCGGCAATCGACTGAAGCTTGCCTGTTTCGATATGGGATTGGGTGTCCGCTTCTCCCTGGACAGACAAGATTGTTAGTTCTTTGCCTGTTTCGTTTGACGAATAGATGTCCGCTTCTCCCTGGACAGACAAGATTGTTAGTTCTTTGCCTGTTTCGTTTGACGAATAGATGTCCGCTTCTCCCTGGACAGACAAGATTGACTGAAGCTTGCCTGTTTCTATATGGGACTGGACGTCCGCTTCTCCATGGGTAGACAAGATTGTTAAGTCTTTACCTGTTTCGGCCAAAGATTGAATGTCAGTCCCCGAAGTAGTTACTGCAATGGTTTGGATTCTTGCGGTTTCGTTGTAGGTAGTCCACTCAACCACTAACTGAGCGGCATACGATCCATCCCCGTATTCCTTGGTCCTGAATTGACGGTTATTAAACGAGTCCCATATTCCTGTTGTGGTAAGTACAAAACCGTTGTTAGTCAATGATCCGTCAACCCACTCCTGGACAGCAGCAGATAGCCCCGGGAAAGACCATTCTTTCCATCCCTCCGTATATCCAACACCGACCACCCCGATATTAGGGTTCAGTGTCGGTGTATGGCCGCTGAGGGCGTTCCAATTATAAATGGAGCTTTCAACAAAGGCGTCATAATACGGGTCGTTAATCTGGGCGAGGCCAACTTCGACGTCGCTATCCCCGTTGGCTTCCATATAGACACGAAGGGTAGCTGACATAATTGCTTTTCCTGCAAGGCTAGGCAGGTCGAATTTTAAAATCGGTTGGTAGGTGCCTTGATTATACTGAATGGTGGTAGTTTCTGACCCACGATCAGCGGCATTGTCATAATAACCATAAGTATCAAACCCAGCACCATCGCTAGTTAAAATAGTGGTCAAGATTGTTAAGTCTTTACCTGTTTCGGCCAAAGATTGAATGTCAGTCCCCGAAGTAGTTACTGCAATGGTTTGGATTCTTGCGGTTTCGTTGTAGGTAGTCCACTCAACCACTAACTGAGCGGCATACGATCCATCCCCGTATTCCTTGGTCCTGAATTGACGGTTATTAAACGAGTCCCATATTCCTGTTGTGGTAAGTACAAAACCGTTGTTAGTCAATGATCCGTCAACCCACTCCTGGACAGCAGCAGATAGCCCCGGGAAAGACCATTCTTTCCATCCCTCCGTATATCCAACACCGACCACCCCGATATTAGGGTTCAGTGTCGGTGTATGGCCGCTGAGGGCGTTCCAATTATAAATGGAGCTTTCAACAAAGGCGTCATAATACGGGTCGTTAATCTGGGCGAGGCCAACTTCGACGTCGCTATCCCCGTTGGCTTCCATATAGACACGAAGGGTAGCTGACATAATTGCTTTTCCTGCAAGGCTAGGCAGGTCGAATTTTAAAATCGGTTGGTAGGTGCCTTGATTATACTGAATGGTGGTAGTTTCTGACCCACGATCAGCGGCATTGTCATAATAACCATAAGTATCAAACCCAGCACCATCGCTAGTTAAAATAGTGGTTATCGGCATAAAACCGCCCCCTTACGCCTCGGAAAGACCAGCATAAATGCTCGTTTGTAAGTTATCACCGTCAATTACGGTCCTGCTGGCCGACAACGCCACGGTGGCAATCAGTTTCCCCGCCGTCCCACTTGATACGGTACACAAAAACAGTTGCGTCACTGCCGACCAGTTTCCGCCGGATGCCGTGAACGTCACGACCTTGCTATCCGCTCGGTAATAAGCCGCAGGCTGGTTGATATAGAAATCTTGTCCACTAAGTCCCGTGCCACCTGTAGCAAGCGCCGACCGGGCGTACCCGTTGCCACTTGGTTCGCCCGACAAACTCGAAAGGGTGTCGGCCTCGGCGGGAGTAACACGGGCATCTAAGCCAAGATAGAGGTTCGCAGGCGGCGCGCCGTACCCGCTCATGGCTGTGGCGAAATAAGCGCTCAGAATGGCTTGTTCTCCTTCGTCATGGAGCAGGTTGTCACGGCCAAGATCCTCCCAAAGCAGATTACCGTTTTTATCGAAGTGCCGGATATCGGCATGGAGAACATGAAGCCGTTTGCGGGGGACGGAAATTATCGACTGGGGAATTATAATGTTTGATTCCTTCCGGTCCATTACAATCACTCCTTTTTGGTGTTTTTGGCTAATAAGAAACCCCCGGCCTTTCGCGATTAGGTCGGGGGTTTTATGGTTTGGTTAGAAGTACCGCTTGTAAATCTGCTTTCGTCTTTCTCCGCTTAACTTGGCGTACAAGGCCGTTGTCTCCGGCTTAGAATGCCCCATGAGCGTTTGGATTGCCTCCATCGGCGCACCGTTTTCCAATAAGTGGGTAGCGTATGAATGACGCAGCCGGTGAGGATAAACATTGGCATCGACCCCCGCCCTTGCCGCAACTCTTTTTACAATATACCTAATCTGAGAGATGCTGGTCCGGCGGCGCGGTGCCCTTTCGGTTGCGAATAGCGCAGGTTCTCCGTCCCTTCTGGCATCAAGGTATTTTTTAAGCCAAATCCTGCATTTGGTGTTAAAATAGACTTCCCGCTCCTTATCTCCTTTTCCATGGACTATTAAGGAGTTGTTATTCCAGTCAATATCCTTGATGTTTACCTGGACGATTTCCCCTATCCTGCAACCGGTAGTGTACATAAACTCAATAATCGCATGTTCGAGCGGAGTCTGACATCCTTCCCTTAGCGTTTCCACTGCTTCTTCGGTCAGGAACTTCGGGACACGTTCGCCTATCCTCGGCTCTTTTAGTCTAGCGGCAGGGTTTTTATCATTATATCCCTCATCCACTGCCCAGCGGAAGAACGAACGAATAAACCTTACTCGGTGTCCCACACTAGCCGGTTTCAAATGGGAATGTTTGAATAAGTATTCCTTGAGTTGTTCGTAGGCAACGGTTGAAATATCCGGGTTTCCAAGATATTCAGCCAATAATCTGGCTTGGATTTTATATGCCTTAAATGTATTCTTGGAGTACCCCAAGATAGTTTTGTCCTGCTCGTAATACTTCCAGCATTCCATAACTGTCATTGGCATAACACCCCTTTCTCTAGGAATATTATACCATAAATTTTGAGCTAACGGGAGGAAAATTTAACAGTTATCTTGATAAATACGCCCTCCGTTAGCCCTACAAAACAATCTCACTCGGCAACGCTGCTACTACCTGCCGTGACTTCAGAACATCCTGCCCAATCTTCTCGAAATCAGCTTTCCGCCCTTCGAGGTAAGTCTGAATGTCCTCAGCAGTAGTCACGCTGCCTGCTTCCAGCCTTTCCTGGGCGGTGTAAAGTATATCGTCCGGGTTGCTGTCGTCATAGACAGTAGCGGTTAAGTTGACTGCGCCCGTTTGGTCTGTGGTCGGGTTGTCGAATTTAACTTTAATCATGGTTGGCCTCCTTTATTTGAGTTTTAAAGAGATATTATCAAATTTAAAAGTACCAAGGCTGTCTATTTGCTTTTTTAACAGCCTTGGTTTCACATAATAAACGCCTTCGGGGATAGTTATGTTTACCATTACATTCGTATATTGGTCGCTTGTAACGTCAGCCTGCCCTGATATATTCGCCTCCCCAGACTGACTAATATTATATCCTATTAAACCAAGAGTAGCGGCTTCTGTTCCGTTCCCCCTTATTGACCCCGTTAATTGGTAAACGTTATTCGGCAGGACTGGAATATAACTACTTGTTACTGACGCTTGGTAATTCCCTGTAACCCCCGTGATAACTAGTTCACCATTTGATATTGCTACGCCTGTCCCTTTATTCCATGAGGTATCACTAGTAAAACCCCCATTTACAACCAACTCTTGCTTCAGCCCATCCATTAGTGCCTGCGCCTGTGTATCGTTTGT
>CAZEGE010000167.1:0-4621 GCA_964511765.1 uncultured Anaerolinea sp.
AACCAAAACAAAGGCCGCGATCTGGTGGAGAGCGTCAAGCAACTCCAGCGCGCAGGACTCCAGGTACAGGGCGGGTTCATCGTCGGGTTCGACAATGATTCCCCCTCGATCTTCCAGCAGCAGATTGATTTCATTCAGCAGAGCGGCATTGTAACGGCCATGGTTGGGTTGCTGCAAGCCCCTTTGGGAACGCGCCTCTATGAGCGGATGCAAAAAGAAGGCCGCCTGGTCAGTGAATTTTCAGGCGATAACGTGGATGGTTCGACCAACATCATCCCCAGGATGGGCTTGGAAACGCTGCGGGAAGGTTACCGTGAGATTCTCAGCCATATCTACGCGCCCAAATTCTATTACGAGCGCGTTTTGACTTTCCTTCGCGAGTACCCGCCGCCCAAAATTAAGTTTCAATTTGAGCCGCAATATGTCCTGGCCCTGTGGCGATCCATTTACCAACTGGGTATTCGCGGCGTCGAACGCGTCCACTACTGGCGGCTCTTTTTTTGGACTCTGTTCCGGCGCCCACGGCTTTTTCCACTGGCCATCACGCTGGCTATCATGGGCTTCCATTTTCGCCAGGTAGCTACACTGCATATCAGTTAATTGTTCTTCCAAAAAGTCTAGCAGAGAGGATATTCGAATATGAATCGAAGCGCAATTTCCCTGGGACGCATTCTCGGAATCCCGATTGGATTGGATTATTCGTGGTTTTTGATTTTTGCATTGCTTACCTGGTCACTGGCCACTAGTTACTTTCCCGCTGAATTCAAGAACTGGCCCGTGGCCCAATATTGGATCGTAGGCGCAGTGACGGTTATATTAATGTTTGTCAGTGTACTCCTGCATGAGATGGGACATTCGGTGGTGGCTTTGCGCTACAAAATCCCGGTACGCAGCATCACGCTCTTTGTCTTTGGTGGGGTTGCCCAAATTGGAGCCGAGCCGCCCAGCGCCATCGCAGAATTTTGGATTGCCATTGCCGGCCCTATTACGAGTTTTGTTTTAGCTCTTCTCTTTGGCCTGCTGCAACCCGTGGTCGGTGCGGTCGCTACGGTGCTGGCCGTTGCTAAGTATTTGGCATATATCAACGGTACGCTGGCACTTTTCAACCTGATCCCAGGGTTCCCGTTGGATGGCGGCCGAGTCTTTAGGGCCATTATTTGGGGAACCACGCACAGTTTACGGCAGGCCACCCTGATTGCTGCAAATGTTGGACGCTTCATTGCCTACGGATTTATCGGCCTGGGAGTGTGGCAAATATTCACCGGCAATTTAGGCAATGGCTTGTGGATTGCCTTTATCGGTTGGTTTCTTGAAAGCGCTGCGTCTTCACAGATCCACCAGCAAACGATCCATGACCTGTTGGAGGGGCATCAAGTGGCAGAGGCAATGCGCCGAGACTTCACCACCGTAAGTCCAAACACCACACTGGAGCAACTGGTCACAGAGCATATTCTAGGCGGCAGCCGCCGCAGTTTAGTGGTCAAACAAAATAACCGGGTTGCTGGCTTATTGACTTTGCATAATGTCAAAGCCATTCCATCTTCTGATTGGTCAACCACAACCGCTGCGCAGGTGATGATACCGGCCGCAAAAATGAAATGGATACAGCCTGAAGCCGAGTTGGTGGATGCTCTGGGAGAGATGGATCGGGATGGAGTTAACCAATTGCCGGTGATGGTGGGGGATGAAATTCAGGGGGTGCTGGGCCGGGATGATGTGATTAGCATAGTGCGCAACCTGAGTGATTTCAGCCGTCATTAGAACCATCTTATGGCGAGACGCAGATTGTATGGAATAAACGCATCGTCAATACCGTTGCACTGTCGAATATGGAGTAGAAGATGCCACAAATGCCACACATCGAAAAACATTTTACGGGCTCCGAAGCCGTTAAAGACATTGTGATTGGAATGTTTGATGGCCCGAGAGTGCCCTTTGCGTTCGCGACCGGACTCTCCGGGATTGCCAACTCGACCACCATAGTTATCACCTGGAGGGGTGGCTGAGATCGCGGCAGGGTCAATCGCCATGGGGTTGGGTGGCTATCTCGCAGCCAGAAGCGATGTTGAGCACTACGCCAGCGAACGGGAGACCGAACGGCGCGAGATTGAAACAATCCCTGCCAAAGAAGTAGAGGAAGTGGAAGAGGTACTATTAACGTATGGTCTCGAAAAAGAGCAGAGTTCGCTTGTAGCAAATGCTTTACGTCAACGCCCGGAGGCCTGGATTGATTTCATGATGCGCTTTGAGCTGGGACTCGAAAAACCCGATCCCAAACGCGCATTGACAAGCGCTCTGACCATTGGTATATCCTACATCATCGGTGGGTTGATTCCGCTAGCTCCCTATATATTGATTCCCAACGCGGGGTCGCCCTTCTGTTCTCAGTCGTTTTTACGCTTGTAGCACTTCTCATCTTTGGGTATGTCAAAGGTTGTTTCACTGGTGCGCGTCCCATCCGCAGCGCACTTCAGACTGCACTGATCGGCGGACTTGCTGCCGCTGCAGCCTTCGGTCTGGCCAAATTTATTTCGAAATGAGCAAGATAACTTATGAAAGCAAATAACCAAAACCACCGTTCCCTCTTACAAAGCATTGCTCATCGAGCTATGCTTGAGCGCGGCTTGCTCCCCGATTTTTCAAAAGAAGCGCTTGCCGAATTGGACCGGCTTCAGCATTCTGCGGCAATCGATAGCAATACAATTCGCGACATGCGGAACCTAATGTGGGCCTCCATTGACAACGATGACTCGCGCGATCTGGATCAGCTTACCGTTGCCGAGGCATTGCCCGCAGGCAAAGTGAAAATTCTAGTCGCCATTGCGGATGTAGACTCGTCCATTATCGATGGATCAGCGATTGATCAACACGCACGAAATAACGCCACCTCGGTTTATACCGCCGCCGAGATATTCCCGATGCTTCCTGAAAAAATTTCCACCGATATTACATCCTTGAATTTCAACGAGGATCGCCTTTCCATTGTTACAGAAATGGTGGTCGCCGCTGACGGATCGATAAAAGATACAAAAATCTATAGAGCGCGAGTACATAATTACGCAAAACTCGCTTATAACAGCGTGGCGGCATGGCTGGAAAATAACGGCCCCGTTCCCGAAGCGATATCTGCTGTGAAAGGGCTGGCTGAGAACTTGCAAATGCAGGATCGAGCAGCCCAAAGTATGAAGAATTTACGGCATGTCCACGGGGCGCTTAGCCTGGAAACCATTGAGGCCAAACCGGTATTTGACGGCGATCAGATTCAGTCTCTCGAGATAGAGGAGAAGAACCGCGCCAAAGAGATCATCGAAGATTTCATGATCGCAGCGAACGGCGTGACTGCCCGTTATCTCTCAGTCAACAAATTCCCTTCGATCCGGCGAGTGGTCCGCATTCCCAAACGATGGGATCGTATTGTTGAAATTGCCAGGGAATACAGGTTCAGACTTCCGGATATCCCGGATTCTAAAGCGCTGGAGGAGTTTCTCGTCAAGCAAAAAGCTGCGGATCCGCAACGCTTTCCCGACTTGTCTTTGGCTGTAATCAAGCTTTTGGGCGCTGGCGAATATATTGCAGAGCTTCCTGATGGAGACGTCCCGGGCCATTTTGGTCTGGCGGTCAAGGACTACGCCCACTCAACTGCCCCGAATCGACGTTATCCCGACCTGCTCACCCAGCGTTTATTGAAAGCGGCAATGGAAGGGAAGCCTGCCCCATATAACAAAGACGAACTGGATGTTCTGGCGACTCATTGCACCAAAGCAGAGGATGCAGCGAAAAAGGTCGAACGGCAGGTCGGTAAATCCGCCGCCGCGCTTTTGCTTGAATCGAGAATCGGAGAGCAGTTTGATTCAATTGTCACAGGCGCTTCTGACAAAGGGACATGGGTTCGGCTTCTCAAAGTGCCTGTTGAAGGAAAACTGATCAGCGGTTTCGACGGTATTGATGTCGGCGACCGGATTCGCGTGAAGTTAACATCTGTTGACGTTCAACAAGGATTTATTGATTTCAAGAAAGTCAGCTCATTAAAACATGGATAAGGACCGTATACGAAAAAAATTGGTTTGTGGATTGATCATTGGGAAGCAGTTATTGTAGTACGTACAGACGGAGGTGAGCAAATCACCCGAATAAAATCAGATGCCGAAAAACAGATCCGGTTCGCGGGTGGTTCAGGGCAGGTAAATGAACATGATTTGGAAAATGGGAACAACTAAAAGCATGTTAAATTGAAAGTGAGTAAAACAGCGTTTCACTCACTTTCAATAAACCAAAAAATTATGACGATTATATGATCATCCATGCTCATCTCGTTTCTTCATCGTCTCAAGCAGCAATTTTGAAAACCTAGCCATTTTTGTTGTAATCAAGCAACTCCCGAACTTATCCCAGCAGCGACTTCGGCCTATACTGTAAAGCCTCTGCTAAATGCACAGATTGAATCTCCCCTTCCCCAGCCAAATCCGTAATCGTAGGTGCTAACTTCAAGATACGATGATGCGCTCGCCCGTGTCGATAAGTTCAGTTGACTCATGCACAGCACGATGTCGTTGTCTGCATCAAACCCTGACCTTCAGCCCTTCGACGGTGCTCAGGACAAGCCTGCAAGCCGCAAAATTGC
>CAZEGE010000168.1:0-4472 GCA_964511765.1 uncultured Anaerolinea sp.
ACGCTCCCTCAGAGAGTCATGCTATAAAGAGTGACATGGCGCAGGTTATAGAATGGGCAAAGAATACTATGTCTACATTATGACCAGCAAATCACGCATAATTTTCTTTGATTCTTAAAAACATCCTATAGAAAATTGAGAGCTATGCAAAATTCCACCCCACCCATCCCCGACAACTGGTTCGCACGCTTTTTCACCATCTGGACAGGGCAGGCACTCTCCTTATTCGGATCTGCGCTTGTACAATTTGCCCTTGTCTGGTGGCTGACGCAAAAGACCGGCTCAGCCACAACCCTGACAACCGCCTTTCTCATCGCGATGCTGCCGCAGATCGTGTTGGGTCCCTTTGCGGGCGCACTCGTAGACCGTTGGAATCGGCGGATCATCATGATCAGCGCCGATGCAACCATTGCCTTGTTCAGCCTCCTGCTGGCCTGGTTGTTTGCAACCGGCAGAGTGGAGGTCTGGCATATTTATGCCATCATGGCGATCCGCTCGCTGGGCGGCGCGTTCCACTTCCCAGCCATGTCCGCCTCCACTCCTCTGATGGTGCCGGGGGAACAGCTCACACGCGTGAACGGTCTCAACCAAACCCTGCAAGGCATCAATGGTTTGATCGCTCCGCCAGTTGGAGCGCTGCTGTTGGGGTTTTTCCAAACCCAGGTTGTATTGCTGGTCGATGTGGGCACCGCCGCGATGGCCATCCTGCCCCTGCTATTCATCCCCATCCCACAACCTGAACGCGATGAAGAATCAACACAAACTGTGAAGCCAACCCTATTCAACGATATCGGCGTCGCACTAAGATATATCCGCAGTTGGCCCGGGCTGGTTGCCATCCTCGCAATGGCGCTCTTCCTGAACTTCCTGCTTGTGCCCAGCGGCGCGTTATTGCCGCTGCTCGTTACAGAACATTTCAGGAAAGGCGCGATTGAACTCGGTTTCCTTGAATCCGCACAAGGTTTTGGTCTGATTGCGGGCGGCGTCATCCTGAGCATTTGGGGCGGATTCAAAAGAAAGATCGCCACCTCCATCACAGGCATCATCGGACTTGGCCTGGGAATCATGCTCGTCGGCCTTGCCCCTGCCAACCTGTTTTATCTTGCGATCGCAGGTACTGTTATTCTTGGCTTCATGATACCCATCACAAACGGACCCATCGGCGCGATCTTACAATCTGTCATCCGCCCCGATATGCAAGGGCGCATCATGTCGCTTGTCAACAGCGCCGCAACCGCCATTTCACCGCTGGGTTTGTTATTGGCAGGCCCGCTCTCTGACTGGCTGGGGATCCGAGTCTGGTTCTGGGCAGGCGGATTGATCTGCCTTTCCATAGGCATCGCGGCCTTCTTTGTCCCTACCATTATGGATATTGAAAACAACCGGGCAGAATCCCCGATCCTGGTAACTGAATAAAAAAAATACGAGGGGTCTTTATCATGGCATAAAAGACTCTTCGTCCCATCACGGCTCAAAATGACTTCATGGTATTACAATACAAGAAATAAATGACTTGTCCTCAGGAGCCATATGCCCAAGAACCCCATCCCCATTATTGAAGCGCGCGGAACGCATCGCGAGGTCGGTCGGCAGATCGGCGAACAATGCAGGGAAGGAATCCAAAGTATGTTTGCGTGCCTGCGCGATGAGCTTCCCAAGGGTACAACATGGGAAGCCATGATGGATCAGAGCAAGGCCTATCTCGCGCACAGCCGCGCGATCTATCCTCAATATGTGGATGAACTCGAAGGTATAGCGGAGGGCGCGGGACTTCCTTTCGATGAGGTCTTCCTGTCCATGTGCGAGGAACTTTGGGAGGACAACGCTTGGCACGGGTGCACCGACATGGCCGCACGCGGCAAAGCCACCGCCGATGGCACCACCCTGATCGCGCACACGAATGATCTGTTGCCAAAAGCCGAGCCATTGCTGGTCATCCTCAAGGTCCAGGCGGGAAGCGAGCCGCAGTACCTTGGCATTTCCTCGGGCGGGATCGCCATCAGCGCAGGGTACAACGCAGCCAAGATCAGCCTGACCGGTAATCAACTCGACAGCAACGACGTTCGCTCCGGCGTCCCGCGCCTGCTCGTGGTACGCGCCATTTTGGGAGCACGCACCTTGAGCGAAGCCATGACGCACTGCCTGCTCCCGAGCCGTGCCTCCAGTTATAACAACCTGATCGCGGATGGAAGCGGCGAGGTCTACTCGATGGAAGGCTCGGCGACCGACCTCGAAGCGATCTATATCACGGACGACGTCATGGCGCACGCCAACCACTACATCAGCCCGTCCATGCGCCGCTTCGAACTGGACCGATCATCGATCGCCAGCTCGATCATTCGCCACAACCGGGCTGAATACCTGCTCCGCCAAAATTACGGGAAACTGACCCCCGAACTCTTCCGCACACTTCTGGCTGACCACGCCGGTTATCCCTCCTCCATTTGCAGTCATGGCAGCGAGACGCAAACTGTCTTCAGCATCATCATCCAACTCGAACACCTGCGTGCCTGGATCGGACGCGGTCATGCCTGTGAGACGGAGTACGCTGAATATCAACTCGAACCGTATCAAGGATAAATCTTTACCGCAAAGTGCGCTAAGGCCGCCAAGAAGAACTTTTAAATTCTTCGCCCTCTTGGCGCGCTTCGCGGTAAAACGAGGAACTATGACTGACATACAATCCCTCTTCCCCGAAACTTATGAAGCATCGCGTGAGCGTTTTCGAAACAATCTGTCAGCCATCCAAGCCATGTGGCCGGACGCAAAATTACATCAACACGCCCTGCACGGTGGCGAAGACCTGACAATTGACTGGATCTATTCCGATGCAGTCGAAAACAACCAAAAGGTTTTCGTCCTGACCACCGGCGAACATGGCGTGGAAGGTTACGTCGGCTCGGCGATGTTACAGCGCTTCATCGAAGTCTACATGCCCAAATTAAACCCACGAGACACAGGTATATTGTTCGTCCATGCCATCAATCCCTGGGGGATGAAGCATCACCGCCGCGGCAATCGGGACAATATCGACCTCAACCGCACCTTCCTCTGGAAGGTTGGTCACGACCCGAGCTTCAATCCCGATTATGACAGGATTAGCAAGCTTCTGAATCCCGGCACGCAGATAAAAAACCTGTTCTTCGACAATCTCGTTTATTTGCTCCAATTGGGATGGCATATCGCCCGCATGGGTATGAAGAACTTCCGCTACGCGCTTTTGCTTGGACAATACCGCCATCCCAAAGGTCTATATTACGGCGGGACGGAATGTCCCGAAGAAACACACACGCTGATGGACTTATATAAACAGATGATGAGTTCCTACGACCAGATCCTGCATCTGGATATGCACACCGGCTACGGTCCACGTGACCAGATGAGTTTGGTCAACTCTGCATTGGATGAGGGGACATCTGAATATTTTGTCAAACGCTTCAATTACCCGCTTGTCGTCGCCGCCACCGCAGACGAGTTCTACGCCATCCGCGGCGATATGATAGATTACATCTATGCCTTATGGCAAAATGAATTTCCACGAAAACGCCTCTATGCAACCTCCTTCGAATTTGGCACATTAGGCGATACGCTCTACGGCTTATTCCAAAGTCCGCGCGTGATGATCCACGAGAACCGCGCCTACTGGCATGGAACACGGAACGCAGGTCTGCTTGTGCGCGCGAAATACGGATTTGAGGAACTATTCCACCCCGAAGCGGAAGACTGGCGCTTAAAAGCCGTCGCCGATGGCGACCAGGCCTTTACGGGAATTTTGCAGGCGGAGGGGTATATTCCCTAGTTTATGATCAATTTCCGCTTCCCAACCGATACCGAAAGATTCCCGTTGCCTTGGCAATAAAGGGAATAAACCCTATCCAGCCGAAAGCACCAAGACGTGGTTCAGGCGTGTCGAAGTAATACCAGTGGTCGATCAATTGCAGTCCCCAGGTTTCAAGCTCCTGGGGGCTTTTTGCATCCCAAAGGATACGTGTTCCTGAACGCTTTAGCACAGTGCTGGTACGGTTGTGATGGCGGGAAATGAATGGAGCGGCGGCATCAAAGACCAGGTCCGCGTTGGGAAAACGTTCCATCATTTCCATCACCATTGGCTTAACATCCGCAGTGCTAAAATATGGAAAAACCCCCTCCGCCAAAAAGATGACGGGCTTATTCATTCTTTCCACTTCATCCAGCCATGAAAGGTCCAGCATGGATTGCGGAATGGTTTTGCATCTTGCTTTATCGGGCAAATACCTTCGACGAAATGTAATGACTTCAGGAAGATCTTCACCAAGCCAGGTTATTTGTCCGTTATCGATGCGGTCGAAGCGGGTGTCCAACCCGCAACCGAGATCGACCACTAAACCTGACGGATTGTGAGCGAGAAACCCGCAGGCAAATGTATCGAACTGACGCACACGCATTGCCGTGACGAGCATGTCCGCTTTCCCCATTCCCATCAGAAATTCGGG
>CAZEGE010000169.1:0-4456 GCA_964511765.1 uncultured Anaerolinea sp.
TGAGCGTGCCCAGGGTCACATCCATCACGCGGGCGCAGAATACCAGTAGAGGCAGTCCAACCCACAAATACCAGTCAAACATATTTCTCCATTATAAACTGCGGCTGTGTCCCATGGTGGGGAATAGAAGGGAGTCGTCATAATATTCGCGCGTGCCCCTGTAATAGTATAAGGCTTCCTTGTTTTGCAAATTGTAATCCCATTGTTTCTTCAATCGCCTGCTTTCAGATTCAAATTCGAGGTCTGATATTTTGTGTTCCGCGATTTCCGCAATCAAGTCGGATGATCCCGCACCCTTTGAGAATTTCTGTTTAGGACGATTGACGATATTCATGGGCAGGTCGTTTACGAAGGCCTGACGTAGGAGATGCTTTGGCACGCGTTCATTATGCAATTTCCAGGCGGCTGGAAAACCCAATGCCAGCGCCACAGATTCCACGTCGAGGAAGGGGACGCGGGCTTCCAATCCAAAGGCCATGGACATTCGATCCGCGCGCTGCAAATTCGTGTTATGCAATGCTGTGGTGATGTAGACCGATTCCTCCTGTAATGCATCCGGGTTGGTAAAATTTGAAAGGTATTCATAGCCCGCATAGATTTCATCCGCGCCTTCACCCGTCAGAAAAACTTTAACATGATTTGATGCGAGTTTGGCGAGAAAGTAATTTGGAATGGCGCTTCGTACCAATGCGGGATCGAAGGTTTCAAGATAATAGAGCACCTCGGGCAGGGCTTTCACCATGTCCTGTGATGTATAAACGAGTTGATGGTGTTTGGTGTTGAGGAACTCGGACATTTGCTGCGATGCGGGGAGGTCTTCGCTGCCTTCCACGCCAACCGCAAAGGAATGCAGTTGTTCCGTTCCTTCACAGGCCAGTGCGGAGACAATGCTGCTATCCAGGCCGCCGCTGAGACTTACGCCCACAGGGACATCCCCAAGCAGGCGTTTCTGCACCGCATCTTTCAATGTTGAGCGGATCAAAGGAAGCGCGTCACTTTCCATTCCATTAAATGGCTGGATGGTCTGCTCGATTTGGTAAAAGCACTGCCAACCTTTTTGCGAGTGGTACCAATGGCCTGCGGGAAATTCCCGAACGGAAGACACATGGTCTTTTAGGGCTTTGATCTCGGAAGCGAAATAAAGATATTTGTCGTCAAGGCTTGTGCCGTAATACAAGGGTTTGATTCCCAATGGGTCGCGGGCGAGCATGAACTCGCCATTGTGATAAATGGCAAAAGCGAACATACCGCCAAGATGTTTGACGAAATCCACACCGAGTTTGCGGTAAAGGTATAGGAGCACTTCAGTGTCGGAGTGAGTTTTCAATCTTTGCCCGGGCAGGAATCTTTTTTGCAATTCGCGATAGTTGTATATTTCCCCGTTGAACGCGATCCATGTATCCTTATGACCCATGGGTTGGCTGCCGCCTTCAATATCCAAAATAGCCAGGCGTGTATGTCCGAGCGTGGCGCGTGCAAGCTCCTTCACATCATGGCCATCGGGACCACGGTGGGCAATTTTTTCAATCATTAGTTTGACATTATCACTTGCTGGTTGTTGCAATACGCCAGCGATTCCACACATCATTAATCTCCTTTTCAATTACGATTCACTCACCTGACACAGTCATCCCTCTCTCATTTTTTCCCCCACTCTTTTCCAAAGAGGAGGAAAGAGCATAAGATTATTTAATCAATCGTTCCTTCTTGAACAAAGCGGGTCAGTTCACTCACGCTCCATCGCGAAAGGCCAAGATTTTCCGCGGTTCTGCCGCGCCGCCAGTAATCGGTGCGGTGGATGATATTGGCAATCTGAATCATGCTTTCCATGCCGCGTACGGAAACACCATATCGTTCTCCCAGGGAGGCAATGGGCACAAGACTCATCGGTACATCTTCAAAGAGGTAGCGATGATTGAGGGTGGGAGGGGCTTTGATTCCGTAATAACCGGGCTGGTTGTGAATGGCTTCGTGCAGATCTGCGCCTGTGGTGTCATACGCGAGCTGCAGCCATTCCAACGCGGTCCGCGCGCGGATTCCAAGTGCGGACGCGACGGTCACACGCTCGCGATCTAAAACTTCCAACATGCGTGCAACAGACGGGGTAACACCGTCAATATAGAACTGGTAGTCACCATGCGTGGCCTCGATCCAGCCTGTGTTGAGCAGAGTGAGCGCAGGATGGAAGATGGCGCCCATATTATTTAAGCCTGTGTTCAGCACATCAACCCCATCAATGAATTGGGGATAAGCGTCGCTGATCGCATCCAGGACTTTTTGTGTGCGCGTGGCAGGCAGCGCGGCGAGTGGAACAGCCTCCTTGATGCGAAAGATATGCGCCTGTGCAGGACCATCGGAACGGGATGCATAAATGAATGTTTCTGCTTCAGCAATGGTTACATCGGCTTTGCATTCGGTATCGCGCAATATTTTTGAAAATTCCAGGGCACCGCAGGTTCGCCCTGGATGCAAGATGACGATCTGTCCATCTTGCAAATGAGGAGCCATGACGGCGGCAATATCCACATGAGCGGAGGATGGCAGCACCACCATGATGACTTCCACATTCTTGATGGCTTCCTCCATATTGGAGGTGATCCGTGCTAATTTGCCAAACCCGTGCGGTGCGCTTTCGCCCCCATCCACCAATTCGATGCCGCCGCGTTTTTTGATCACAGCAATGCGTTCGGGCGTGCGGTTATAAAGCGAAACGGGAAAGCCCATTAAGGCGAGGTGTGCGGCCATGGCTTTGCCGCCGTGACCTGCTCCAACGACTGCATAATAAACAGGTTTCATGTTCATGCCTCCTTTGTAAACAAGGTCTTGATCCGTTTACTCTCCGAGATCGGTTTACTCTGATTGTCAACAGTTACGCTTGCGCCATTCACAATGCGTGTCTTTACCAAACCTCGCCCAAATTGATTATTGAGCAATTGCGGCGCATCAAGAATACCTGAAGTGATTGCGCGCGTCAAAACCGCTGGATCAATGAACGGATCCGAAGATGAGGCGGAGAGTTTGCGGATCGCATCCAATACTTTGTTTGCTTCCGCAACCAGTTGATTAACACGCTTTTTTATCACAGGATCCGCCGTCATGTCAGGCGCACCCATCGCATTTTCAACTGCACGGCGTACGATCTTGCTGGCTTCAATGACATCTTCGGGGGTTGCGGCATGATGCGCTTCGGTGTGACCGACGATGTGGTAGATATGAGGCTTCAATGACATTTGCAGATAGGTGGCGGCTGCCAGGTGTCCGCGCGCCGCGTCGGGGTCAAGTGGGTGTGAGAGCAGGCCGATGCGGGTTTGTTTCCACACTTTGAAATTATTGGTTTCAAGCGGTTGCACCATTTCAAGCACGGCCATCATCTTTGCAAGATCCATCGCATCGGACAATCCTGGCGGGCTGTTGAACATGAATTGCGCGATGTAATCCTTCACGCCGAACGCGTGCGCGTTGTATGCGGAAAGATATGCGGCAACAACATATACAACATCGGAAGAATCACGCATGCCCCAATGATGCGCTTCGTTCAATTCAACGGGAAGATCATGCTCGCCATACCACTTCATCACGCTTTGATGTTCGCGGATCGAACCTTCCAAATCCCAGGGTCCGCGTCCATCCATTTGATTAAACCAAAAGAGTGGAATGGCGCACCATGCGATATTGATCGTCTTTACATACATTTTTGCGAGACGAATGAAATCATCAGTTCCTGAATACGTGCGCAGCAGTGGGAAATTCCCGCGGCGGCTTGCTGCATACAATGCGCGATAATCATCTTCTGAACGCACAGGCACACCGCCCGCGCCCCTGCGGCGCGCGTTCTGTCTTTCAGGGTGATAAAAATTTTCCTGCGCGTCCTGGTCGATGCCAAGCGAGATTACATCCAGCGCTTTGGCTTCCGCGATTTTTTGAATGCCATTAATCGTCGCTTCCATGGTGGGCAGACCAAAGTGGTGACGAAGGATTGGATAAGGCAATTTCCACTTAATCCGTTCAACGGTGGATTGAGGGTAATTCGCTTCAACCTGACCTGAAACCTGATCTCCTTTTAAATAGGCAAGGATCTCCTCGACAGGTTCACTGCCATCAAATGTTCGTTCAAAAAAACTAATGGATTTTGCGCGTTCAGCAACAGGAGGCGTACCTCCAAACACAAAGCGGATTCCCCTCTCATGCAATTCAGACGCAGCTTCTGCAAATTCACCAAGTAAACGTTCGCCTGTTTCAGGCGTAAGACGATAAGAAATGCCAACTAGGTCAGCCTTCTCGCGTTTCACAGCACGAAGCACTTCTTCAATCGGCACAGCGGGACCGAGGAATACTGTCTTCCATCCGGCCGATTCTGCCAGTCTGAGGAAATTCATAATACCTGCCACATGGACACATTCGCCCACTGCGGCCGCGATTACGGTCTTTTTCATCGTTATTCTCCTTTCTCTGTTCT
>CAZEGE010000170.1:0-4451 GCA_964511765.1 uncultured Anaerolinea sp.
TTGAACACCATCGCCGCCTCCATCAGCGAAGAGCAGGATACGATCATGGATGTGGTCGAACCCTATCTTTTGCAGCTTGGCTTTCTTGACCGGACTCCTCAGGGACGCATTGCCACCAAATCAGCGTATGAGCATTTGGGATATCCCTATACGGAGCAGGGACAGGCGAGATTATTGTGATCGTTCTGTCATTGCTTGTCCCGACGAGTCAATGACGAGATAGATATTTGGGAATGCTTGCTTGTACTGGATGGTTATGTTTGAAGAAAGGATGAGTTATGTTACAGGAAGTTGTGATAAAAACAAACGCCAATGAGTCGCTTAAACCTTTGTTGGAAGTGGCGATACAGAATCAATTAAAAGCCTTGCAACATGGTATTCAACGCACAAAAGAACGGGTGGCTGAATTTGAAAAACGCGCGAAAATATCCTCAGCTGAGTTTGAAAAAAAATTACAAAACAGCGAAATCACCGAGACGATTGAAACCATAGACTGGAATATGGAACTCGCTGCCCTGCGTTTGTTGGAAGGACAGTACCAATCACTGAGTGAGGCAAAAATTGATTGAGCAGTATTTCCAGACCATACTGGATTTGCTTGCCACCCTGCCGTTTGTTGAATCCTCCAATGTCAATCTTGAAAAGCGCGGAGATTTAGCTGGGTTTATTCGCGGCGAAATTGAATTTCGAGATGGTTCTTCCTTACTTTTCTTTCGTGAATTAATTGATTTGCGCTCACCGCTTCAAAAGATAATGTATGCTTATCACTATCAGAAAGCGGATGGCGCATTGATCTTTCGCTATGACAATACTGCTCATCACAGGTCGGTTTCCACATTTCCATATCACAAACATTTGGAAGGTGGAGATGTGGCCGATTCCGATATGTCTTCATTGGAGCAGGTTTTAGGAGAGATTGAACTGATTCTTTTTCGGGAATAAGACATATTAATAAATGGAAACCCTTGCTCGAACCTTAATGATTGCTGGAATCCTGATCTTCCTGATCGGCGGCGGGATATACCTTGCCGTGAAATTTGGAATCCCGCTTGGAAGATTGCCCGGGGACATTCGCATCACAAGGGAGAATGGGGTTTTTTATTTCCCGCTCACAAGTTCGATCCTGGTTTCGGTGGTGTTGACCATCCTTTTGAATTTGGTGATGCGGCTTTGGAGAAAGTAAAACAAATGCAGTAAAGCGGGGAAATGTCTGTAATATTTTAAGAATAGCGCATACCAATCATCCCTTGCCAATGCCTTGAGTTGATGCTAAAATGCCAAACACCTTCACCATATATACGGGGATGTAGTGCACCGGCACCCATATATGGCTCTGACATTTGTTCTAAAATATGGAGCACACTCCGGATGCGTTGTCCGTACTGCAAACATCATGATTCCAAAGTATTAGATACCTCCCATGACAGTCATGGAGGTATACGACGACGACGTGAGTGTTTGAAATGCAGGCAGCGCTTCAGTAGTTACGAACGTCCCATCCTGGCTACACCGCTCATCATCAAACAGAACGGCGCGCGCGAGGAGTTTGACCGCGAAAAACTGGCGCGCGGCATCCGTATTTCGTGTGCCAAACGTCCGGTCTCCGCGGCGGACATCGAGCGTATGATCGGACAGGTGGAGCATCAATTGACCAAGCTGGGCAAGGCCGAGGTCTCCTCGCGGGTTGTAGGGGACTTGGTCATGTCGACCTTGAAGGAAATGGACCAGATCGCTTACATTCGCTATGCGATCGTGTATCTGGGACTGGACGACCTCAAGTCCATCCGCACTGAAATAGATCAGTTACTCGAAGACTAATTTAAGGCAAAGATACCCTCAAGAGGGGGGAAGTGTCTTTGCCTTTTTGTATCGAACATACCGAGACCCTTCGCTGCACCCGTCGTGTGAGGTGCGTGGCTCAGGGCGACACAACAATATTTATAGGAGAGTGTAAAGATGGTTGCAAAGTCTGCTGAACCCAAAGTAAAGAACGGCCTGCTGCCCACACCCGCCGCGGCGAAGGGACTGCCAAAGGCAGCCCTGACAGATAATGCCCGTCAGGTATTGATGAAGCGTTATGTGCGCCGCGGCCATGATGGCAAGCCCGCCGAAAATGTGGAAGAAATGTTCTGGCGCGTTGCCTATCACGTTGCGAAAGTGGAAGAGCAATGGGGCGCGGACGTTCAGAAGCGCACGGTCGAGTATTACCATTTACTGTCCAACAAGAAGTTTTTCCCAAACTCTCCAACCTTTACAGGTGCGGGAACTCCTTTAGGCCAGCTGGCCGCGTGTTTTGTGCTGCCCATCACCGATGATATGGGACGCCACAGCGCGGGTATCTTCCAAACTTTGCGTGACGCCGCCTTGATTCAGCAGACGGGCGGCGGCAACGGATTCTCCTTCTCGCGTTTGCGCCCGCATGGTTCGCTCGTGCAGACCTCCGCCGGGCAGGCCACCGGCCCAGTGGGCTTCCTGAAAGTATATGACCATGCCTTTGGCGAGATCGCCCAGGGCGGAACTCGCCGCGGCGCGAATATGGCCGTGCTGCGTGTGGATCATCCGGATGTGGAAGATTTTATTACCTGCAAGATCAATGAAAATCAAATTACCAATTTTAATATCTCCGTCGGGATTACGGACGCATTCATGCAGGCCGTGAAGGAAGATAGGGAATGGGCTTTGCGCTTCCCGGACCTCGATGAAATGAAGCAAAAGGGATTCAGCGGCACGCTCGAGCAGGCCGAAGCCGAGGGCATTACCATCCACACTTATAAAACCGTCCAGGCGCGTGAGTTGTTCAAGAAGATCGTCAAACAGGCGCATCATAACGGCGAGCCCGGCGTGCTTTTCCTCGATGCGGCCAACCGCGGCAACCCTGTCCCGCATTTGTATCCATTGGAAGCGACAAATCCATGCGGCGAGCAATGGCTTGGACCGTACGAAAACTGCTGTCTCGGTTCCGTCAACCTCAACGAGCATTGCGGACCGGACGGCACGGTGGATTGGGAAACCTTGCGCCAGAGCGTTGCGACCTCCACGCGTTTCCTCGATGATGTGGTGGAAGCGAATGCCTATGTGCCGGCTGTGCCGCAGCTCAAGGAAGCTGCTCATCGCGCGCGCCGCATCGGCCTTGGCATTATGGGCCTGGCGGACTTGATGTATCACGTGGGCGTGCGCTATGGCTCGCGGGAAGGCCAGGCATTCGGCGCGCAGGTGATGGAGTTCGTGCGCTTTCACTCGATGAAGGCCAGCATCGAACTGGCAGAGGAACGCGGACCTTTCCCGGCCATTGAAGGTTCCATTTACGATATGGATGATGTGAAATGGGAAGCGCCCAAGCCTCTGGCCGGCTATCAGAATAACTGGAACAGGCCTCAGGTCAAGTGGGAAGCGATCCTCAGCGGAATCAAGAGTCATGGCATCCGCAATGCCGCGCAGACCACTGTCGCGCCGACCGGCACCATCGCCACGGTCGCAGGTTGCGAGGGCTATGGTTGTGAACCGGTCTTCGCGCTCGCCTACATCCGCCACGTCAATGACAATGGCAAGGATTTGAAATTAACCTATGCCAGCCCGCGCTTCGATGAAGCTTTGAAGAAGTTGGGTCTTGGCGAAGAGAAGCGCCAGGAAATTGTGGAACAGGTCATGAACGAAGGCACCTGCCAGAACATCGCTGAAATTCCGCAAGCGGTTCGCAATACCTTTGTGGTGTCGTCCGACATAACTGCCGAAGAGCATGTCTTGATGCAGGGCGCGCTGCAAGCCTTTGTGGATAACTCGCTTTCAAAGACCGTCAACTTTCATGAGGACGCCAGCGAAGAGGACGTTGCCAAGGCTTACATGATGGCCTGGGAACTCGGCTGCAAGGGGATTACCGTATACGTGACCGGCTCACGCGATATCGTGGTGCTTGAGACCAAAGCCACTGCGGATAAGAAAACCCCGCCTCAAGCTGCGTCCGAAGCTGTATCCTCCTTGCAGGGGGATATGACCAAAGAAGCATCTTCCACAATGTGGCATGGGACCAAGAAGCCGCGCCCCAAAGCGTTGACCGGCAGAACCTATAATATCGATACGCCGGCCGGCAAGGCTTTCATCACCATCAACGAAAACGGCGGGACGCAGCCCTTCGAGGCTTTCGTCAATACCGCCAAGGCCGGCTCTGAAACCGCAGCGGTCTCCGAGGCGATCGGACGCCTGATCTCCTACACCCTGCGCATGGCATCGCCGATTGCGCCCGTGGAGCGCATGCGCGAGATCATCGTGCAATTGATCGGCATCGGCGGCGGACGTTCGCTGGGCTTTGGCATCAACCGCGTGCGGTCCCTGCCGGACGGCATCGGCCAGGTGCTCGACCAGTACCTGCGCGAGAAAAACGGCATCGTCAGCGAGGTGCCGGTTGAAAAATCCAACGGCAACGGCGGACACACCATCGAAAATGAAGCCGCGCG
>CAZEGE010000171.1:0-4404 GCA_964511765.1 uncultured Anaerolinea sp.
GGGGCGAAGGCGTCGATGCTCGTCCCGCCGACAGGGCGCCGCCTGCGTCGGATGTTCGTCGTCATCAGCGCTTCCAAACAGCCACTATGCGGAAGGCGTAGTCCTCGTCGTTCGTACCGGTGTCGATGGTGATGGTGTAGGTGATGACCGGCGGAAGCTCTACCTTCACGCCGTACCAGCACGAGGCGGTCGCGGAGCCGGTGTCATCGTCTGTCACGTCGGGGCCGCACTCGACGACGATCTGGTACGGGCCTGCGCCCGTTACCTGCGTGATGCCGTTCCACGCCGCGTTGCCAAGCGTCGCCACGTCCGTACCGTCTGAAACCGTGTCCTCCGTTCCGAAGTCGGGGACTCCGAGTACGAAGTCGAACAGCGGCGAGGTGCCCGTCGCCGAGTCGTAGAAGATGTAGAGCACTAGCTTCGTCGCCCAATCCGGGACGTAGAGGCCCTTGGTCAAGGTGTCGCCCCCCATGCCCGTACCATTGGTCACAGTGACGTTCTCCAAGAACTGGACGCCCTTGTACGGAGCGTCCGCCCCGATTGCGGCGGTACTCATCGTGATGGCTGCCATCTAGTCCTCCTTGGGCCAGCAAGCACCCTCATGCGCGGCTTTGCGGACGCACTTGCGACCCCGGGTGCAAAGGCCCGGGGTCGTTTGCGCGGACATGAGCAGTGAGCCGTATGAATCACGGGGCCTCTCGGAAAGCGGCGTGAGAGGCTTCGCCATCTCCACCGCCCGGTCCTTCTCCGAGGTCGAGAGCCCGTGCTTCAAGAATCCGGTCACAGCGTTGCGCCTCCGGCGATGTAGTCGATCTCCCACTCGACGCCCGTGGTGGTTGTGGGCGCGGCCGCGAACAGCGGGAGCAGCGCCACCGATGCGGTGACGGCCGACGCCTTCGAACTGACCGGAGACATCTGCGCCGAGCGGCCGATGGTGGTCGAGCCACCGACGACGCCGTGGAAGTAGGCGTTGCCGCTGCGGTCTATCTCGACACGGAGCTTCGTGTAGCGGTCCACGACGGCCGTCAGGCCCGTGTTCGTGGCATCTGCGACGGCGGCGGTGGCGATGACGTTGCCCTGGTACCAGCCGTCCGCGTCGGTTGCGAGCGAGGACATGATGAACCCTGCAGCGTCAGCGGCGACCGCGACCACGTTGGTCGTGCCGTCGATGTTCAGCGAGCCGTTCGTCCCCGTGCCCTCGGTCTCATCGTCGGTGAGGCCGAAGAAATACTGGCGGGCGGTCAGGGCCGTCGGGACGACGAAGCCTATCTCGCCCCAGATGAGCCCGGTACCGACCGCCGTGGGAACGAGCCAGGGCACTGCGCCCAGTGCAACCTCGTCAATCTCGGCGTCTACATCGTCGGTCTTACCGAGCAGCCATCCGCCGTGGGTGTGCTGGAGCGAGGCCCCACCAGCACCGGCCGTGATGGCGGCGGCGGTGAGTTCGGTACCAGCCTGGTTGATGGTGACGGCGCCCGTAGCGAGGGTGCCCCAGTTGGAGATGAAGTCCTCGATGAGGTACGGGAAGCCGACCGCCGACTGGGTGACTCCCCAGTTGGTCGTGACCTGCTTGCCCTTGTATTGGATAGCACCGGAGCCGCTCATGCGTGTTCCCCTTCCTGTCAGGCTCCGTCCTTGTGGACGGTGCTGTTACGCGCTTAGGTGTCCATGCCAGTCCAGGGTCACCTTCCTTTGGTCCTTGGCGCGCTGGATGTTCGCGCCCTCCTCGATGAACTTGCGAGCCAGGGCTTCTGCCTGGCCCCAGAAGTTCGGGTCTCCATCCTTCCATCCGAGGACCTTGAGTTCGTCTTGGATGGACTTGGGCCATTCCACTCGCCCGAACGCCTTGTAGCTCTTGAGCCCGTCTTGTACGAGCCGTTGCAGCAACACGTCGTAGCGTTGGCGGGGCGTCCTTCTGACGACCGCCGGCAGGCCCTCGTTCAGCTTGGCGACAAGATGCCCGGCCGGGCTCGGGCGCGAGACCTCAGGGTTCCAGTAGCGACCCCTGGCCTTGTTGTAGCGGGCTCCGTCCCTCCAGGAGATGAGGCGCGCTTTGCCCTCGTCGGCAGCCCCGACCACGCCGCGCACGCCGCGCTTGGCAGCCAGCGCGTGAAGGTCCTTCACCGTGGTCTGGTGAACGTCTATCACGCACTCACCGCCGCCTGGTCCAGTATCTTGTTCTGGAACTGCTGGGAGCGGCCGTCATAGCCCACTTCCCATGTCGTCGAGGTGTCCGAGACCTTCACGAGCTTGGCTTCCAGCTCGCAGCAGAACCAGCCGTTGGAGTAGTGGGTGAGGTCTTCCAGGTAGCACTCGCGGAACTGGCAGCGCATCTTGATACCGCTGGGCCAGATGGGCGAGCGGAGTTGCTGAGGCCAGATGTAGCCCTTGCGAAGCGCCTTGTCCACGCCTCTTCCCTTGTTCATTCCCCCGCCGTGGGTCACAGACACCCAGTTGGGCCGGGGCTCGGTGATGACCAGGGTTTCGGTTGAGACGAGACGCTTGGCCCCGGTGTCGGGGTCGTCTTCGTAGACGGGACGCTGGACCTTGCGCTCGCGGATGCTCACGTAGGGGTCATGGCCACAGCTATCGAACCAGTTGCGAGCAAGGAACCTCTTGCCCCCCACTGCGGCTTCGCACTCCCGGCAGACCGGCCGTAGCAACTTGATCTCGTGACTGCATGGTTGTCTGCGCGGGGCTCCCGTGCCCTTCCAGGACGCGGGCTCACCGACCTCCGGGGCCGGGGTATCTTCGGTCTCCAGGACCGCTGAATCGCTCACCTTTCCCACCGCCTAACTTGGTCGAGTGCTTTGCGAAGTTGCCCGATGCCCGAAGACACCGAAGAAAGCGCCCACTTGATAGCGTCGGAGTTGTCCGAGGGCTCCAGGTTCAGAGCCGCGTCCTTAGCGGGCTTCTCAAGTGCAAGGAGCGTCTCGATAAGGTCTTTAGCCATCTGCCTTCCTTCCCGCTTCCCCCGAGGCCCGAAGGCCCCGGGGGTCGCATCAACTCAGACCAATATCGTTTCGCCTGCAGCGTCGCGTATCTCGACCATGCCGTAACGCTCGGTCACGACGATCTCGGTACCGGGCAGCGAAGCGTCGCGCTGAAGCTCCGTGCGCTGGGGCCTGATCTCGTAGTGGCCGAGGGCCACACCCGAAAGGAACACGGCCCCGCCACCCGAGGTGACGAGGGAGGTCTGGTACCACGGGGCACCGGCCACGTCGAAGCAGTAGCCGGCCAGGACGTTGGCCTGGACGCCGCCGACGTTGATCTGACCCGAGGCGAACAGAGCCGCACCCGAGGTTCCAACGTCGTTGCGGACGTTGCCGATCTGAACCGGGTCAAGGACCCCGACCGGCTGTCCAACCTGGTCGCGCTGTTCGAGCTGGTTGACGGATTCGAGCAGCGTGGCGTAGGTGGTAGCTACGCCTGCGGTTCCGGTGGTGTTGGTGAAGTCGTCCAGCAGGGCCGTTGCGTCGGTCTCGAACCGCTCTGCAACTCCGCGAGCCAGGACCCCGCCGAAGACGCTGTAGGCGTCGAACAGGGTGACTTCCTCAAGTTCGTCGGTGATGGTGGCCATCATGCCCTTGGCCGTCGCGGTCGCCGTCTCGTCCGTGGAGTCGATGGCGATGTTGGACAACCCCGTGCCTTCGGTGTAGGACGCCCCTGCGGGGCCCTCATCGGTCAGCACCGGGAAGTCGTAAGCGTTGGACTTCTCGGGTCCGGCGTAGCGGAAGAACGGGCGCATCACGTTGTAGGGACGGGTCTCTTCGAGTATCTGTGCTGAAACCCAGGAGGCGAAGAGTGAATCCGCCTGGGTGCTCATAGTGGTTTCGTCTGCCATCTCACGCTCCGAAGGGCTCACTCGGGCGGCTTCATGCCTCCCGATGCGATGATCCGCAGCGCCTCCGCCTGGTCCTTCAGCCCGATGCGTCGTACCTCTTCGGGCGTATAGGTCTTGGCGATGGACTCTGCGCCGCCGGAGCCCTTCAGGGCAGCTGCCATGGCCTTCTCGGCCCCGGTCTGCTCCGTCTTGGGAGCGACCTTCTCGGCTTCTGCCTGGTCCGGTTCAGTCCGCGGGAACTTGGTCTTGAGGTTGTCCAGGAGTTGCTTCTGCTCCTTGAGCGGCAGCGTGTCCGGTACAACTTCGAGGAAGTCCCCGTATTCGACCTGCCATTCCGTCCTGCGGAGGCGGGTCCTTAGCGAACTGTTCTCGTTTTGCGCCTTCTTCAGCTTGCCTTCCAGGTAGGCCAGCTTCTGCTCTTGGCCCTCTGGCGGTGCTGCGTCCGGCTCTGTTTCGTCCTCTCCATCCAGGTCGAGGTCGTCAACGTCTCCCACATCAGCCTCCTGGGCTCGTGTGATGACATCACACACCCGATGTCAAGACTTTGACGCGCAGCTATC
>CAZEGE010000172.1:0-4275 GCA_964511765.1 uncultured Anaerolinea sp.
GCCGTCGTGCAGGAGCAGGATGCGGTCCGCGATGGTGAAGGCTTCTTCCTGGTCGTGCGTGACGTAGATCGCGGGGATTTTTGTCTTATGCAAAATGGCGCGTAATTGGTTTAATAAATCCTCCTTCAATGATTTATCCAAGGCGCCAAGAGGTTCATCGAACATCAAGAGACGCGGTTGAGGCGCGAGGGCCCGAGCCAGTGCCACGCGCTGCTGTTCCCCGCCTGAGAGGTCGGTCACTTTTCGCGTTTCAAAGCCCTGTAAATTGACCAAGTCCATCATTTCAGCGACGCGCGAGTTGATTTTATTAATAGAAACATTCCGCATTTTCAAACCGAAGGCGACATTATCGAAAATGTTCAGGTGAGGAAAAAGCCCATAGTCTTGAAAGACCAGCCCGAAGTCGCGGGCGTGAGGCGGAGTTTGGGCGAGATCAAGCTTGTTAAACAGGATATGTCCACTTTCAGGAAGCTCCAGCCCGGCGATCATCCGTAAAAGCGTGGACTTGCCGCTGCCCGATGCGCCGAGCAGGCATATGGTCTCACCTTTTGAAACTGAAAATGAAATGCCGCGCAGGAGCGGTTTGTTATCATAAGTTTTGAAGATGTCTCGAACTTCGAGCATTAGAATTCTCCAGAGTCGGAAAGTCGCAGTTTTTCGATGACCAGAATCGCAAGCGTGGTGAGAAGCATCAACAGCGTCGCCATCGCCATAGCCTGGCCATAATTGAGGCCGCCAGGCTGTGAAAGAAAACGCTGGATGGCGATGGGAATGGTTGGATATTCGGGGCGCGTGAGCAGCAGGGTTGCGCCAAACTCGCCGAGCGAAACTGTAAAAGCAAAAGTTGCCGCACTAAGCGTAGCGCGGGAGAGAATTGGAAAGTCGACCGTTTGCCAAACGCGAAAAGGCGATGCGCCCAATGTTGCCGCGGCTTGGCGTAGACGTTCGGGGATGGAAGCCAGCGCGGGCTGCAAAGTTCGAATCACAAATGGAAGCGCAACAAGCGTGTGCGCGATGGGAACGAACCACGGCGAGGCCAGCGCGCGCCCAAACGAAAGGATAAATCCCAACCCAAGCATCACGGCGGAAGCGCCGAGAGGCAGCATGATGATGGGGTCAAGAAATTTTTCAAGGCGGGTTGGTTTGGCAAGCGCATATGCAGCGGGATAGCCCAGTCCAAGAGAAAATAAAACTGTCAGACCGGCATAGGCGAGTGAATTGAAGGCGGCTTGCATGGGCGGAACATAAAATAATGAACCGCGCCGATTGATGAAAAGTTCCTGATAATAATCTGTGGTGAGGCCGTATTGAACTTCGCCGCGTTGTCCCCGGTCTGCTTCAAGGCGGGTGACGGAGCGGAGAGGGAGGGATACCAAAGGCAGAAAGAAGAATGATGAAAGAAGGATGATGAAGGATGCGACGAATATTTTTTCGCGGATGGATTTGGAAGGGCGGGAGGTGGAGAAACGCGGAGCGGTCTGGGTGGCGACCTGATTGATGATGCGCGTGTAAAGAATGGAAAAAATAAGAGTGAATAATAGTTGGATAATGGAAAGCAGCGCGGCGAGCGGCAGGTTTGGGAGTTTAAGCACGCGCAGATAAATTTCGACTTCAAGGGTGGAGAAGTTCGAACCGCCTAATAATAGAATCACACCAAAACTTGTAAAGTCAAACATGAAGACGAGCAAGGCAGCGGCGAACAAGGATGGACGCAGTAGAGGCAGGGTAATGTGCCGCCACACACGGAGCGAGTCCGCGCCGAGGGAGCGTGCGGCTCCCTCCAGTTTTGGGTCAAGGCGGGAGAGGGCGTTGCCGACGATGCGGATGACAATAGTTGTGTTGTAGAAGACGTGGGCGAGCAGGATCAGTAAAAAGTGGAAAATGGGTGTGCTGGTTTGGGAAGCGGAAAGGGGGAAGAGGAAAGAAAACCAGCCGCGAGTTCCCAGCAGCGCGTTGAAACTTGAAGCAACTACCACGGTTGGAAGCATAAACGGCACAGCCGTCAGCGCGCGCAGAAGAGGCTTGCCGAAAAAGTTGAAACGGGCGAACAGGATTGCGGAGGGAATGCCAAGGATGAAGGTGAGGATGGCGGAGAGCGATGCCTGATAAAAAGTAAAACTTAATGTGGATAGGATTAATTGAAAGTTTGCCCTGGTGAGAGCAGTGGTGTTGAAGGCGAGCATGAGAATTTTAGAGAGCGGGTGGAAAAAAAATAAAAGTAGAAAGAGGAAAGGCGCGGACCAGATTAAAAGACGGGAGGACCACAGAGACGCGAAGGCACGGAGAATTGATTTTCTCAGTGTCTCCGGATCTCTGTGGTTTAAAAAGTTAATTCGCATTTGTGCAAGTGCGGGGCGGGTATCTGGTTACAACCTCGACCTACTTCATGGCCTCTGTCCAGGCTTCGAGCCAGGCATCCCGATTGGTTGCGATCTCTGCATAGGAAAGCGCAGCAGGTTTTTCTGGGACCTGTGCGTATTTCAAAAAGACATCAGGAAGATTTGCGTTTTTATTTATGGGATAGACAAACATATTGAGCGGCATATCTTCCTGGAATTTCTGGCTTAACATAAAGTCTACAAAATTTTGAGCGAGAGCCTGGTGCGGTGTGTTTTTTAGAATGCCAACGAATTCGATCTGGCGGAAGCACATGTCTGAGGCAGTGATGGAGGCGGTGGGCGCTTCAGTTAAAGGCTCGGAGGCGAAGAATACTTCCGCGGCAGGGCTGGAGGCATAGGAGACGACCATGGGCTGTGGTCCTTGGCCGGAGGAGGCGGAGAAATTTGTGTAATAGGCGCTTTCCCAGCCGTCTGCAACGACCACGCCATTTTCTTTCAGGCTTTGCCAATAAGCGAGATAGCCATCACCGAAGTGGGCATGCGTGGCAAGCAGGAAGGCAAGTCCGGGAGATGAAATGGCGGGGTTTTCCACAACCAGCAGATCTTTGTATTCCGGCTTTACCAAATCTTCAAAGGATTGCGGGATGGTCAAATTATTTTCAGCAAAATAATTTTTATCATAATTGATGCAGACATCGCCATAGTCCACGGGCAGGGCGCGATAGGTATCATCCAAAATATATTCGGCAGAGACATCGGTCAACGCGGGCGATTGATAGGCCTCAAAAATATCAGCGTCCAATGCACGGGAGAGGAAGGTATTGTCCACGCCAAAAAGGATGTCTGCGAGAGGGGCATCCTTTGTGAGAATGGCTTGATTTAGCACTGCACCCGCGTCACCGCTTTGCAGGAAAACAACCTTTGCGTTATTGTCTGCTTCAAAGGCTTTGATGACATCTTCACCGATGGCGAACGAGTCATGGGTCAGAATGGTGATGGTTTGCGGTTCTGCCGGCGTTGGCATTGGCGCACAGGATGCGAGAAGTAAAGTAATAAGTAAAAGGTAAAAAGAGGGTTTCATTTTTTAGTCTCCATTTTAGTGGTTAGTTATTGACCCGGCGGTGGACAACAAGAAGCAGTCCGGATTTGATTTGAACTGTTGCTGTGTCATTCATCATTTCATTGCTGATGCCGCGTGTATTGTGCGGATATAAAGTTTCGTTTTGTAAAGGGTATTTGAGACCTGTTGTGACGATGCCTGTGACTTCGCCCTGCCAGGGAATTAGCGAGACGATATCTCCATTTGCTCCATTAACTTGGGCTTGTTCGCGACAGAAGAAAACTTCTTCGATGCCGTCGTCAAGTCGCAGGTTGCAAGTTGCAGGTGGCAGGTTGCTAATGAGGGCAATGTTGCCGATGGTTTGATCGAGGCGACCACCGAGCGCGGCGAGGATGAGGATTTGTTCAGGGTTTAACGTCAGCGCGTGTTGAATGGCGAGTTCGAGATCGGTTTCGTTTTTATCGCGAGGGTGCTGGATGATTTCACCCTTGAAAGTTGAAGGTTCAAAGTTTGCAGGTAAAGAATCGAGGTCGCCGATGATGATGTTGGGAACTCTGCCAAGCGCGATGGCGTGACGCGTGCCGCCGTCTGCGGCGATGATGAAATTGTCATCGTGCAAAAGGTCACGGGCTTTTTCCATGTCAGGCAGTTCACCATTGGCAAGGATGATGATGCGTTTTATAAACAAAAAATCCTCCGTGGGCGGAGGATGGTGGTGACTGGCTTAAGAGTCCCTCCGCTGGTATTAACCAGATCAGGTAATGCGGGTCGAGCGAAATACGCTCCTCTCAGCCTGTCAGGGCAGGCTCCCCGTTCTATTTTTTTTGCACGTTCAGTATATGACTCAAGCGTTGGAATGTCAAGATAATAAAATAG
>CAZEGE010000173.1:0-4266 GCA_964511765.1 uncultured Anaerolinea sp.
GGAAGCGAGGAGTATTTCTCGATCCGCCCGTTCGGCGAAGATCATGATGTCAAGATCAACCGCCAGGATCTGGTGCACATCATCGAGGCCCGCATTGAAGAAACCTTTGCATTGATCCTGCAGGAAATAAAACGCTCCGGGTATGACGGTTTGCTTCCCGCAGGGATGGTGTTGACGGGCGGCACATCTGCCCTGCCTGGTATCAAACGTATTGCAGGCGAAATTTTGGGAATGCCCGTACGGACGGCTCAACCGGACCATCTTACGGGACTTGTTGATAAGTTGAATTCGCCTGCCTATTCCACAAGTGTTGGGCTGTTGCGCTGGGTTACCACCATGCGTGAACAGGATGTTGCAATATTAGACGGCAATAAGAGGCGCCGCAGAGCGCAAGGAGAGAAAACCATGAATTTTGATGCTGTTAGAAATTGGATGAAGAGGCTGCTCCCGTAATCATTTTATACTCATTTATGCGTATAAAAAAGAAAATAAAATTGGATAGTTTTTACCCTGTTAAAATTCCGCATTCTAGTTTAAGATATGGCATATTCCTTGCCAGGAGGAACACATGGACTCAAACAAAAGAAATCTGCAAACAGAAGCCTTCGCCCGTATCAAAGTAATTGGCGTGGGCGGCGCCGGCCAGAATGCCATCAACCGTATGATGGAAGAAGGCATTCAAGGCGTTGAATTCATCGCTGCCAATTCAGATGCACAGGCGTTAACGCTTTCACGTGCACCTGTTCGTGTGCGCCTTGGCGACAAGATCACACGCGGGCTGGGTGCAGGCGGCGATCCTGAAATTGGCCGCAAAGCCGCGGAAGAATCATCCGACGAACTATACAACGTGCTCAAAGGCGCGGATATGGTCTTCGTCACTGCGGGCATGGGCGGCGGTACCGGTACAGGTGCGGCTCCCGTGGTTGCACAGGTTGCAAAAGAATGCGGAGCGCTCACCATCGGTGTGGTCACCCGTCCCTTTACGTTTGAAGGCGGGAAACGCTCACAATCTGCTGAAGCGGGCGTGGCAAACATGAAGGAACATGCTCATACCCTTATCTCCATTCCGAACGACCGCCTGCTTCAACTGGCTGATAAGAAATCATCCCTGCAGGAATCCTTCCGCATGGCGGACGAAGTTCTGCACCAGGGTATTCAGGGCATCTCCGAGTTGATCACCATCCCTGGCTTGATCAATCTCGACTTCGCCGACGTTCGTACGATTATGTCTGAAGGCGGCGCCGCGCTCATGGCAGTCGGTCGCGGATCCGGCGATGATCGCGCCAAGAACGCTGCCGAGCAGGCCATCTCGAGTCAGTTATTGGATATCACCATCGACGGCGCGCGCGGCGTGCTCTTCAATGTCACCGGCGGTTCGAACATGACCCTCTTTGAGGTCAACCAGGCTGCCGCGATCATCCGCGAAACTGCACACCCCGACGTCAATATGATCTTCGGCGCAGTCATCGACCCTGAATTGGGTGACGAGATTCGAGTGACCGTCATCGCGACTGGATTTGAACGAACCGGTGTGCCGCGCCGCGCTTTGGAACGCAACCCGCGTACCAATGAGAAGACGGCTTCCCAATCTGGTGGAATGTCTGCTTCGTCACTTTTCACACGCCCAAGCGAATCTGTCAGCGTCGGCGCGGATACCAGATCATCGGCAGATGCAAAATCTGCAGCGCCGAGCATCAATGCAGACGATTTGGATGTCCCAACATTTTTGAGAAATAGACGATAAGAGATATAGGCCCTAAAGGTTTTCCTTCTTCCAGGATTTCAAAAACCTTTAGGGCCTCTTTTTATTTCATGATTAACTAGGGTGGTAAAATATGCATGATGAAAGTTCAACTTCGACGCCACTTCGACACTCCCTTCGGTCGCAGTGCGCTGCCTGAACATTATTCCCATCAACGACATCGCAAGCAACGCAATACGCAAATTATTTTGCCCGTTGTCTTGAGCGCTTTATTATGCGTCGGCATGATCGTATGGATCAGCTTTGCAACCTTCAATTCGAATGGGGATGTGGGCCGCTGGGCTGCCATCTCCACGATCTGGATCGTCATTCCGGTCATAATCGCGGGGTTGATCTTTCTTGCGATCCTGATGGGTCTCATTTATCTTATGGCGCGCGCTTTGGGCGCTTTACCGCACTATAGCGGCCTGACCCAGGATTATGTTTTCAAAATGCGCGCAATTATTCTGCGCGGGTCGAATCTGGCTGTGAAGCCCATCCTTGCCCTAAACGGCTGGTTTGAATATATTAAAGCATTTCTTGGAAGGATAATGCCATGAAAAATAGCAGAACGATTGTTTTGGGCGCCTTGATCGGTGCGGCCACAGGTCTGATTGCCGCCGTGCTGCTTAACCGCCGCGCCGAAAAGAACGAACGCGAGACCGCCATCACCACAGGCGAAGGACTCAAACTTGGCGTGCTCGTCATCGGCTTATTGCGCGCGATCGCCTCGCTGGGTGATGATTAACGGACCGCCGGCGTTGGACAATTGACCGAGGATTTAACCTCGGTCTTTTTTACCCCAAGCCTTTCACCATCAACCTTGATCTTTCAACTTTAAACTCCCGACCATGATAACCATTTCCAAACTTACATTTCGACGCTTCCTGCTCGGTCAGCAGGGACTTTGGCCTGGTCGCCGTTTCAAGGGGTTAAGCGGCACGACAAAGGCCATCCATCAAATGCAGGGTCTGCAGCTCGACCCTTTGAATATTGCTGCGCGTAGCCAGGAAATTGCGTTATATGGCCGCGTGCTGGATTTCAAGTTGGGGCATCTTTATCAAACCGCGTATGATAAACGCGGCTTTTTTGATTATGGCGGCTGGCTGTTCATGTATCCAATGCAGGAATTTCCCTACTGGCGTTTGCACATGAAACATCGCGAGGAACAGGGTATGAATTATGAATCATTCAAACATCCTCCTGCTGATCTGCTGAAGTTTGTATTAAACGAATTACGAGCACGCGGCCCGCTGGGTAACCGTGATTTTAGCGGGGAGACTGTAAACGCCTGGAGTTATCGCGGACGGAAGGAAGCCTCGATCGCGCTTTATTATCTATGGTTGATCGGTGAAGTGATGATCACACAGCGTAAAGGCTTTGACCGCATCTATGATCTGCGTGAACGCGTCCTGCCGCGTGAATATGACTATACTGCGTCCGCATCGGAAGCCGAGGATTTTTTTAGCCGCAAATCCATTGCCTTTCTTGGGCTGGCGCGGGAAGGCACGTGGCGCACCAGTCTGGCTTCTTTTATTCACCGGGACGTTTCTCGTGAGGAAAGCAAGGTGCGAATTGAACGGCTCCTCGAACAGGGAATTGCCTCACGGGTGCGCGTGGAAGGCTCAAAGGATGGATACCTTGTCTTGAACAGCGACCAGCCTCACCTGTTCGAATTGGAAGCGGGGCGTATTCCCAAAGCGTGGAAACCGAAAGGTCCAACAACTGAAGAGGAAGTCACCCTGCTTGCGCCATTGGAAATGGTCACTGCCAGAGGACGCGCGAAAAAGGTTTTTGATTTTGAATATCTGTGGGAAGTCTACAAGCCTGTGCATCAACGCCGCTGGGGATATTACACCCTGCCGATTCTATACGGCGATGATCTCGTGGCGCGGCTTGACCCGAAACTGGATCGCAAAACGAACACACTGCACATCATTGGCTTTTGGTTGGAAGACGACGCTCCGAAAGATGAAGTCTTCGCGAATGCGCTCGCCAATGGACTTAAACGATTCGGGGAGTTGATCGGCGCGCAGAAATTTTATCTGAGTGGGATCAGCCATGCAAAATTACGTTCATACTTGAAGAAGAAACTAAAAAATGAAACTAAATAATGCCATCACAGATGTGCGCGGCATCGAAGTTGGACACGCGCAGGATGAGGAAGCATTGACCGGCTGTACGGTCATCCTCTGCCGCAAAGGCGCGGTCGCCGGCGTGGATGTGCGCGGCGGCGCGCCCGGTACGCGCGAGACCGATCTGTTGAATCCCATTAATCTCGTCGAGAAAGTTCATGGGATCGTTTTGGCGGGCGGCTCGGCATTTGGTTTGGATGCGGCAACCGGTATGATGCGCTATCTTGAAGAGAAGAAGATCGGATTCAAGGCCGGCGCTGCGAGAGTGCCAATCGTCCCTTCCGCAATTTTGTATGACCTGAGTCTTGGTCGGGCGGATATCCGGCCTGATGCCGCGATGGGATCTCGCGCGGCCGCTTCGGCCGTGTCTGACCCGCCTGCAGAAGGGAA
>CAZEGE010000174.1:0-4218 GCA_964511765.1 uncultured Anaerolinea sp.
ATCCGCACTGGCGAAACCGGCAAACCCGAAAAGCAGTCCATTGACATGGTTCTGCTCACCGCTGAAAATGCCTGCCAGTACACCGGCTTTGCCCCCAACGGCAAGACCAGCTGCCCGTAGTTTTTGCAGGTTGGATGATTGATCTTGTTACAGTAAGACCGTAACGGAAGAGGTGGCGGGCGGTCAATTTGACGCCCTGCCACCTCCAAAGGGGACACCTGCCACATGGAACCAGTTTCGCTGCCAGTGCCATGCCACGCACGGTGTCCCCGCCATTATACGTCTTTCGGATGTTCAGACAAAGAATCGAGAGAAGATGAAAAAAACTGGAATCATCAACGCGCCCATCTCCACCGTGATCGCCCACCTCGAACATTCTGATATGCTGACAGTTGCCGATGCCGGGCTGCCTGTTCCTTCCACAACACAGCGCATCGACCTGGCGCTCAAACCCGGCGTTCCCGGCTTTTTGGAAACCCTCGAAGTGGTGCTGACCGAAATGTTTGTCGAGAAAGCCTATGTCTCCGAGGATGTTTTGACCAAAAGTCCGCATATCTATGACGGCATGAAAAAATTGCTGGGCGATGTGCCCATCGAAACCCTGCCGCATTTGGAATTCAAGAAACTGACAGGTTCGACCAAAGCCATTATTCGCACCGCAGAATTTACGCCCTTTGCCAATGTCATCCTTGTGGCTGGAGCCTGGGGCTTCAAATTATAAAGTGATGTTGGGCTACTAAAATTCCACTTATCTATTGCAGTTGCTCAAATCACAAACCTGGTTATATTAAAGGCAAATTAAGACATTTCCGCTCCATTATTTAAGTTGTAAGAGATAGACCAAAAAATCGATCAACCTATTGTTAGGTACTTTGATTCCAAAGGAAAGCGACAAGATGATCAGTAGTATAAAAGATTGCACTCTATTAAACAATGGGCTTAAAATGCCCAGGTTAGGGTTTGGTGTTTATCAGATTAACGATGGGCCGGAAGTGGAACGGGCGATTAGATATGCATTGGAAGTCGGTTATCGCAGTATTGATACGGCGACCGTATATGGGAATGAACGCGGCGTCGGCAAAGCCATCCGAGAGAGCGGTATCCTGCGTGAGGATATTTTTTTGACCACCAAGGTGTGGAATGACGACCAGCGCGGGAAGCGAACATGGGCAGCATTTGAAGAAAGCCTGAAACGCTTGGAGACCGAGTACGTGGATTTGTACCTGATCCATTGGCCCGTGAAGGGTTGTTATCAAGAGACGTGGCGGGTGATGGAAAAGATTTATCAAAGCGGCCGTGCCAAAGCGATTGGAGTCAGTAATTTTCTAGTACATCATCTTGAAGATATTTTGCGTGATAGCCAGATCGTTCCCAGCGTGAATCAGGTGGAATTCCATCCGTTTCTTGTCCAACCCGAACTATTAATATTTTGTCAAAACCGCAAGATTCAGGTGGAAGCCTGGAGTCCTTTAATGCAGGGGAAAATTGTCACTGAACAAGTTGTGCAAAAACTGGCTGAAAATTATCACAAGACCCCAGCACAGATTGTTCTACGCTGGAATTTGCAGCATGAAGTGGTTACGATCCCCAAATCAACCCACTCCAACCGTATCGCCGAGAACACTCAGATTTTCGACTTTGAGCTTTCTCAGGCAGACATGAATGTGTTGGATGCGCTTGATGAAGGAAAGCGCGTTGGACCTGATCCGGATAGATTCGATTTTTGAGCGTGTATCAATTCGATTTGAGTTGCAAGAGTTCGCTGTCATAACAACGATTGCGCGACATGAATATTTTCTGCCCTTTCCTTGTTAACGTGAGTCGAAAGACATATCGTATAAGGTAAGTTATAAATTTATCAAGGAGTAATCACATGAAAACCACCCTGGGAGTTATTTTTGGCAACCGCGACTTTTTCCCTGACCATCTTATCAGCGAAGCGCGGAAGGATATTCTGGCGCTGTTCAAGGAAATGAACATCGAAGGCGTAATGCTGGGCGAGCAGGATACAAAACTTGGTTCGGTTGAGACCTACACCCACGCCAAAGCCTGCGCCGACCTGTTCAAAGCCAATCGTGACCGCATCGAAGGCGTGTTGGTCGTCCTGCCCAACTTTGGTGATGAAAAGGGCCTGGCAGATACCATCAAGCTATCTGGCTTGAACGTCCCGATCCTTGTGCAAGCCTATCCCGATGATCTTGAAGCCTTCAACGTCGAGCGCCGCCGCGACGCCTTCTGCGGCAAGATTTCAGTTTGCAACAACCTGCGTCAGTACGGCTATCAATTTTCCCTCACCAGCCTGCACACCAGTCATCCAACTTCGGAAGTGTTCAAGAAGGATTTGCAGAAATTCGTGAGCGTCTGTCATGTGGTCAAGGGATTGCGCTCTGCCCGTCTGGGAGCCATCGGCGCGCGCCCAGGCGCATTCAACACCGTCCGCTACAGCGAGAAGATTTTGCAAGCCTCCGGCATTACGGTCACTACGGTAGACTTGTCCGAAATCCTCGGCGATTCCGCCCGCCTGAGCGATGATGCGCCAAAAGTCAAAGCCAAACTGAAAGAAATCAACACCTACGCCAAGCATGACACAGTCCCCTCCCCCGCTGTCGTCCGCATGGCAAAACTGGGCGTCGTCATTTCAGACTGGATGCAAGCCAACGATTTGCAGGCAACCGCCCTTCAATGCTGGACATCCATCCAAAAGAATTACGGCATCAATGCCTGCACGTTAATGAGCATGATGAGCAATCAACTCATGCCCTCCGCCTGCGAGACGGACATCACCGGCGTGGTCTCGATGTATGCCCTGCAACTGGCGTCGGACTTCCCCGGCGCGCTGGTGGACTGGAACAACAATTACGCCGATGACCCCGACCGCTGTGTGCTCTTCCACTGCGGCAACTGGGCGAAATCCTTTGTCCCTGACATCGAAATCAAGACCGCGCCAATTTTGGGAACCACCATCGGCGAGGAGAATACCTACGGAGCCATGGCAGGACGCGCCGCCGCCGGAGCGATGACCTACGCCCGAGTCAGCACCGACGATACCAGCGGCATCATCCGCGCCTACACCGGCGAAGGCGAACTCACCAACGACCCGCTGGATACCTTCGGACATCGCGCCGTTGTCCACACCCCCAATTTACAAAAACTGCTTGCATACCTGTGCAGGAACGGTTTTGAACATCATGTTGCCATGACCATGACCCACGTTGCACCCGTGTTGAACGAGGCGTTTTCCACCTATATGAAATGGGATGTATACGAACACAAATGAGCATTTCTGTTGTTCTAAGTTCTTCGGTCGTTATTCATTTGACCGCCTTGTACATCATTTACAAGTTTTAGATTCTTCATGCGATACAAAGATTGCGTCCTATGGCGAGCATTTTCTATAATTTCAAAGCCAAAATCGAGATAAAATTTGACGGTTTTTTTCCAAAAATATTCATCTTATAGATGAAAACCAACTCGAGTTCTATTCGGAATTAGAAAAGGACTTGGCTCAAGGTTAGATGAAATGCTAGCATAATTGAAGGTCTTTCTCGAGAAAGGCCTTCAAAATGAGCTTTTTGTTTTTTGATGAACATGAAAAATATGGTCTATTGTGTGTAACCCTGCCCCTGTGGCTATTATGGTGACTCACTAAAGCCCTGCACCTGTGCACTCTCCATGGTAACCAAATATCAAAAACGGATCTCTGGCCCATTGTTGGATCGCATTGATATTCACATCGAGGTTCCCAGAGTGGATTATGAAAAGTTGAGCAGTGGCAGGACGGTGAATCAAGTGAAATGATTCGCGCACGCGTGCAAACCGCGCGAGATATACAAAATAAACGCTTTGAAAATGGGGAAGCAAAAGACATCGTCTGCAACGCGGACATGCGCGTCGCTCAGGTCAGGCAATTTTGCGGCTTGCAGGCTTGTCCTGAGCACCGTCGAAGGGCTGAAGGTCAGAGTTTGATGCGCGCCGCGATGACTCAGCTGAATCTTTCAGCGCGTGCCTATCATCGCATCCTAAAACTTGCACGCACCATTGCAGATTTAGCGGGGAGTGACGAAATCCAATCAGTACATTTGGCAGAGGCGCTGCAATACCGTCCAAAGATTATGATTGGATAAGAGACAAGGACGGTGTACGCCGTCCTTGTCTCTTATGATTGATCTTACGGTATCCAATTAGACAATACGTTCACGATCAGATCAGGATTTGCCG
>CAZEGE010000175.1:0-4154 GCA_964511765.1 uncultured Anaerolinea sp.
ACGCCACCGATTCGGCGTCGAGGTGGTTGGTGGGTTCGTCGAGCAGGAGAATGTCTGGTTCGCTGAGCAGGAGTCGGGTGAGCGCGACGCGGCGTCTTTCTCCGCCCGATAAAATCTTGATCGGCGTATCCGACGGCGGACAGCGCAGGGCGTCCATCGCGACTTCGAGATGACTGTCGAGATTCCAGGCGTCGTGCTTATCGAGCTGCTCCTGCAGTTTGGCCTGTTCGGCGACGAGCGCGTCGAAGTCGGCGTCGGGTTCGGCGAATTTGGCGTTGACTTCATCGTAGCGCGCCAGCATTTCGACGATGGGACGCACCGCTTCTTTCACGACCTCGATCACTGTTTTTGTTTCATCGAGTTTCGGTTCCTGCTCGAGCAGACCGACAGTGTAGCCTTTGGACATTGAGATCTCGCCGATATAGTCCTTATCGACGCCCGCCATGATGCGCAGCAATGTGGACTTGCCCGCACCGTTCAGACCGAGCACGCCGATCTTGGCGCCGTAATAGAACCCGAGCGAGATGTCGCGCAGGATCATTTTGTTGCTGGACGGGACGAGACGTCCCACTTTGTTCATGGAGTAGATTACGAGGGATTCGTTGGTCATAGTGGGGTGATTTTATCAGAGAGTGGGGGTTGTGGAGAGAAAAGGATAGAGACTGGATTGTGCTATACTTTGAACAACAATCAGGAGAACCAAATGAGTCAAATTTACAAGTTGCCTCTCGTTTTAGAGCCTCAACCCGAAGGTGGATATCTTGTTACCTGCCCGTTATTGCCTGAATTGATCACCGAAGGCGAAACGGTGCAGGATGCTCTGCAAAACGCGAACGATGCTCTTGCAGCGATTGTGGAAGCATTAAGAGAATTGAAACGCCCGTTACCGTCCGCTTTGCAAGCAACCCAGGAAAACACTCCACTTTGGATTGAGACTGTTTTAGCCGTATGAAGTATCGTGAAGCATCGAAAAAACTCAAGTCTCTTGGTTGCGAGGAATTGCCGCGTCGCGGAGCAGGGTCACACCGCGTTTGGCACAACCCAAAGAACGGAAAGATCGCTCCATTGCCTGATTGGGGAGCAAGGGATTTGAAACTCGGCACGTTGCGTGCGGTCATTCGCCAATTGGGGCTGGATTGGAAAGAGTTTTCAGATGCGAAATAACCTGAGATAAAGAACTCCGAGAATTTCTCTCGGAGTTCTGCTTTTAGCGTCCCACTTTGTTCATGGAGTAGATTACGAGGGATTCATTTGCCATAGTGAGGTGATTTTATCAGAGAGTGGGGAACAGGGAATGATGAATGGTGAAAAGAGGTAAAATATTGCTTGGACATATGCGAAGGAGTCCACAATGGAAATTAGACATTATAAGTTTGACCGAATCACGCTCAACCCCGAAGTCTGCTTTGGCAAACCGTGTATTCGCGGGATGCGGATGCCTGTCGCTTCGGTGCTTGGATATTTGAGTTCAGGAATGATAATAAAGGATATTCTCAAATCCTGGCCCGAACTGGAAGCGGACGATATTTATCAGGCATTGGCGTATGCTTCATGGGCAATGGATAAATAAAGACTGGATAACTGAGAAAAAGACCTCCGAGATTTTCAAAATCTCGGAGGTCTGGTTTTTTAGCATCCCACTTTGTTCATGGAGTAGATGACGAGGGATTCATTTTCTACTGAAAGTTAGAAGGCTATTTTCTTGTGCCATATATTTTCAGATAGCATCTGAATAACATTCTTAGCGGTTCTGAAATGTTTTTTGGCATCATCCAAACTAAGTTTTAGCCTCTTTTCTCTTTTGGGATGAACGAGAGAATTTCTTAATTTCTTGAAATCTTGAAAATCCCTCCACAGATCACTTTCTTTGATACTGTGATTGTTTTTTGTGCCGTACTTTGCTAGCAAGAAAACAATTTTATCTTCCATGCTATGGCGGTCGATGCCTTCCAACGCGAATTCTCCAATTTGATCTCCAGAGGTGATGAACCTAACCCTTTTTTCAAGCAAGAAGGCTCTTTCATGTAAATCAAGCCTCTCCTTCGGCAAGGCTATTAGTTCTTTTTCCCTACTATATACAAACGATTCAATTGATATCCAAGACATGATAATGGCAGGGATTAAGAGCCAAGCCACATCACTACCCTTTTCCAACTCAGCGCGTTTAATATTCTTTTCAGCGTAATTAAGGTAATCTCGGAAACCTAGCATTTTGCTATTTCCTCTTAGCCATGTAGCCCTTTGAATAATTCAATAGACCTTCAAGGTGATAAACTGCCTGGTCAATGAAAGCCTCGTCTAGAATCACATTTTCATCAATTGAACTTTTCGCCAAAAACAAATGCGCTACACGTTGTCTATCTTTTGGAGTGGTCCGTGTAGCTAGCCCTCGATAAGATGGATCATCTTTATCATAGTGATATTGTGACATTCCTCTACCATTCAAGGGATCAGGAATGTCCTTCGATGTCCTCGGCAACTTATAATGGTTTTTTAGGCGATCAGGATATGATTGCAATAACCCTGCGACATAACTCCAACCGCAAACAATTGACTCTATCAAAGCTTTATTTCTATAGGATTTTCTGTCGTAAGTTCTGTTGTCGTCACTGGTTATCGACTTCGCCTTCTTTACAGCCTGATATTGAGTGTTATGGAGAAGCAAAAAGTTTTTTCCTCCATCAAGCAGATTTTTGTCTTTCAGCAAATCATGTTGTTCCATCACCTCTTTATAATTTGGATCCACTACATATCCTGTTTTAATGAGGCTAGGTTCATAAATATTCGCGTCTAAATTTCCAGTATCTATTTCCTTGGCTCGCTTCAAGCCTAGGTAATAGTTAACAACGAAACTTCGAGCTAATCTAACAGTTATTTTTTCCGAACGAGATCCAACATCTGGAAAATCTTCTCCTTCTTCAAGAAGCCCCACGCTTTGACACCATTTTAACAATGTGTTTCCGAATTCGGTTTCTTCTATCATGCGGTCGAAAGTATCATTCGATAAAGAGATATTTGTATTAGAAATAAAGGCGACTTCAGCTCTTTGTTTCTTGGAAAGATTAAAATAGATTCGAAAGCCATGGTAGCGACCATTTTGAGCGCCTGCTTCTTGTATTGCGCTAATTCTATGTTGCCCTCCCCATACCTTCAAAGGCTTATTTGGCTCGTAAGTTTTATTGAATTCAACAATAATGTCATTAAATTCTCTTCCCTTAGACGCGTCGTCTTTCATGCGCAAGTAAGTGTTAGTAGATTTCATAAGCCTCCGATTCGCTCGAAAACTTTCTTCTAGCAACTTGGCATTCAGATCACAAAGCCTAGAAGCGTCCTCTGCTAAAAGAGAACACTTAATATAGTATGATCCATCAACTCCGTCTTGAAAAATTATTATAGGAGCTGAATAACCCAACTCCAAAGTTGACACCTCCGACAAAAATTCATTGACAGAGCTGGTTACATTATCACTTTTAGTTGCCTTCTTATCAAAGTCAAGTTTCATTTTTTCCTCTTTCTCCGCCAATACTAAAAAATGAATATGACAAAAGTATATCGCAAAACAGAAGTTGTACAAGGCATAATCAGGTAATATATCCGCTGACTTAATTCCTCAATATCAGTAATTATCAAAAACGGGACTGTGGATGAATCGCAGTCCCGTTTTTGATTCGACCTCACACTAATTGTGACGATTAATCGGTGGGATGGTTTGCCCCTTTTGCGAAGTGCCCTGTGGGCTTCCAAAAGTGGGGGATGCAGGGTGTGTTACAACAACGAAAGTTGATCTGTCCTCGGCGGATAGAACACACCAATAATCACAAATGGGTTTGGCGCAACATTGTGATTCAAAAATGTCGTACCGAGAAACAGGTTTAAATCTTTCTCTTGTAAAAACTGGTCAAAGTATTTTTGTCGAACTAATTGTTTGGCAGCTTGTTCATCACCATCAGTTTGAACTAAACATTTCCAGAACAATGCACCGATTTCCCAGTCTTCAATCATCATTTTGCGTGGTTCTTTGTCGCCGTCGGAGAAAAAACGATACGAGAATTTATAGGGCAATTTCTTGACAACTTTCTTCTGTCCACCCTGAGTTGGCAATTCAAACATATTGAATTGTTTGAGTTCATCTTTCCATTTCTGCTTCCATTCAC
>CAZEGE010000176.1:0-4073 GCA_964511765.1 uncultured Anaerolinea sp.
CCGCCTCGAACTGGATTTTTTGCCCGCTCTTTCCAAAACAGGCTTGATCCGCCCTTTGAGCGATTCCGAATCCGCTCAATTGGATTCCCTTAAAGTGGATTTCTCCACCGCCGATGCCGAAGCCATCCGCGCCTTCGAGCGTGAGACACGTCATGACGTCAAAGCCATCGAATATTTTTTACGTGATAAATTAAAAGATACTTCCCTCAATGATTTACTCCCCTGGCTTCACTTTGGATTAACCTCTGAAGACGTCAATAATATCGCGCAAGCCATCTCGTTGCGAGACTCGCGTGATGCCGTATTACTTCCCGTTTTTGACAGCCTGCTTCAGCATATTCTAAAATTTGCCAAAACCTATCGCGCCCTGCCCATGCTCGCGCGCACGCATGGACAGCCCGCCGTGCCGACCACGCTTGGCAAGGAATTTGCCGTTTATTATTCGCGCCTGAAAACAACGCGTGACGAAATCTCCTCGCATCGCTTTGAGGCCAAGTTGACCGGCGCAGTGGGCAGCTTCAACGCCTTGCAAGCCGCCGCTCCGCAAGTGGATTGGCTCGCCTTTAGCGCGGATTTTATCCAAGGCTATGATCTTGTTCCAAATTTTGCCACTACTCAAATCCTGCCTTATGATAACTGGCTGCGTTACTTTGATGCTTTACGAATGGCGAATTCAATTTTAATCGGCTTCTCGCAGGACATCTGGCGTTATATCAGCGACGGTTATCTCAAGCAGGCCGTTGTAGCAGGCGAAGTCGGTTCCTCCACCATGCCTCAGAAGGTCAACCCGATTGACTTTGAAAACGCGGAAGGCAATCTCGGCATCGCAAATTCCTTATTGACTCATTACAGCCAGAAATTATCAAGTTCGCGCCTGCAGCGTGATTTATCTGATTCCACAGTGCGCCGCACATTTGGTTCGGCGCTCGGACATACCCTGCTGGCATGGACCAACCTGGAGCGGGGCATGCAGCGCATCGGCGCCGATGAGCAAAAACTCAAAGCCGACCTGGACGCTCATTGGGAAGTCGTCAGCGAAGGCGCGCAAACCATCCTGCGCGCTGTGGGCCGCGTGGATGCATATGAGTCGCTCAAGCGCCAGACGAGAGGCCGCGTCGTAACCGAAGGGGATTACAGGTCTTGGGTTGATGCGATCGATGTCGATGACGAAACGCGAAAACGCCTGCAGAGTCTTTCGCCAGAATCCTATCTCGGCCTCGCCATCCAACTGACTGACCGGGTAATTGGCGATAGCAGTTAATGAAACCAGCAAAATTGTTATAATCCCCTCATGCGTTTCAACTTATTTCGACAAGCCAATATTCCCCAGGAATATCACTCCAACTTCACAAATCTGTATCTCGATATTGCCTGGTTCGGGGTGTTGAGCGGCACTGCCGTAAACTTTCTAAACATCTACGCCACGCGCCTCGGCGCAACCGGGCTGCAGATCGGTTTGCTGACTGCCATGTCCGCGGCGGTTAACCTTTTCCTCGCCATCCCCGCCGGTTACTGGATCAGCAAAAGGCCGACCGGCCACGCAGTCTTCTGGTCGTCCATCGGCTTTCGCATCGGTTACCTGCTTTGGATTCCCCTGCCCTGGTTCTTCAACGCCCAGGGACAAATCTGGGCGCTCATCATCCTGACCTTCTTCATGGCCATCCCGCTCACGCCGCTCGGCGTCGGCTTCAACGCGCTCTTTGCCGAAGCAGTCCCGGAGCGCTACAGAGCCCAAGTGGCGGGCACACGCAATATCACATTTGCAATTGCATTCATGTTCACCTCGCTCATCGCGGGAACCATCTTAAAAAACCTGCCCTTTCCCGGGGGCTATCAAATCATTTTTGCGATTGGGGCATTCGGCGCGGCGATGAGCAGTTACCACATCTATCACGTCAAACCATTGCAGGAGGAAATCGCCCCGCCTCCTGCCCAACCGACGGCTGATTCTAAACACAAGGCATACTCCCCCCGCGGTATTGCCTCCCTCCTGCGCCTCGACATTTGGCGCACCCACTTCAAGAAAGTCCTGATCGCGCTTTTTCTCTTTCATCTTGTACATTATCTGGCAGCCCCGCTTTACCCGCTCTACAACGTGCGCGTCCTCAATCTCAATGACAGTCACCTCGGCAATGGGACCGCCTTCTATTATCTGAGCGTGCTGATCGCCTCCACACAACTCAGGTACATCGTACAAAAATACGGCCACAAAAAAGTGACGGGCTGGGGCGTGGCGGGCATGGCCGCATACCCGATCATGCTGGCCTTTGCCCAAAACGTCTGGCATTTCTACGCACTGTCGTTTCTGGGCGGGTTTTTATTCGCAATGGTCAACGGCGCCTACGCCAACTACATGCTCGAAAACATCCCGCCTGGCGACCGTCCCTCACACCTGGCATGGTACACCATCATCTTCAACCTGGCTGTGCTGGGCAGCTCCATCGCCGGCCCACTGATTGCAGATGTGATCGGACTGGCTCCGGCGCTCATCACCTTTGGCGTACTTCGCATCGTCGCAGGCATCTTCCTGCTTAAATGGGGATAACTTTTTACATCTGGAGTTTAGTAATTTATGCAATCAGCGGTAAAATCATCTTGTGCCTGAAAACGTAAAAGTTCTCGCAACCAACCGCAAAGCAAGCTTCGAATACTTCCTCCTGGAAAGATTTGAGGCTGGACTTGTCCTGCATGGATCGGAGATCAAATCCATCCGCGCCGGCCAGATCAGCATCCAGGAAGCCTATGTGGACGTGCAAAACGGAGAGGAAGCCTGGCTGATGGAAGCGCATATCGCGCCATACGAACAAGCGGGAAAATTCTTCAACCATGAACCCAGGCGGAAACGCCGCCTGCTGCTCCACAAAAAGCAGATCCGCGAACTGTGGAACAATGTCCGCATCAAAGGTATGACGGTCGTGCCGACGCGCGTGTATCTGAAAGACGGACGCGCCAAACTCGAGATCGCCCTCGCCAAAGGTAAAAAAGCCTACGATAAACGCGCCGCCATCGCCAAACGGGATGAAGCACGAAGTAACGAAAGAGCAACCAGAGTAAGATAGCAGATACATCCTTCATCTTTCTCTTTTTCACACATGCAGAAGAAAGGTGTAGGAAGGAAGATAAATTACCATGCCCCCTTCCACCATCGGCGGAATCAACCTGCTCTCCGAAGCCGAAAAACGCGCAATTTATTCCCGTTATATCCCTGCCGCGCTTCTTGAAAAATACAATATCCCCCCGCTAACTTCCGCAGCCGGCTATAACCTGCTGCAATTTCGTTTTGCCTCAGGCTCCAGCGATGTGGAAATGAGACTCTTCCACAAGATCGATTTCCCCGACCCAATTCTTTACGCCCATCTCACCGATACATTAAATGGACAGATCCACACCCTGCTCTATATCCTCAACGACCCTGCCTCCCCCCGCTTTGACGTGGATAAAATGCCAGATGGTTCCCCCACAAAATTTGGTACCTTGCAGAGAAATGTCGAAGCGGAAATAAATGCTTTCGAGGCTGGGCTGGCTCCAGGTCAGGTAAGACACGGGTTGAGAATGCTCAGCCAGGCGATTGAAGCCTTTGAAGATTTCGTCAAAGCGCTCGGGCATGATATGTATTTCGTCGAACCGTTGTATTATCACAATGCAGTCATCTTCGAGCGCTATGGTTTTACCTATCAAATGGGCAAACGCCTGATGGGCAGCATCCATGCCGGTTTTCAACCCGGCGGTGATTTGCATGCTCATCTGGACAGTTCAATTCCATTTCGACGGCCGGAAGCCGCAAACAGCATCCGCAAACGCTCATGGGCGATTCATGATGGCATTCTTGGCGAGCCATTCACCAACGTGACCATGTATAAGCGGGTGGGCAAATTGGCTGGCATCGATACCGCCCCGCAATGCACCTGGTAAATATTGTTTACCAGATCATAAGGTTATATAATAATCAGCGAGGAATCGTTTATGAAGGAAGTATGCAAAGCTTAAACAAAAAGACCGTGTTTTCACACAGTCCCTGTTAGTAGCGGGGGCAGGACTTGAACCTGCGACCTTCGGGTTATGAGCCCGACGAG
>CAZEGE010000177.1:0-4018 GCA_964511765.1 uncultured Anaerolinea sp.
CGGTTGAAAAATCCAACGGCAACGGCGGACACACCATCGAAAATGAAGCCGCGCGAGCCATAAAGATCGGTGACCTGTGTCCCGAGTGCGGCGAGGCGGCGGTCGTGAATGAAGAAGGCTGCCGCAAGTGCTACGCTTGCGGTTTTTCGGAATGTTAGAAGGCTTGCCCTGACGGTTCGACTCGCTTCGCGGCTCACCGTGTCGAAGGGTTGAAGGTTTGAAAGTTGCAGGGCGAGGAAACTCGCCCGCTTGTAGAACGGAGTAACAAAATGAAAACAGTTACTGTTCTTGAACTCAAAGCAAAAGCTGGCGAGCTTGTTCGTTCGGTAATCAGAACGGGAGAGGAAGTCCAAATTATTGATAATGATGAGGTTGTCGCTTTGTTAGTCTCAACGGATGAGACTAACAAAAACGAACTTGCTGGAAATTGGACTACTCTCGAACAACTTGCCGAAGAAATACCTAGAAGCAGATGAGCTTGTCCGTCCTTTCTATCCTTGAGCACTCTTCGCTTCTGCAATGGCATGTTTTTAGGTTGTATAATTGGTGTAGAGGTGAAGCATGACTACTTTTGAACAAACCCTTTTGCGTGAAATTGCCACCCTGCCAGAATCCCGGCAGGCGGATGTCTTGGCGTTTGTCCGCTTTCTCAAGATTAGTCTACCGAATGAAGAAAAGGTCAGGGCTGATTTCAAGGAGGCTCTCAAAGATGCACGCCTCACTGCGGAAAAATATAATATTACACAGGAAGACATTGAAACCGAAATTCGCGCAGTGCGGGAAGGTAAATGAAGCGGGTAGTTCTAGATACCAATATCGTTATTTCCAGTGCGTTGGGCGGCGCGCTGGTTTTGATTTTGGAAGGATGGGATGAAGGGAAGTTTACTGTCATCGTTACAAGCGACATTCTCAGCGAATATTTTGAAGTTCTCAACCGCCCTAAATTCAGGTTGAAGCAGGAAACAATAGACAAAATTGCGCGCTATCTTTATCAGTTTTCAGAATTCGTCGTTCCCGAAGAACGAATCCAATTCATCGAAGCTGATCCCAAAGACGATAAATTTCTCGAGGCGGCCATCGCAGGAAAAGTTGACTTTATTGTAAGCGGAGATAAACACCTGCTCGATCTCAAAGAATTCCAATCCATTCCAATTATCTCAGGACGCGAGTTTATTAACTGGCTGGAATCGAATGTGTAAAACGGCGGTGGTGAATGGAGAAGGTTGCACGGGCAGCGTATGCCCAGATTTCTATGCTTGCGTGTTTAGCGAGTGTTGACCCCTCCCGTCGCTAAAGCGACACCCTCCCCAAATACGACATTAAGATTTTTTATGTCAACCAAACATTTGCTTGTCGTATTTGGGGGAGGGCAGGGTGGGGCCGCAAGTGCTATGCTTGCGGGTTTAGTGAGTGCTAGGATGAAAGAGACCTCGGAGTTTTTTAATAACTCGGAGGCCTATGAAACAGATATGAAAATAGTAACAGTTGGAATTCGAGAATTGAAACAGCAAGCCAGTGAACTGGTTCTTTTGGTTCATGAAACTGGCAGTGAAGTACAGGTCACATATCATGGCGAAGTTGTCGCATTGCTGATCCCTGTCAAACCCGTTCGTAAAGATAGTGAAAATGCGTGGGCAAAACTGGATAATCTTGCCGCAGAGATTGGCGCACGTTGGCCGAAGGGAATTTCTGCCGCAGACGCAATGACCGAAGCGCGGCGATAATGTTCATTGTCGTGGACGCCAGTATCTGGGTGGCTCGGCTGGTTTCGGAAGATGTTTTCCATGAACCTGTGAAGGCATGGATGTCCGCCAGGTTTGAAGAGGGCGACCAGTTTCTTGCGCCCTCGCTGCTTTTGGCTGAAATTGGCGGCGCGATCAGCCATCGCACAACCTCTTCGCTTGGACTGAAAGCGATTGAGTATGTACAAAGCCTTCCAGGCTTGCAGTTGGTGGAAATGGAAGATTCTTTGTTGCGTGAAGCTGCCCAATTGGCAGCTGAACTTGGGTTGCGCGGAGCGGATTCGACTTATGTTGCAGTTGCGGCGCGGCTTGACCTTCCCTTAATTACACTTGATGTTGACCAAAGGGAAAGAGCAGGGAAGCGTGTTACGGTTTTGGAGATTTGAGAATGAATAACTTCTGTCCCGAGTGCGGGGAGGCGGCGGTGGTTAATGAGGAAGGCTGCCGCAAGTGCTACACTTGCGGGTTTAGTGAGTGATAGTGAATTTACCAACGCCCAGTAGATTAATTCTGCTGGGCGTTGGTAAATAAAGGAAGGTAAAGGATGGAAAACAAATTAAAAAATTTGATCGATTTAATCGATTTACTTCTATCAAGGTGGCACAGAAGAAGCACGCTACTTATTCTTGTTTTATTTTCAAGCGGAGTCTTGTTATGGCTATTCTCGGCGATTAACTTTCAGAAGATTGAAAAGAGTCAATATTTGATAGGCGGATCTTTATTAATTCTTCTTGTTGCATATTGGTTTTATAGCAATCGTCTTCCAAGAGCACCTAAAGGAAAAATAGGTTTCGCTTTAGGAATTGTCGCTGATAATCCAGACCAGCAAAAAAAATTAAAAAGAGATTTTTCCCAAACTTTACGAGACCTGTTGAATAGAAGTAAATATAGATATAGCTTTGTTTTTGTTGAAATTCCCAATCATTTTATTGATAAGATTGTATCTCCGGATGGCGCGATCAAATTTTTACACGATGCTAGATGTTCATTTATGGTTTATGGAAAGGCTAGAACCATAACGATGAACGGGCAATTACAACATATTTTGAACTTAGAAGGCGTTGTTGCTCATAAGCCAATTCCAACTGAAATTAGCAAATCTTTCTCAAAAGAATTTGCTGAGTTGTTTCCAAGAAGAATGACAATTTCGTCAGAAGGTGATTTGTTTCAATTTGAAATTACGGCACAGTGGATAGATGTATTATCAAAATATATAATTGGAATTGCCGCTTTGTTGTCCGGAGATATTGGTTATGCTCAAGAGTTATTTGAGAATTTAAAGCAAGTATTGCTGGATAAAAAGCAAAATTTACCTGCACTGATAAAGATTAAACAACGATTACCATCAAGGCTTGAGGATGTTTATCTGGTTCAATTAAATATATTGTACGAGGAGTGGAAGCGTTCAAAAGATGATAGCTTAATAAACAAGATGAAACCAATTTTAGATAAATTGAACGCTGTTTCACCGCACAATTTTGACGCCAGATTTTATAGATCGATTATGTATTTTTTGAACGGCCGACAAATAAGTAAAGCTAAGGCTGAAACTTTGAAAGCCCAGACCAAGAAACATACTACGTGGCAGTATAACTATGCTTTCTTGTTGGCGTATGAAGGAAATATGAATGAAGCTGTTAAGCAATACAAAGTTGCTGTAGATGAGGTTTTTGAAGAGCCAAAAGTTGTTTTAGAAGTAATTGAATTTATTATGTGGGTTTTGGATATTGAACCCAATAAAACTCAGCTTCTTTTTTGTCTTGGGATGATCTATTATTATGCTATAAAAGATTTTTCACTTGCTTTGCAGGATTTTAAAAAATTTGTTGAAGTTACTCCGGCTAATCGTTTTTCTACTCAAAGGAAAGAGGCACAACGATTAATAATAAAAATACAAAAAGATATCAAGAGCGGCAAAGTCAAATTTGAAAATGAAATCAGTTCTTAGTATTTGTCCAAGCGGGTAGATGGCGTGTGGCGCCCCCTCCGTCCTTCGGACACCTCCCCCAAATCCGACAGTTAAAGTCTTCCGATATTAATTGAAAGTTTTCATGTCGTATTTAGGGGAGGAAAACCCAGCGTTGAACGGAATTTAGATTTTCATATAGACAGTACATTCACCTTCCCCCCGCGAAGCGTCCCGCTCTTGGATTTGGGGGAAGGACGGGATGGGGGTTATTACTTCCCCTTCTCCAAATTCAAGGCCAGCAACTTCTCCAAAATCTCCTCATCGGATAATTCATTCTCGAACGCGAATTTTATCCTCTTCAACGATC
>CAZEGE010000178.1:0-3955 GCA_964511765.1 uncultured Anaerolinea sp.
TAAAAGGGGATGATAGAATTCGCCCGCTCTAAAAATAGAGCCCCCATCGTCTAGAGGCCCAGGACGCATCCCTTTCAAGGATAAAACCGGAGTTCGAATCTCCGTGGGGGCACACCTGCTTGACCTAATAACCCTCGCTCTGCGGGGTTTATTATTTTACTGGGGTAGGTAATAAATAAGAGCAGCCACATCATTGAGATCGCGACGGGCAATGATGCGGGTGAGATCGTCCGCACGCACAACACAGATTATCATGCGGCGGTCGGGACTGCCTTTGATTACATTCATGGATACGATGAATGGTCCGGGCGTGGTTAGTCCGACAGAATTGTTGTTCATGGCTGTTTTCAATGGTGCGGACAATCTGGTATATCACCGGCGATCTCAAGGCAGTAGCATCCTTCTCCCTGCTGTGCCACCTCAGGATAGAGTTGCATAAGTTGGTCCATCTCTGCGATGGCGGTTCTGATTTGCCAGGCATGATTGGATTTCCCCTTGCCCATCAGCCGCTGTTCGTCGATAATAAACTTGCGGTTGATCATGACTCGTCTTTCGAGCAGGTAATGACTTCGCACCCTCGAATCAGACGAATACCAAAAACTTAGCGTGACCACGATGCCGTCCTTACAGGAATTGTGCTCCGTGTCGTCGCCTGCTGCTTTGCTCTCGTGAAAAATAATTTCACAAGTGGAATCGCTCATGGTGTTGTGCTCCCTTCGAAGACACAAAACTAAAGCGCCTGCACCACAGAGTCAGGGGACTGAGCTTTGCGTGTGCGGCGCTTCTTCTTCACAGCAGGCGCGGAGGGGATTGGTTGTGAGAGTATTAATTCAGACAGGTAACTTGTCTTTGATACAGATAGACCGCGCGATCGCAATATCCTTATAACCTTCTTGATGTGCTCATCTGCAAGCTCCGTCACTCGCACTTGTGGGTATTTCTTGGCTCCTGCATCCATAGTTGGCATTGTGTGTCTCCGTAAACAATTGTCTACTTTGTTGTTAAAATACCACCTTAGTTACAAAATGTCAAGCGCCTTTTGCATTTATCTATGCCATAGTATTATTGGGATGGAGAGAAACAATGGATGATGAAGTAGTTAGTCAGCTCGGCGAGCTGTTGTTTGAACACCATATGATCTATCAGCAGAAACTCAAAAGGGAAGTAACACAAAAAGAATTTTCTGAATATATAGGTCTTGATGACAAGCTCTATAATCACATTTATCGTGGAAGAAGAAAAGCAAGCAAGAAGGTGATTAAGTTTCTTGCTGAGTTTTTTGATGACCTGCGTTTCTATGATGTCATTGGAGAACCACGACCCGACCCCCGCCTTTTTTATGTTCAAAGAAATTGGGAAAATATTCCAAGTACGATTCAGAAACAAGTTACTGATGTCATTGCAAACTACATCATGAAAGAAAAAAAAGAATAAGCAGCAAGCCCCAAACTATAAAAGGAGGAAACTAACAAATGGAATTAATTCATTGTAGAAATTGTGGGCATCCATACCTGCCAGGTGAAGCTACCTATTGTCCGAAGTGTGGGGAAGTGCTCGCGACCAAAGCCAACATCGTTGACGAGATCAAACAATTGGAAAGCGAGCCAAAGCCTTATGAAGCCTTGCGCTTTACTTCGGGCCTGATCATCTTCTTTGGGTGGGTCGTCATCATCCTTGGCTGGTTCTTTGCATTCACCATCGGCTCTATATTCTCAGAGACCCTCGCACGAATTGTCGTGAGCGACGGCGCTCCATACTCTGCGTTTCGTAATACAACCTTTCTAATCTCAACCATCATCGGCGGGATCAATACCATCTTTGGAACATTCCTGATCGCATCGGGGCAGGTCTTTGCCATCCTGTTGGATCTCCGCAATGACACACACACCACCATGCGGCTGATCCGCAGGTTTGGGTTGTTGGTATCCGAAGAGAAATAAAAAACAGCGAGTGCAGGCTCGCTGTTTCCATCGTGGCAGGATCTACTTTACCCGGGATCTCTTCACCGGGAATGATAAAGTTATTAGTGCTTCGGTCAGGTGCCCCCGTGGGGATACATCAGGATTAAAGAGTCATAGTGGATGGCTCCTTGTGCTTTTAAAACCAGAGTCCCCGCAGGGGGGATGTGATTCGAATCTCCGTGCAGGTGGTATACAGCAGTGATAGCTTACAGTACCTTCGGCATTACCTTCACAACGGCACGCTGGAAGGTGTCACGATTGGTCTACTTTGGCTGGTTGAGAAAGGAATCCTCGATACCTGTCTCAACCAAGCGCAAAACGCAAGGTGCCATCGCTTCGTTCCCAAGGTTTATTATTTTCAACATAGGGTTTACAAGTGAAGATGAAGGCCGGGTGCGCAAAGACCACGCCGACACTGGCAAAATTTACCTCAATAACCAGAGCGATTGCTGGCAAGGTTCGCGAGGCATACCTGCAGAAGGCGATCCACTGAAAGCGCTTATTGGGCGGTACGCAATGCCGCTTGCACTTACAGACAGGAATTTATCGCACTTCAAAGTCCAGCGTGCGATCCAGCACGTCGTTCAGGTACAGGTCCACCTTGTACTTCCCCGTTGGCCAGAGCTGGTTGTTGCTCATGTTGAACGTGAATACATTCTGGATCCCGGCGGTCACTTCGGTTTGGTCAAGCAGCAAATTGGGTTGCTCCCCCTCAACCTCAACCGCAGTCCAGACGGCCTTTAACTTCGTGTCTTCCGGTGCGTTTGCCAGCTCGGCAGTGCAATAAAACGTCTGGTCTTGAGCAAACACCGTCGTCTGTTGCATCCCGGCCTCGTCTGCTGTCATTTTGGCGCTGGCGATTTTGGCGGTGCTAAAACTGCCGCCGCATGCCAACGCGGCCAATATCATTATCATTATAGCAACTGGAATTTGAAATTTATATTTATTCACTTTAATCTCCTATGGATGGATTTTATCAAGCAGTTTGTAAGAACCCGAAGGTTTTGATCATAACTTTCCCAATGCCACGCCTTTATACGTCCAACCGCAAGCCGCGATGGCGTCCTGAATTGGTTTCTTTAATTCATTTGTGTTAAATTTGTATTTGTAAACTTGCCCCGCAGCGAGATTTTCTGTGAAGGCATAGCCTGTGCCAAACGAGAAGGAAGTTTTCTGTCCCCTAAAGAAACTGGCTTCCGCTGATAAACTAGGCACGCCCGCCCGCCAGGACACGTTAAGTTCTTCATCCATGGTGCGTACTTCACGCTTGCCCGGGTCGAATTTCAAGTAGATGCGAAACACTTTGGTCAGGTTGGCCTTGGCGAAGATCTCGTACCATCGGGCATCCACAATCTTCCATTCCGCGATCAAATCCACGCCCTTGGCTTTTCCGTCAATAATCTGATAGGGAGCGGATGGGCGATTAAGCGCCATGATCCTGTCATACACTGTTTGCGTGGATGCGTCCATTCTCCCGGGAGTCCATTGACTGGCTGATGCAACCGGAGCCGGTGAAGCAGAGGATTGATCAGCAGGTGTTGACGTATTTGCGGCGACGTGCTGGACTGGAACAGAGGGCGATTTTTTTCGCAAAGTGAAGAAGCCGACCACTAGCGGGATAAGCATCAATAGTAATCCCCCACAGATAAAAGTTGCATAAATAAAAACCACGTATCCGCTGTTGTCCGTTCCAGTGGCTGGCGGCGGACTGATCGTCCAAATCGCTCCAATGCACAGCAAAATAAAACCCGGCAAGCCGCACAATACCAGAGTCGCAAGCGTAGCGATGATCCCGCCAGTTTTGGTTTTCATTATTTTCTCCTTTGTTTCGCCAATCTATGACATTGTATAATAACCAACAGATGAATACAAGCCCCCAGTTCACGTAGTGTTATCTGCGATCCAAAAAGGAGTTCGAATGAACGCAAAGGGATGTAATATCTTAAAGTTTGATTAATTTATTTTCTCATCGAATTACTGATCATTTAATCCCT
>CAZEGE010000179.1:0-3935 GCA_964511765.1 uncultured Anaerolinea sp.
TTGCCGTCAGACTGAGCGCTGTTGAACTCTTTGCGGATGCGCTCAAGCGTCTTGAGCGCCTTCGCCAGTTGCACAGGTTCGTTGACTTCCCAATCCTTTTGCGGCGCAAGGCGAATGCGCGCACCATTCGCGCCGCCACGCTTGTCTGATCCGCGGAAGGTGGATGCCGAAGCCCAAGCTGTGAAAACCAATTCTGACACCGACAAGCCCGAAGCAAGAATATCTTTCTTCAACGTGGCGATATCCTTCGCGCCGATCAATTTGTGATTGACAGCGGGAAGCGGGTCCTGCCAGATCAAATCTTCCTTCGGAACTTCTGTCCCGAGGTAGCGGACTTTGGGACCCATGTCGCGATGAGTCAGTTTGAACCAGGCGCGGGCGAAGGCATCGGCGAAGGCTTTGGGGTTCTTGTGGAAGCGGCGCGCGATCGGCTCGTAGATCGGGTCAAAGCGCAGCGCTAGGTCGGCGGTGGTCATCATCGGCGGGTACTTCTTCGACGGGTCGTGCGCGTCGGGAATCATGTGTTCGGGTTTACAATTTTTTGCCTGCCACTGTTGAGCGCCAGCCGGGCTTTTGACCAGTTCCCACTCGTAGCCAAAGAGCATGTCAAAGTAGCCCATATCCCATTGGGTGGGGTTGGGTTTCCAGGCGCCTTCGATGCCGCTGGATGTGGTATGAACGCCCACGCCAGCTCCCAATTTGTTCTTCCAGCCCAGCCCCATTTCTTCCAGCGGGGCGGCTTCGGGTTCGGGTCCGACCAGTTTCGGGTCGCCTGCGCCGTGCGCCTTGCCGAAGGTATGTCCACCAGCGGTAAGCGCGACGGTTTCTTCATCGTTCATCGCCATGCGGGCGAAAGTCTCACGCACATCGATGCCTGAAGCGACCGGGTCAGGGTTGCCATCCGGGCCTTCGGGGTTGACATAGATCAAGCCCATCTGCACAGCTGCCAGCGGGTTCTCCAGGTTGCGCCCATGCATCTTCCCATCCGCCGTGTCGTCGGACACGAGCACCGCGCCCTCCTTTTCGACGCCCTCGGAACCGTGAGCGTAGCGAATGTCGCCGCCCAGCCATTTGTCTTCGCTACCCCAATAGACATCTTCCTCAGGCTGCCAGATGTCGGCGCGACCGCCGCCGAAGCCAAAGGTCTTGAAACCCATCGACTCTAGCGCTACGTTGCCAGCCAGAATCATCAAGTCAGCCCAGGAGAGTCTGTTGCCATATTTGCGTTTGATGGGCCAGAGCAGACGGCGCGCCTTGTCCAGGTTGACGTTGTCGGGCCAGCTGTTGAGCGGCGCAAAACGCTGGTTGCCGCTGCCGCCACCGCCGCGTCCATCCGCAGTGCGGTACGTGCCCGCGCTGTGCCAGGCCATGCGGATGAACAAGCCACCGTAATGCCCCCAGTCAGCGGGCCACCACTCTTGCGAATCGGTCATCAGCCTGGCAAGGTCTTTCTTGACCGCGGCCAGGTCGAGCTTCTTGAATTCCTTGGCGTAATCGAAATCAGGATCCATCGGGTTGGACGCCGGCGCGTGCTGGTGCAGGATGTTCAGGTTCAGTTGATTGGGCCACCACTCGCGGTTGGATGTGCCTCGGCTGGCAGTCGTGATGCCAGCTTTGCCTGTGATCGGGTGCTTGCTTTCTTCGCTCATTTTTATTCTCCTTGAGATAGAGGGATTGAAATATATTGGGTGTGTCACGTATTCTGGATTTATTGTATAACTTTTAGCTATAGATGTAAAATATAGGATACCTATATATGACATAGCCAAAAGCTATAGGAAAGAATGCCCCAACATGGAAGTACATCAACTCACTTACTTTGTCGCCGTAGCCGAAACAGGATCTTTCAGCCGCGCCGCTGAAAGATGTAATATCACCCAACCTTCCCTCAGCCAACAGATTATGAAGCTGGAACAGGAGCTTGGAGAAGCCCTCTTTGAACGTCTCCCTCGGAAAGTGGTTCTCACCGACGCCGGCAGGATTCTCTTGCCGCGAGCAACCAGTATTCTTGGGGAACTTCAAGACATTAAACACACCTTAAATCAAAACATGGATGCGGGGCATGGCACGCTTCATGTTGGCTTTATTCCCACCATTGCTCCATTTGTCCTGCCGCGCGCGATCAAGCGTTTTAGCAAGGAATATCCCAATGCCCGCCTCAACGCGCATGAAGACCTCACCGAGTCCCTTGTACGCGACCTCATAGACGGAAAGTTGGATGTCGGCATTACCAGCATGCCCATCCACAACAAATTGATCCACGCGCAGGAATTGCTTACTGAGCCTCTGCTGGTTGCGTCCTCGCGAAAAAACGACATCATCCATCGTGCGTCCATCCGCATAAAAGAATTGGATAACCTTCCATTTATTGCGCTCAGCGAAATGCACTGTCTCGGCGAGCAGATACAATCATTTTGTCACTTACAAGAGTTGGATTTGAAAGTCGTCTGCGATACATCCCAATTAACCACGGTGCAAAATTGCGTCGCGCTTGGATTGGGCGTTTCACTCGTTCCGCGCGCGCTGGCTGTCAGCGACACATCCAACCGCCTTACCTATCGCCAGTTGAGCGACACCACGCCGCAACGAAAGATCGCGGCGACGACTCGCGCGGATCGAACCCCTTCTTTTCTTTCTCAAAAATTCATCGAGATCGTGCGCGAAGAATATCCAACGTAGCCTCTATCCCCAATTCCGCGCGCCTGCAAGGAACGACTTCCCGCTCATGGATTTTTTCCCGGCGGGCTGAACTTCATCCAGGATAAGAAGCCCGCCTCGCGCTCCGACCGCAGGCTGGTTCTGCACTATTAACCTCTTCCCCACCGACGCAATCCCTGCTTCGACATGCGTGCGATGAATTTTGAGAGTCACTCCATCAAAATCCATGAACGCCCCCGGCCACGGATTGAACGCACGCACACGCCGTTCCAATTCGTTTACGTCAGAGTTGAAATCAAGTTTGCCGTCTTCTTTTTTCATCATCGGCGCGTAGGTCACGCCTTCTTCGGGTTGAGGTTGAGGAGTCAGTTTGCCGGATAAGTAATCGGGCAGGGTGTCGAGAAGCAGATCCGCTCCCAGGGTGGATAAGGCTTCAAAAACGGAACCAGCCGTATCGTCCCGGGTGAGGCGGATGGATCGTTTCGCCAGCATGGGACCGGTATCGAGTCCCAGGTCCATTTGCATGATGGTCACTCCTGTCTCTTCATCCCCAGCCAAAATTGCGGCGTTGATCGGGGCCGCGCCGCGCCAGCGCGGCAGTAAAGATGCGTGCACGTTGATACATCCATAACGCGGCAGATCGAGGATATCTTTTTGCAGGATCTGACCGAAAGCCGCCACGACGATGAGGTCCGGCTTCCATGCTTGAAGCTGCTGCATAGCTTCAGGCTCACGTAATTTTTCAGGCTGGATGATGGGGAGGTTCAATTCGAGCGCTAATTTTTTCACAGGCGGTGATTTTAATTCACGCCCGCGCCCTGAGGCGCGATCTGGCTGGGTCAGGACACCCACGACTTGATAATTTCGCGCAGCGGCCAGCCCAGAAAGGCATGGCAATGCAAATTCAGGAGAACCCATAAAAATAACTTTTGGGGACATGCGATAATTTTACCGCTTGTTGCATAAATCACTAAATTTTTGTTGGGATATTATGAGTGAATATCAGCATACAGCAGGGGCGACCCGCCTAACAGGAACCAGGCTCCCTGATAAGCCATGTAGGGTCGCCCATACTCAGGGTGGATGGACTGGTTGCATCTTACTGGGATTGGTTGTAAAATACTCCAAATCCAACCACCTTATTCGGAGGAATAAACCATGTCTCAAGAATCAATGAATCCTGAAATCAGCAGTGACGACAAGCTGTGGGCAATGCTCGGTTATCTCATCCCTCTCATCGCGCTCGTAGTTCTTTTCATGGAAGATAAGAAAAATCG
>CAZEGE010000180.1:0-1834 GCA_964511765.1 uncultured Anaerolinea sp.
ATGTCTGGTTCGAATGAAATTTCCCGCCGTGACTTTATCAAGGTCACCACGGGGATCGTAGGCGGATTGATCGGGGTGGCGATCGGTTTGCCATCCATTTCGTATTTGATAGACCCTGCTCTGCGCGAAGGTGGAAAAGACGCGTGGATCTCCATCGGTAAATTTGAAGATATGCAGATTGGCATGCCGTATCCGTTCTCGTTCACACGCGTGCAGGTCAACGGCTGGGAGCGGACCTCAAGCTCGTTTGGCGGATACGCCATCCGCAAATCGGATGACTCGAAAGACCTGTTGATCCTCAACAGCCGCTGCACGCATCTTGCCTGCACTGTAAACTGGCACGCAGAATCTGACGCATTTCTCTGCCCCTGTCACGACGCGAAGTTCAGCAAAGAGGGTCAAGTGTTGGATGGTCCCCCGCCTCGTCCACTTGATGTTTACGATGAATTTCGCTTATCCGAAGATGGTCACATCGAAATCTTCTTCAAGGCAGGTTAGCCATGTGGAAAAAAGTTTATGAGTGGCTGGATGAACGTCTCGGCTTGAATGATATCTACACCAACCTTTTAGACCGCGCCGAACCCAAAGGCAACTGGTGGAATACACTTGGCTCAGCCAGCATGTTCCTTTTTATATTACAGGGATTAACAGGCATCTTTCTTACTGTCTATTACACACCCTCCCCCGACCATGCTTATGACTCTGTGCAATATATTATGGAAGGCGTTGCATTCGGCTGGTTGATCCGCGGCATTCACCATTGGGGCGCAACGTTGATGGTGATCGTTGTCTTCATTCATCTTTTACGCGTATTTGTTACCGCTTCATTCAAATTTCCACGCGAGCTGACGTGGCTGATCGGCATCGGCTTGTTTTTAGCCACATTAGGCATGGGCTTTACGGGATATCTGCTCCCATGGAATCAGCGCGCATATTGGGCAACTACCGTCGGCACACAGATTGCAGGCAGCGTGCCTTTCATCGGCGAATTTATCCTCAAAGCCTTGCGCGGCGGATCTGATCTAAGCGCCCTTACTTTACAGCGCTTCTTCTCCGCCCACATCTGGATGCTTCCAGCCGCGCTCGCGGGCTTGATAGGTGTTCATCTATATTTGATTATCAAGCACGGCGAGTCTCATTTCCCAACGAGGGAAGATTAACATCATTCGTCATTGCGAGGGCGCACTTTGCCCGAAGCAATCCCCGTCAAAATGATGGAGATTGCTTCGTCGGGAAGAGCACCCTCCTCGCAATGACGATGGAGTCATTATGAACGACGAAACAAAAAAGAAAATCAACAAACGCTATGAAAACGAATTAAATAAAGGTGAACGCTTCTGGCCTGATAGCATCTTCAAAGACCTGGTTGTTTCACTTGGCATTTTTATCCTGCTGATCGTGCTCGCAACCTTTATCGGTGTTGCCCCCGAGGCCAAAGCCGACCCAAGCGATACATCCTACATTCCGCGCCCCGAATGGTATTTCCTCTTCCTCTTCAAATTCCTCGCGCTCTATGGGCAGATCCCCCTGCTTGGCAAGATCGAGTGGATCGCAACAGTCGCCATCCCTGGCATTGCCATCGGCGTGCTCACACTCCTGCCCTTCATTGATAAATCCCCAAATCGTTATTACGGCAAACGCATCCTCCCGATCTCGATCATGGCGATCATGGTCACTGGTATTGTGCTTCTCACGTTGATGTCTGAAGTGCCGACCGTCTCCGCAGATGGTTCAAAGCTATTAGGCATCTTGCAAGCGATTGTAGGACTCGTAATCCCGATCATTGCGATGATCCTGCTTTTCCTCATGTCCTTCGTCTTCAAGCAGACGAAAA
>CAZEGE010000180.1:1934-3932 GCA_964511765.1 uncultured Anaerolinea sp.
GAAGGCGAAAAGATCACGCCTATCAATAGTCACGATGTCCTGTACACCGTCACCGACTCTGCCATGTACGAAGTCATTGCATATGGCCGCCCCAACGCCGGCATGACTCCCTTTGGAAAGGCCTACGGCGGCGAACTTACCAAAAGCGAAATTGATTACATCGTGACCTATATTCGCTATTCCTGGGATGACCGTTTTGAACTACCCGCTGAAGCGCTCAAGCCGTTGTTCCCCCCGCTGGCAGATGGCGAAGTGCCTTCCTATGATGTGCACATTCAACCCATTGTCAAACGATACTGCATCTCATGTCACCGTAGCGGGAAGGAGAATAACAACTATTGGATGGACACCTACGATAACATTGTATTCTCCGGGGATGATGGTCCCAATGTTATCGCCGGCGACCCTGACAGTTATCTTCTTCAATCCATTCAGGGACACCCTCTGCTCGATGAAAATGGCGATCAGATCATAGGTATCATGCCGCCAAATCGCGCGCTCAAACAAAACATCATCGATGTGTTCGTCCGTTGGGTGATGGCAGGCATGCCCAAAACAGCCGCAGACTCTGCAATGATCCCAACGCCGACAGCGTTACCGACACCACAACCTACACCGTAAAAAAATAAAAAAAAACGAAAGGAGCAGGGTTATCACATTTCCCGATAACCCTGCTCTTTATGATTAAGTGACCTTACGCACTACTCGTGATTTCCTCCGAAAAGAGAATCGGGACGATGTGAGCGGAGCGACACCGCGTAAGGTCAGTTTATTAAGTTGAACCCGCATTAGAGTTTGATGAAAGAAGTTATACATCGATTAGAAGAGGCGTATGATAGCCGCCATTCTTATTAATGGAGGAAGACATGAAGAAGGTCGTATTTATTACGCTGGTGTTTGCATTGATGGTCACTGCCTGTAGCAGTGCCCCAGCCTCTGCGCCAATCGCGATTGATCCTGTGGTAGAAAACAACATTACGCCCACACCAACCATCGTTGCCACGATAACGCCCGAAGATACTATTCAGCCTGTTCAAAACACGGACGGCAAGGTTCAAGTCCAGGTAACCGAAGGCGACAATTGGGTCAAGTCTGACCTGACAACATTCAAGGTTGGAGTGACATATGTTTTTACCGTCACAAACACTGGCCGCCGCGCGCACATTTTTAGCATCTCACATCCAGTAACAGAACAAACTGCCAGCGGGATTAGAACCGCAAAGGCAGATGCGCTCCTGCTTGTCTCAGATGATCAACTGCCCCCTGGTGCGGTTGTGACGGTTGAGTATACCTTTACTGAGCCCGCCCCAGCCGGCACTTTGGAGTTCGCCTGCCTGATTCTCATGCATTATAAGATGGGTCAATTTCTGCCAATTATCGTCGAGTAGCAGCTTTAGTTGTGTTATTTATAAGATCAACTCCCGAAGCAACCGCAACGCATTAATCAAAGAAAATCCATGCAAACAAAAAAGAGATCAGCAATTTTCTGCTGAACTCTTTTTGCAATCAAGTCCTACGCCAACAAAAGAAGTGCCAACCCGATCAAGGCCGGCAAAGCCTGAATATAAAATATCCTTTTGCTGACCGTGAACGCGCCGAAGATGCCTGCAACGATCACACAACTGAGGAAGAATATCTTCACTGAATCACCAGCGAAGAGTCCCCAGATCAAACCTGCCGCGAGAAACCCGTTATACAAACCCTGATTCGCCGCCAGCGTCTTGGACTGTGCCGCAAATTCCGCAGTGGTACGGAAGGATCTGCGGCCAGCGGGTTTTTCCCATAGGAACATTTCAAGGATAAGAAAGTAAGCGTGCAAAAGCGCCACGATACCGGTAATGATATTTACAGCGAGATTCATATTTTCTCCTTATAGTTTATGTCATTAATAATGCTTTATCACGATGATACACCACGAAAATAAAAGTCGGGACCAAATTGGTCCCGACTTTTGATTCAAGCAAGAACTTATTTCTTCTTGCCAGCTTTCTTAACTGC
>CAZEGE010000181.1:0-3898 GCA_964511765.1 uncultured Anaerolinea sp.
GCATTGCGCGGATATTTCGGCGGCGTGGCAGCGACCTTGTCCACCAGCACAAGGTAGCGGTCGTCGGCCACGCCGGGCAGGTTGACGGGGATCAATTGTTTTAGCTTTCCACCCAACAGCTTCATCGCTTTTTCAGCGGACTGCGCTTCGGCGGGTCCGCTTTCACCTTTTTGGGCGAGCATGGTCCCGCCGATCTTTACGAGCGGCAACAGGTATTCACTGAGGATATTAAGATTTGCCACGGCCCGCGCCACGACATAATCATAGGTTTCACGGTGCGCAGGGTTTTGTCCCACTTCCTCGGCGCGGGCGTGGACGACCTCCACGTCTTCCAGTCCCAGCTTGCTGACAATGTGCTGGCAGAACATGGCTTTCTTGCCGACCGATTCCACCAGCGTGACGTGCATATTGGGATAGATTATTTTTAAGGGCAGGCCCGGGAATCCGGCGCCAGTCCCCACGTCCACGAGACGAAGCGGCGGATTGGCTTTCCATGTCAAGACGCAGGAATATGAATCCAGAAAGTGCTTGGTGCGGATCGATTCCACATCCCGGATGGCGGTCAGGTTGAATTTCTGATTCCACTCGATCAGTTCACGCTCGTAATTGATGAGGGCCATCACCTGCCGCGCCGTGAGGTGGACATTGAAGAGCGTGCGCGCGTCGTTGATTAATGAATCCATGTAGGGTGATTATATAACAATTATTACGTTCGTCATTGCGAGCTCCAGTGAACGCGGCTCGCAATGACGAGAAAAAAGGACGGCGGTACCGCCGTCCTTTTTTCTACTTACTTTTTCTCACCTTCAACTTCAACCTTCGCATCCCCTTTCTTCCTGCTGCCGCGCAGTTTGCGAGTAATGGCGCGGACCCCGATGAAGATCAGGTACAACGGGACGCCGATGGTGATCCAAACAGGCAGGGTGTAGATCACGAAGCGGATGACGAAGTCCACGAAATCCTGATAGAAGTAGATCAGGTCTTGAATGGCATCCTTGGCAATGCCTGTGGGTTCCCATTTACCGATCTGGAGCGGCTGGTCTTTTTCTTCGGCGATGATATGGATGGTAATGGCGGACAGCGCGGCCGCTTCCTCGTAATATTTCATCTGGCCTTTTACGATCTCGATCTGCTCGCGATAATACACGAGTTGATTGAAGATGTTCACCACGTCCTCGGTTGCCGTGGCGGTTTGCATGATCTCGTTCAATTGCTTTTCGGCGGCTTCAAGATTTGTCAGGCGAGATTTCAAGTCCACGTATTCGGCGGTCACATCCTGCCCTGAACGGTTTTCGTTTTGAACTTCAACCACATCCTTCTTGACCCGTTCCAGCGCTTCCTCCAATTTTTCGGAGGGCACGCGGATCACGATCTGCGCTTCGGGCACTTCAACGTTATTGCTGGCGTAACTTTGATACAGGTTGGACGAGACCACAAACCCGCCCATTTGCTGGGCCATGGTCTGGATATTCTTCATGTGGGTTTCGACTTCTGAAACGACAATGGATATGTCCGCATTTTGGATGACCAGCCGTTCCACGGAGGCCGCTTCCACGCCGGCGCTATTGCTCACCCCCGCAGCTTGATCGACAGAGAAAGCCTTCGGGGCGGCGGGCGCCGCGTCAGACATCGGCTGTTCCATTGAGTATACTTCGCTGACCGGCGCTTCGGCATAGCGCTGTTCTCCAGCGCCTAAAACTCCACACGCAGCAAGCAGCAGCGTGGCGACGACCATGAGGCTAAGCGGCACTATCTTTTTCATGATTTCTTCTCCTTTTTACTTTTGGTGTTTTCTCTACCCAATGGACGAACATACCGGAGAAATAGTTCCGCCCTGACCCTAACCCTCTCCCGCAGAGAGGGGATTCCCTTCCCCTTCGAGGGAAGGGTTGGGGAATGGAAGCTACCATCCTTCCGCAAGGCGGGCGGCATGCTTTTCGGGCAGGCCTGCAGAGCGAATACGTTCCTGTACTTCGGCAATATTGTATGCCACGCGGCGCGGAGTCCATGTGCGCGCCACAGTGTCATAGATGGCATAGGCGGCGCGCGGGTCACGGTCGCGCGGCTGGCCGACCGAGCCCGGGTTCAGGATCAGTTTCGAGCTGAGCATGATCGTTTTGTCTGCTTTGGTTTGGTCGAGGGTCACCTGGTCTTTTTTTTCATTCAAGGTAAACATGCACTGGATATGAGAATGTCCAACAAAACACCAGGGCGTATCAAAATGCGCAAAGTTGAGCCGTGCTGAAAGCGAATTCAAAATGTATTCCCATAACGGGTCGCGCGGACTTCCATGCGCCATCGTTGCTTCACCGCGCACTGTTGTTTTGGATGGAAGCATGCGCATGAAATCCACGTTGCTGGCGGTTAATATTTTTTCGTGATGTATCAATGAACGCCGCGCATCCCCATTAAATGTTTCGAGCGGGATCTGGCCGATGATTGCCACATCGTGATTGCCAAGCAGGCAGGTGAGATTTTTAATTTTACGCACCTGCTCAACCACTTCATTGGGGTCGGGTCCATACCCAACCAGGTCGCCCAAACACCAGGTCTCATCCACTTCGCCGGCGTCCTGTAATACGGCTTCGAGCGCGGTGTAATTCGCATGAATATCCGAGATGACTAAGACGCGCATGTTTACTCCAACAGCTTTTCTATGTGCCCGATGATTTTTTCAGCTGCTTCTGTTTTGTTCATCAACGGTAAAATTTCTTTTGTTCCGTTTGCAAATAACAATGTAATGCGATTTGTTTCAACGGCAAAACCCGCGTCATTTGCAGAGATGTCGTTGGCGGCGATGAAATCCAGCCCCTTGGATTTTAACTTTTCCGACGCATTTTCGAGCAGGTCCTGACTCTCCGCCGCAAACCCGACCATGACTTTGAAACGCTTCCCGCCCGACTTTTGACCTGATACTGTTTTAAGGATATCGGGTGCCGCTTCGAGTTTGATCTGCGGAATACCGTCCCGTTTTTTCATTTTTTCCCTGGCAGCCTGCTGCGGACGGAAATCTGCCGCGGCTGCCGCCATGATCAATGCGTCAGCGGATTCATTCATCAATGCATCGAGCATCTCTTGCGCGCTTTTCACGTGGATCACGCGCGCGCCGACCGGCGGGGTCAATGCTGCGGGCGCGGTGATCAGGCAAACCTCCGCGCCCGAATCGAGCGCCGCCTGGGCGAGGGCATATCCCTGTTTCCCGGAAGAACGATTCGTAATGACGCGCACCGGGTCGATCGCTTCCTGGGTTCCGCCTGCTGTGACAAGGACTTTTTTTCCGGCAAGTTTTCCATGCCTGCCAAGCGCAATGCGGATATGACCAAGCACTTCGATCGACTCTAGCATGCGTCCCTTGCCCGAAAGGCCCGAAGCGAGGTGTCCCTCCGCAGGACCAGCAACCAGCACGCCGCGCGACTTGAGCGTTGCGAGATTCTGCTGCGTGGCGGGGTGATCGAACATGCCGCCGTCCATTGCAGGCGCGATTAAAATCGGACAAGTCACCGCAAGCGCCGTGACGGTCAACAGATTATCTGCCATGCCGTGCGAAAGTTTTGCCATCGTATCCGCCGTGCACGGCGCGATCACAAGTAAGTCGGCTGTTTTTCCAAAACTGACATGTAATACATGCGCTTCATTTCCCCACAGGTCAGAATCTGTATATGCCCGGCGGCCGGTGACGGATTGAAATGTAAGCGCTGTAATAAATTTTTCACCTGCGGCGGTCAGGATCACATCCACCTGTGCGCCCGTTTGTGTCAACCGGGAAGCCAGGTCTGCGGCTTTATACGCCGCAATGGACCCTGTCACGCCAAGTAAAATATGCTTTCCTGAAAGGATGGACATGGTACGATTATACTGCCAACCTTAACGAATTATTGGTTTTTTCAAAATTGCCCCT
>CAZEGE010000182.1:0-3709 GCA_964511765.1 uncultured Anaerolinea sp.
TCTATCCTGGCGCCCAATAAACGTAATTTCTCATCCACTCGCTCATATCCTCTTTCAATTTGACCCACATTGCGAATAGCGGATGTCCCATCTGCTGCCAGTGCCGCCAGTAAAAGAGCCATGCCTGCGCGAATATCAGGGCTTTCGAGTTTTTCACTATATAGCTGTGTGGGCCCCTGGATCAAACAGCGGTAGGGATCACATAAGATGATCCTGGCCCCCATGCCAACCAGCTTGTCTGTAAAATACATTCTGCCCGAGAACATCCAATCATGGAATAGCACAGAGCCGGAAGCCTGAGTTGCAACGATTATAGCGATACTGGTCAGGTCGGTTGGAAAAGCAGGCCAGACGTTGGTCTTGATCTCGGGGACTGCCCCATCCAGGTCGGAAATGATCTTGAGGGACTGCTGCGCCGGGACGAGCAGGTCGTTCCCATCCACCTGCCAGTGGACTCCCAGACGATGGAAGACCTGTCGGATCATTTCAAGATGCTGAACACCAGCGTTGTGAATGCGAATTTCCCCGTGAGTTACAACTGCCGCTCCAATATAACTGACCACTTCCAAAAGGTCGGGTCCAATTGTAAATTCGCCGCCATGCAAACGCGGAACACCCTTTATGTGCAAAGTGTTCGAACCAATGCCGTCTACCTGCGCTCCCAGCAGATTTAAAAAATTACACAATTCCTGTACATGCGGCTCAGACGCCGCATTGCGGATTTGAGTATTTCCTTTGGCGAGGACAGCCGCCATTACAGCATTTTCCGTGGCAGTCACACTGGCTTCATCCAGTAAAATGTCAGCGCCGTGGAGTTCAGCCGCCTCGATATCAAAGATGCGGTCATAATTGACCTTTGCGCCGAGCGCATGCAAAGCCAGGATATGCGTATCCAAACGGCGGCGCCCGATCACATCTCCACCCGGAGGAGGCAGGCGCACTGCACCAGCGCGAGCTAGAATCGGGCCTGCAATCAGGATCGAAGCCCGGATGCGGCGGCACAGATCCGGGTCGAGATTTGAAGCGGTCAGTTCAGGCGTGGTGATCCGCCACGTATTTGCATCCAATTCATCCACTTGAGCGCCGATACTTTCGATCAACTTCCGCATGTCCAATACATCGCGGATCTGGGGAATGTTGTGAAGCACCACCGCTTCATCGGTTAATAAACATGCGGCCAGCAGAGGCAGTGCGGCATTCTTATTTCCAGAAGGGGTAATTTCACCTCGCAGGGGAACTCCGCCTTCAATGACAAACTCTTCCATAGTATTATCTCCTTGAGAACGATCAGGGTTGCCAGGCGGTTATTGGAAATCCGCCGAAACATTACAGTTCACTTACATCAAATACCGATTACGCATCGCAGTATATTTAGAATTATAATGATTCCAAATGTCTGCTACTTTGCTGATTTTACCCATATTCCTCGGATGGCTGGCAGGAATAATCATAAACTATCTGGCGGATGTCCTTCCCATCGCAAGACATCTCAGCCGGCCGGCCTGTCCGCAATGCGGCGCGGTCTTCACCTGGAAGGACTATCTCCTTTTTCAAGCGTGCTCTAACGGGCACAAACGCAAACCACGGATTTGGATCGTGCAAGTCATAATTCTGGCGATCAGCATTTATACATGGCTCCAGCCTTCATTAAAAATCGGGTACGGACTCGGGCTGCTGCTGATCGCCTACTTCGGCCTTGTCTTTGTGATTGACATGGAACACCGCCTGATCCTTCATCCTACCAGTATCTTCGGCGCTTTGCTCGGACTGGTGGTTGGTTTTATTTCCAATGGGCCTGGCAGCACCCTTTTAGGTGGACTGGGCGGTTTCCTGATCATGCTTGCATTGTACTATTTCGGCGTACTTTTTTCACGCTTGCGGGCCAATCGCCTGCGCGCACGGGGACAGGATGCAGATGACGAAGAGGCGCTTGGCGCCGGGGATGTCATCCTGGCCGCCATCCTGGGCTTTATTCTCGGCTGGCCGTTGGTTTGGTTCAGCCTGCTTTTAGGCATTATGCTGGGCGGTGTTTTTGGCTTGCTCCTGCTGTTTTTTTTACTGTCCGTTCGAAAATACAGGGAAAATGTATTTATGGTTTTTATGCCTTATGGCCCGTCTTTTATCCTGAGCGCCTTCCTCATTATATTCCTGCCAAACTGGATTATTAACATCCTGCCAAAGTAGGATTTGTAATTCCATCCTTATAGTATAGAAGTATCAACCAGGAAGATCGTATGAACAGTTCACGACCCGATAAAAAACAAAAATCCAACGCCCAGGCTATGGTGGAGTTTGCCCTGGCGCTGCCAATTCTGTTGACCTTGCTTTACGGCATGTTGGAAAGCGGGCGATTATTATTTATCTTTGCCTCCACCGTCACGGCGGCCCGCCAGGCAGTCCGTTATGGTTCAGCCACAGGCGACAGCCCAAATGGAATGCCTTATTATATGGATTGCGACGGCATCGAAGCCGCGGCGCGCCAGGTGGGATTCATCAACAGTTTCGAGAGCGTCACGATTTCCTATGATGGCGGTCTGGACAGTAATAACGGAAACCCTCTTCCGTTGGATCCCGCCGATCCGGCCTGTGGAAGTTATACCGATGCAAATGTCCAAAATGGCGACCGCATCATTGTGGAAGTTACCGCGCAGTGGGTGCCGATTGTCTCGATTGTGCCGCTCGAGCCTTTCACGATTACCTCTCAAAGTGAACGCACCATTCTGGTATCCATACCCATTTCTGTCACCGCCGTGCCCCAGGGTTGGCAACCCAGTGATTATGGCATTCTTACTCTTTCAATGTCGGTTTCACCCACCACCTATTCCACAGTTGGGGAAACCATAAATTATACCTACAGCCTGTCCAATGCAGGCACAAGTGGTCTTTCCGAGCCATTTACAGTTAATGACAGCATCGCTGCGACTAATTGTTCAGGGGCGCCCGCCGCACTTGAGCCTGGCGGATCATTCAACTGTACAGGCGTATATCAGATTACACAAGCGGATCTTGATGCCGGTTCGGTGACAAATACAGCAACAGCATTTGCGAATGGAACTCCTTCCATTCCCGCGACAAAGACCATTACGGCAATTCAATCGCCCGCCCTAACCTTGAGCAAAAGCGCATCCCCAACCGTCGCATTTGCCGCCGGCACGCATATCACTTACACGTATACGCTTAGTAATACGGGTAACGTCACCCTGACATCACCCTATACTGTTGCGGACAATAAAATTGCCGTCGTAAATTGCTCAGGAGCCGCAAGCCCGCTGGCGCCCGCCGCGACTACGACCTGTACTGCGTCTTATTCAATCACAGACACTGATATCAACAACGGGTCTGTGGTAAATCAAGCAGTGGCAGGCGCCAAATTCAAAACAACTACGGTTACTTCCAACAGCGCATCGGCGACTGTTAACACCTCCCCGCTGACACTCATCATCAGCGTATCGCCTCCTGCCGCGACTCTTGCAAATCAGGTCATCACTTATACCTATGCGATCTCCAACAATAGTGGCACGACCGTCAACTCGCTGAGTGTGACAGATGACAAGATAACAGTTAGCTGCGACAATACAACCATAGCGGCTGGAGGATCAACAAACTGTACGGGTACATATACGGTCACCCAGGCGGCTTTAGACACCGGCGGCCCGATCACCAATTCCGCAACAGCTTCAGGGAACATTGGCTCACCGGTTTCTTCCAA
>CAZEGE010000183.1:0-3555 GCA_964511765.1 uncultured Anaerolinea sp.
GCGAGGCTTGCTTTTATCCGAATCCTACATTTTCCCCTTGACTTATTTCCGTTTCCGCCTATAATCGGGCGAAATCACAAACCCATGAATCCATCGATGTTCAGCCTCTCCCTTATTGTCGTCCTTATTGTAGTCCTTATTATTAAGGATCAATTTTCGGTTAGGATGGCAGCGGTGAGAGTGAAATAACACACACCTTAGTAAGTGCAAGAAGCCGCCCTAACCACGGGCGGCTTTTTTTATACCTTGACCTCACCCAACCCCACCCCCGGCCCCTCCCCATGACGAGGTCATGGAGAGGGGCGTAATGGAGAACCATGCGATCAGATACTGTAAAAAAAGGTTATGAAAAAGCTCCGCATCGAGCCTTGTTGCGCGCGACAGGGCTGCAGGATGACGATTTCAACAAGCCGTTTGTCGCCATTGTTAATTCTTATGTGGATGTTGTGCCCGGGCATGTGCATTTGCAGGATTTCGGCAAACTGGTCAAGGACGCTGTCCGCGCGGCGGGCGGTGTGCCGTTCGAGTTCAACACCATCGGCGTGGATGACGGCATTGCCATGGGTCACGCGGGGATGAAGTACTCGCTTCCCTCCCGCGAATTAATTGCTGATTGCGTCGAGACCATGATCGAAGCCCACAGATTTGACGCCATGGTCTGCATCCCTAACTGCGACAAGATTGTGCCTGGCATGTTGCTGGCGGCCATGCGTGTGAATGTTCCCACCATCTTTGTTTCAGGCGGAGCCATGAAGGCAGGCATGACTCCCGATGGCGAGACAATTGACCTGATCTCCGTCTTTGAAGGCGTGGGCGCATTTTCAGCGGGGAAGATAGATGAGAAGCGATTATCCATTTTGGAAAAATTTGCCTGTCCTTCCTGCGGCTCGTGTTCTGGCATGTTCACCGCCAACTCGATGAATTGCCTGATGGAAGTACTCGGCCTGGCATTGCCTTATAACGGTTCCGCATTGGCGAAGACTCCCGAACGCGAGGCTCTGGCAAGACAAGCCGCCGCGCAGGTCATGACTCTGATCGAACGCGATATCAAACCGCGCGACATTGTCACGGCGGATGCAATCGACGACGCGTTCGCACTGGATATGGCCATGGGCGGCTCGTCGAATACGGTCCTGCACACTTTGGCATTGGCCAACGAAGCCGGCGTGGACTATCCGTTGGACCGCATCAATTCGGTGGCAGATAAGGTGCCGCATATCTGCAAAGTGAGTCCATCGGGCAAATGGCATATGGAAGATGTTCATCGCGCAGGTGGAATTCCCGCCATTTTGAACGAAGTCCAACGGGGGACGGGCATGCTGCATCTGGACCGCATCACCGTGACAGGAAAGACCCTGGGGGAATCCATTGCAGGCTGTGATATCAAAGATGAAGAAGTCATTCATAAATATGAGAACGCTTATTCCAGGCGCGGCGGCCTGTCCATTTTATTCGGCAATCTCGCGCCGAACGGAGCAGTGGTCAAGGTGGGCGGCGTGAGCGAAGCCATGATGAAGTTTGAAGGCCCGGCTGTTATTTTTGAATCACAGGATGATGCCATGGCTGGCATCATTGCAGGCAAAGTCAAAGCCGGCGATTGTGTGGTCGTGCGTTACGAAGGTCCCAAAGGCGGACCCGGCATGCAGGAGATGTTATCGCCCACTTCCACGATCATGGGTCAGGGACTTGGCGATAAGGTCGCGCTCATCACCGATGGCCGTTTCAGCGGCGGGACGCGTGGGGCGTGTATCGGTCATGTGTCGCCGGAAGCCGCTGCCGGTGGGCCGATCGCTGCGATCCAGGCCGGGGACATTGTCCAAATTGATTTGGCGGCACGTACGCTCGACGTTAAGTTGAGCGAGGCGGAGATCCGGAGCCGGCTTGAAGCCTTGCCTCCGTTCAAATCCAAAACCACCTCCAAATGGTTGAAACGATATTCGTATTTTGTAACAAGCGCGGATACGGGCGCGATTTTAGAAAGCTGATGTCATTGCGAGAAGGGCGCTCTTCCCGACGAAGCAACCTCCAAATGAAGTGGGAGATTGCTTCGGACAAAGAACAAGAGCGTCCTCGCAACGACATAACAAGGAGAGTTCATGAAAAAAACAGGCGCCGAAATTTTATGGGAATGTGTGGTGCGCGAAGGCGTGGAAGTGGTCTTCGGGTATCCGGGCGGGGCGAACATGCCGATCTATGACGCGATGTTGAGCTATCCAATTCATCACGTCCTGGTGCGCCATGAACAGGGCGGGGCGCATATGGCAGATGGATATGCGCGCGCTTCGGGCAAGGTCGGGATGGCAATGGGGACATCCGGCCCCGGCGCGACGAATCTTGTGACGGGCATCGCCACGGCCATGATGGATTCTGTCCCAGTGGTTTTTGTTACGGGACAGGTTGCCGCGCATTTGATCGGCGGGGATGCGTTTCAAGAGGTGGATGTGACCGGCATTACCCTGCCGATCACCAAACATAATTACCTTGTGACGCGCGCCGATGAACTTGCTGAAGTCGTTCGCGAAGCGTTTTATATTGCGCGCAGCGGCCGGCCGGGACCTGTATTGATCGATATCTGCAAGAACGCCCAGGTGGAGCAGGTTGAGTTTGTATACCCTGAAGAAGTCAAGTTGCCTGGATATCAACCGGTTGCGCATGCGCCCAAGGATTCATTGGAGCTCGCCGTCAAATTGATCGAGAAGGCGCAGCGCCCGATCATTTTATGCGGACATGGCGTCTTGATGTCTGGCGCGGAAGAAGTGTTGATGAATTTTGCCGTCAAGACGCAAACGCCTGTTGCAGAAACTTTGCTGGGGCTTGGCGCGTTCCCCGCTTCACATGCGTTGAGCCTGGGCATGATGGGTATGCACGGCGAAGTCCATACCAATATGGCGATTCAGAATTCAGATTTGATCCTGGCTTTCGGGATGCGCTTCGATGATCGTGTGACTGGCACTTTGAAAACCTATGCGCCACACGCGAAGAAGATTCATATAGAAATCGATCCTTCGGAAGTGCATAAGAATGTGGCGGTGGACGTCCCGCTCGTGGGTGACTTGAAGACTGTGTTAACCGACCTCCTGCCGCTGGTGGATGAATACGATCATGACCTGTGGTTAAAGGAGATCAGCGGCTGGAAATCCGAAGCGGATGCGCGCAGTATTATGAACTGGCCCGATGACGGCAAGCTGCATGTGCCTCATTTGATCGCGGATATTTGGAAAGCCACAGGCGGCGGCGCGATCATGGCCACCGACGTCGGTCAACACCAAATGTGGACCGCCCAATATTATCAACTGGAAAAACCGAACCGCTGGCTGACCTCGGGCGGCGCGGGCACGATGGGCTTTGGCCTGCCTGCCGCGATCGGCGCGTGGTTTGCAGACAAGGACCAGGAAGTATGGGCGGTGGCTGGTGACGGCGGCTTTCAGATGACAGCTGCAGAGTTGACGACTGCAGTGCAGGAAGGCGCGAATGTAAAAGTCGCGATCATGAACAATAGTTTCCTCGGCATGGTGCGTCAGTGGCAGGAGTTCTTCTTCGAGAAGCGCTATTCGG
>CAZEGE010000184.1:0-3522 GCA_964511765.1 uncultured Anaerolinea sp.
CGCAGGTGCTGGCAAGCCTGGTGCATCCGCATATCGCATGGTTGTGGGACATGGGCAAAGCGGATGGAAGTTACTTTATCGCGATGCGTTACGTGGATGGGAAGTCTCTGGACAAGGTCATTGCCGAGCGCGGACGCCTGCCCTGGAAGGAAGCCTTGAATCTCGTGGAGCAGGTCGCCGACGGGTTGCAGTTCGCGCACGAGAAGGGGCTGGTGCATCGGGATGTCAAGCCGCAAAACATTATTGTGAGCGAAACCGAGGGCGCGGTTTTGACGGATTTCGGTTTGGTACGCGCCATCGCCTCCAGCGGCATGACAACTACCGGGGCGATGCTGGGCACGCCGCATTACATGGCTCCGGAGACCTGGGAGTCGGAGGATGTCGATCCTCCCGCGGACCAGTACTCGCTGGCTTGTGTGCTGGTGGAAATGTTGACGGGAAAAATTTTATTCGATGGCAAGACTCCTCCCATCATGATGGGGAAGCACATCAAGCCGCTTGAATTGCCTTCTTCATTGGGCAATGGAGTCCCGGCTGGGGTGGAAGCGGTGCTGCGCAAGGCACTGGCGCGTAAGCCCGCAGAGCGCTATGCAAGCATGAAAGAGTTCAGTGCCGCGCTTGCAGTTCCGCAGGTGAAGAAACCCGCACCAGTCACGAAGGCAATTGGAGTTCAAGTCGGGGAGGGGGCGCAGAGCGGGAGCCGGAAAAGAACAACCAGGCCAGGCACACACCCACCAAGTCAAATAACAATTGATGTTCCAAAAAAGGATCCGATCAAGTGGTATATTGCCGCGGGATTGGCTGTAGTCGCATTAATTGTTTTGATTATGCAAAATAACGGGAGATCAACACCGGTTCCAACCGAAACGCCCGTGCCTGCGGCGACAGAAACCCCAAGCAATACCCTGGCGCCAACTTTCACACCGATCAAGGTATTCACGCCCACCATAACGCCTCGCCCCGAAGAACTCACGGACACCAAAGGAGTGACAATGCTTCTAGTACCGGCGAGTGAATTCACGATGGGTAGTCATGGTTTTGACAATGAACAACCTATTCACACAGTTTACCTGGATGCCTATTACATGGACAAGTACGAAGTGACGAATGGACTGTACAAAGTCTGTGTGGAGGCGCGTGCCTGTCAGCCGCCGGGGAGTATCGGATCCCATACGCGCTCGAGTTATTTCGGGAATTCGGAGTTTGAGGATCACCCGGTGATCTACGTGGATTGGGACATGGCGAAGACGTATTGCGAGTGGAGGGGGGCGCGATTGCCGACGGAGGCGGAGTGGGAGAAAGCCGCGCGGGGGACGGACGCTCGTATTTATCCCTGGGGAAATGAATGGGATGTTCGTTCGACCAAGCGGTTAAATTTTTCGGACAAGAATGATCCCGCGGGTGCATCTGATACAGTGGCAGACGACGGTTATGCAGATACAGCACCGGTTGGCAGTTATCCGCGCGGTGCCAGCCCATATGGTTTGCATGATATGGCAGGAAATGTCTGGGAGTGGGTATCTGACTGGTTTGGTGTATTTTATTATCAAGGCTCGCCAAACTCTAATCCTTTAGGGCCGGGTTCAGGATATGGTCGAGGGGTGCGGGGTGGCTCGTGGCACGACATCGATATCACCGTCCGCTCCTCGGGTCGCTACTGGTTCGAAGTGTCTTTCGCATACAGCCACATCGGTTTTCGTTGCTCCCGCTCACTTCCCTAGTTCTGCGACTGAAGGGAGTGCTGAAACAGGGGGCTGCCCCTTTCGGGGATGCTTCGTTAGGAGGCTCGCCCCCCAGCGCATGATACAATATCTTTAGGAGGAAAGATGGGCAGACAATATAATGGTTTGTATGAGAGCATCCATCACCCGCTAAATCTTTGGTGAGCCTATAAAGACGCGGCGCGCGGCAAGCGCTACCAACCCGCGGCGGCATTTTTTGAATATGATCTCGAAAGGAATTTGATCGGGATCGAACAGGAATTAAAGGATGAGACATATCAGCCAGGCGGGTATCATAGTTTTCGCATCGAGAAACCCAAGCGAAGGCTGGTCAATGCCGCGCAAGCCACATCCCTTTATACAAACTGGCCGGGATGTTCTATAATAAGCGCATTCGTCAGGGATCCCGAATAATCAGGAAATGCTTCAGAAAAATGGGAATTCCAAAACAGGACGGAATGGATGGAGTGAACCCAAGATGAATATGCAACCAACCTCCCAAAAATTTTACAATCTCTTAAGATACCCCGGCGAGCAAAGAGCCTTGTGGGTCACCTTGATCTTCGTGGTATTGATCGTTCTTTTCCTCAGCGCCTTCGATTTTGGGCTGGCGGCATTTTTTGTGTTGATCGGTTTATGGGTGGTCAACCGCCTGGTGCGCATCTCGCACCGGCGGCAAATCGGGAATGCGGTGCGTGTCAGCAAGACCCAATTACCCGACCTGACGCGTGAACTTGCGGCCGCCGCCGAGCGGTTGCGCGTCCCGCCCCTGCAAGCCTTTGTCTATCAGGATTATCGCATCAATGCCTATTCCTTCGGCTGGAGTCCGCCTCAGGCAGTCGTGCTTACGTCGCAGTTAGTAAAGGTGATGGATGCCGATGAACTGCGCTTCGTGGCCGGACACGAGATGGGACATATTGCGCTCGGCCACACCCGCCTCGGTACGCTGGTGGGCGGTATCCTTATGGGAGCGCGTAGATTGAACTTTTAATTGTTATTTAGTGTGGCGAAGGGTACCCGGGTGTGCACGCAAAGGTTGTCAAAGAAAGAGAGAAAGGGAATAGCTTCGCGCACATTGGCCATCGCACTTGCGGGGCTGGACTTGACTCTTGAATGTTTTCGGGGGTAATATAGAACAAATGTTTCGGTGTGAACCGGACATAAATAACAAAAAGGAAAAAACGGAAATGATGAATACCCTTCGCAAGGGCTTTGCCCTGCTGTTCAAAACTATTCTGCTCGCACTGCTCATTGCCGTGCTGACCCCGATCCTATACTTCGCCTGGCGGATGGGGAAACCGTTGCCTCAGCCTGAGTTCAAGGGACTGTCCTATTACCAGTTCATGAAATGGCGCAAGATGGCGGCTGAAGATGTTATCGAAAAATATATAGCTTTCCATCCCAACTTTAAGTACACTGGAGTTGGCGAACCAATAACCGCCTGTTATTCAGGGGATGTTTTCATTGGTTATGTCTTCCTGCCACCCCAAGCGTTCTCTTATACTGTAGCGTCCCTGGCTGGCGTGATGCCAGATGAACTTCATCCTCTCCCGACCGGCGCGACACTTTTGAATTTTATATCAAAGTGGTGGGACACCTTTGAGTATCTCTTTTGGTACAACGAAATTCACTTGGACAGCTTCGGCAGTTTTGTCGAATTCTGCCGCATTCAACCGAACATCCCGACTCCTGAAGAGTTTGAAATCATGAGATTGGAACACCATTTAGGCGCAATTCAATAACCTGCTGTTAGCCCAAAGTAGAAATGTCACCTATTTTCCAAAGTAGAAATGTCCCCGCC
>CAZEGE010000185.1:0-3518 GCA_964511765.1 uncultured Anaerolinea sp.
CATTCGTCACATCCGTAACATGCTTGCTTGTTAAATTCCAAATAATCCACGAATCGATAGTACCGAACAACAAGTCCCCATTTTCGGCTTTGGCACGCGCACCTTCTACATTATCCAGAATCCATTTTATTTTGGGGCTAGAAAAATAAGTCGCAAGCGGTAATCCCGTTTTTTTACGGAAGCGATCCTGTCCACCAACTTTGGCTAATTCATTGCAAATCACATCCGTGCGCGTGTCCTGCCAAACAATGGCGTTATACACAGGCTTGCCTGTAGACTTATCCCAAACCACCGTTGTCTCGCGTTGATTCGTCACACCAATCGCAACAATCTGATCACTGCTCACTGATAACTGAGCACTTGCCTTTTTCAACGCACCTGCCATCACCTCTTGCACCCGTTCCCAAATCTCCAGCGCATCATGTTCCACCCAGCCGGGTTTCGGGAAAATTTGCTCGTGCTCCTTTTGGTCAACAGCAACAACATTCCCACCGTGATCGAAAACAATAAACCGGGTGCTGGTTGTGCCTTGATCTATTGCGGCGACATATTTATTCATGGTTAACCTCGTAAGCCAATTGTAAAACAAAAGTGAAAAACAGCCGTTAAAAACAGGACATTTATTACATTCACAAATTTGAATATGTTGTATAATATATTCAGGTTTATGAATATGAAAAAACAAGCCATGGACAAAATCTCACAACAGATCGCCGCACCCCTGGAAGCCATCGCCTCACCACAGCGCATTGCCATCCTGATTGCCATTGGAACCGGCGAAGCCTGCGTCTGTCACCTCGAGGCCGCGCTCGGCTGGCGGCAGGCATATATCTCACAACATCTCATGGCCTTGCGTAAGGCGGATATTTTGCAGGATAGACGCTCGGGCCGCTATATTTTCTATCGACTGAAAGACGCCTCGATACTTGACCTCGTCACTGCCTCTGCCACCCTAAGCGGACTCTCCGCTGATACCGTTTCCGCACTGATCAATACACAGTTGAATCTTTCGTGTGAATGTCCACAATGCGCGCCCGCGTTGATCTCTGTTGAAAGCCTGAAAACAGCATGAATATCCTTTCCTTCCTTACTGATCTATTGTACAGCGGGCTTGGCAACCTCGCATCCTATCTTGCCGCGCACGTACTTCTTTGCCTGCTTCCGGCCTTCTACATCGCGGGCGCGATGACTGCGCTTATCCCGAAAGAAACGGTCACGCGTTTTTTGGGGCGCAACACGCCCAAATTCATTTCATATCCCGCCGCAGCATTGGCAGGTTCATTGCTTGCCGTTTGCTCCTGCACCATCGTCCCGTTATTTGCGGGTATCTATAAAAAAGGCGCAGGGATTGGTCCTGCCATCACCTTCCTGTTCTTTGCCCCCGCCGCCAACATACTCGCGCTCATCTACACGGGCGGAGTCATCGGCGTTGACCTTGCCATTGCACGTCTTGTCCTCTCGCTCGCGTTTGGCATTGGCATCGGTATTATCATGGCGCTCATCTTCCGTCATGAAGACGTCGAACACGACAAAGCCACTGACACAATGTTCGCCGCGCAGGGGAAAATGCGCCGCGTTGCTTTGATCTTCCTGCTCGTGCTGGTTTCGCTTTTACTTTCAGGCACGCTCAAAGTTGGCTTACTGACGGACACCTACGCCACACTTACCGTCCCCGTCTCTGGCATGGACAAGTTCCAGGATTTTCTCTACAACCTCATCCCCTATGATTCTGCGAAAGGCGAAGAAGGAGTCACTGCACAAGGTGCAATGCTGATTGGTTTGCTAATCCTAATTGGTGTCGCGTCTTGGAAGGGCATGGAAAATATCTTCGACGGTTTCAACCTGTGGACATGGACATCACTTAGCCTCGTTGCGCTCACGCTTTTGGTCGCCGCAGTTGGCATGTCCCCGCATCCAAGCGGGCTGGATCTTCTCATCAACGGAAAGTTCTTCGGTGTATTAGCCGCTCTCGCCATTCTTGGCTGGATTCTCAAAACCAAACTCACCGAAGATGAAACCCGCGACTTTCTGTGGGAATCGTGGAAATTCGTCAAGCAAATCTTTCCCTTGCTCGTCGTTGGCGTATTTGCAGTGGGCGTCATCCGCGCCCTTATTCAACCGGAATGGATCGAAGCGCTTGCAGGACAAAATACTTTGCTCGGCAATCTTGCAGGTGTGGTCTTCGGTGTATTCATGTACTTCCCCACTCTCGTGGAAGTTCCCATCGCGCAAATGTTCCTTAGTCTCGGCATGCACCGCGGACCCTTGCTTGCCTATCTTATGGCAGACCCAGAGCTCAGCCTGCAAAGCATCCTCATCATTTCCACCATCATTGGGCGTCTCAAATCATGGACATATGTTGGCTGGGTTGCACTCTTCAGCACGCTCGCAGGACTCATCTACGGCACGTGGGTGGACGGCGCAAGTGTGGGGCTGGTGATGCTTTACCTGCTTGTATTTTTAGCGATATTGGCAGGGACGCTCTGGTGGGTAAATCGTCGGAACACAATGGCGGCCATTCCACAAAAACTGTAGTCATTCGCGATTCGCAATGCGTTTTCTCTCTCATGACAAAAGGAAGCAGATATGAAAATCCAAATTCTCGGCACAGGCTGTCACAACTGCCTGGAATTGGAGATGCGGCTGGCAAAAGCCGTCGCTAAATTAGGTCGGACTGCCGTGGAAGTGGAACGAGTAGATGACGAACGAACCATCCGTCATCACATCCCGCTTGACGCCATCCCTGGCCTGCTGATTGACGGGCGGCTGGTGAGCCAGCGCGAAGTCCCAAACATCGAAACCCTGTTGGACTGGCTGAAAGAAGTCTCAGCATTACGAGGACATCCCCAAACATTCAAGGAGAACAACATGCTTACCATCAAAGTCTTAGGTTCCGGATGCGCCAATTGCAAGCGCGTGGAGCAGATTGCCCGTAAAGTTATAACCGACATGGGAATTGAAGCCGAAGTCGTCAAAGTGACTGACTACAACGCTATCATGGCTTACAACATTCTCTCCACACCCGGACTGGTTATCAACGAAAAAGTCGTTTCAACGGGCCGCATCCCCTCACCTGCTGAAATCACTACATACCTAACAAACGCGCTTGAAGCGGCGTAAATATCATAACCATAAGAAGCGCCGCTGTCACCGACACTTGGTGATCGATCCGACAACAAGGATGACAACATGTTGATCGAAACTTACGATCTAGAAGTTTTCACTCCGCCCTGCGAGCCGGGTGCGGAACGATACGCGGCGCGCGCACGCCTGACTGCTGATATTTCCGAAGTCCTGCCGTATCTCAATGCTACTCTGCGCGGCGCAGTTTACATGCCCGAAGCCTCAGCGCTGACCTGGAAAAAAGGCGGGCATAATATCGCTTTTCACGCGTATGAAATCGCCACCAGCAATGTGGACGATCGCGAAGACGCGGAAAAAGAACTCAAGGGGCTGATTGACCTGGTCAACCGCACCTGGGAACGGCGCGCAGAAATCACTCCTGATGTCACCACGCG
>CAZEGE010000186.1:0-3506 GCA_964511765.1 uncultured Anaerolinea sp.
GAAAACGACGTGTCTGTACAATAAGCGTTCCCATACCTGCTGCAATCAATCCGATTATCTCTTTGGTTGTGATGTGCTCCCCTAAAAATATGACAGCAAATATCGGTATCCAGATTAGCATTGTGCCGTTGATGATACTGGATTCCAGCGCCGTAAGGGTACGGAGGGTATGATTCCAGAGGGTGAAGGCAAATGCCGTATTGACTACTGCAAGCCATACAATAATCGCCCAGTTTTTTAGACCAATCACAGGGATGTCTTCGACGAACAGGCTGGTTGCCAGCAGCGCAATTGAACCTGCTCCCATGCTCACTACTGTCACAATCAGCGGGGGATATTGGTTTAACCGATTAATGCCCCTGCCCATAATCGACGATACCGCATTTGCCAGGATACCCATGACTGCAATGAGGACGCCAAACATTTGGGCTTTTGGGATTGTTGCCGGATAGAAATAAATAAATGCTCCGCTGGCCGCCAACACAATCCCGCCCCATTGAAATAGTGTTGGCTTCTCAGACAACCAGGCAATACCCAGGATGGCTACTGCGACGCTGCTAAAACTCCAAAGCAAATTCACTGTTATCGCGGGCAGGTAGGCAAGTGCCACAAATGACGCTCCCTGTGTACCTGCGTAAAAAAGGAGACCAAGAATTATCAATTGCCCCCACAATTTTTTCGGCAATAGATGAATCTCTTTTCTTGCATTGCCTAGCAGCAGCGCTACAAGGAGAATGACAAATGCCAGGAAGTATCGTAGACCGGCAAATATGATGGGTGGAATTTCATTCAACCCTATTTTGATAAAAACCCAGGATGTCGCCCAAAGGAAAACGACAAATAAAGCTTGTAATATTGAAACCGACCGTGAACTCATTTGGCTTTGTTCCTTATTTGCAATCTAACGAGACTGTCGAAAAACATCTCCGAAGGGAATATCGCCTCCGCAGAGGATATTCGCGGCGGGCACTGCGACACGGCTTCGCCAGCCAAAGCGCGAGAGCACTTGGCATCCCCAGCTGCCTGCCCTGAGCCTGTCGAAGGGTCCAGCCGCTCGCCCCGCACTGCGAAGCAGTGACGGGGCGCACGCTGTGCTAGGTGCTGTTTGATTTTCGGGCATGAAAGCCTTTACAAAGAACTCTTGATAGGAATTTGCCAATCATGATTGCTGAGTCATCCTTATGAAGTTCCACCTAAATCTCTTTCAAGCTCCGTTACCATTTTGTATATTCTTCTATTAAATTGATATTCAATCTCGTGTGGCGTAGTTGGCAGATTCGTAAATTTGAACACATCAATTAATATTCTTTCTTTTTCCCCTATAGAGAGCCGATCAAAGTTAGGGATATATGTTGTTTTGCTCAGATTCCGAGTTATTTCATGATAAGTTCTTAAGAAATTCTTGGGTTTTAATCCATTGATATCAAACCGCTTCAGTTGAGTTTGTATGAAGTGATCTAGCGCTCCAAGTAGGGATAAATCATCGATTTGGGAAAAGAAAAAAAGCCAACCATATTTTGATTTATTAAAGATGCAACCAGTTATGCGGATATTCAATGCCCATTTTAAGAACTCAATGTCTTTAGTTTTTGAATATTTGTAATTTGTAAGAAGCCTAATTATCGATTCGCGAATTTTATCAACAGATTTTTTGCGTACGATTACTTTGCCACTTCTAAATTCGTATCCGAGGTAACCAAAGCCATCAACTATTTTTCCTGATGTGGATTTTGAAGATTTATCTTCCATCTTATGCAAATCCAAACCGAGATTTTTACAATCCATCTCTAACTCGGTGTGAATTGTCTCGATATCCACTTTATTGCAAAAAATCAGAACATCATCGACATAGCGAAAATACTTCAGCTTTGGATTGGAAGAATACTTTGCATCTATAGGTGATAAATAAATGTTCGCCAAGATATTTGAAATTGACAAACCTTGTGGCACCCCTTTAGTACTTATGTTTCTGTCTTTCCTGTTGGGCTGTGAGACTGTTTTTCGAGAAATAGCATTGTCAACAAGATGGAGAACTTCTTTTTTTCTAATTTTCTTTCTAAGTTCCTTGATAAGATCGATGTGTACGATTGATGGATAAAAATTTTCTACATCTAGTCTCAAGACACTATCGTACAAACTTGAGTAATAAGTTGAGATAACATCATTGATAATGATATGCAATAAAGGCATTTCTGCGCCAAAGCTTGACCTAAGTATTTCCGCCAAAGCTTTCTGAACCATTTTGTCCCTTATTGTTGGAATCGATATAACACGAGGAGGTCTTTCAGATCCGCGTGACAGAAGCTTTTCACGATATTGTGAAAACTGATATGTTCCATTATGGACCTTACGATGAATAATTTTTATATTCTCTGGAAGTCTTCCTTCGAATGTACGAGTACTAACATGGTCAATTCCCCTGGCGGACTTGTAACGAATTTCTTCTACAAAGAGTTTCTTGAGACTTTTGTTAGAAAAATACTTCTTGAAATCTGAGGAGGCTGTCATGAACAACTCTAGAACCAAATGAAAACGATGAATGGTAGCGAGATTGCAAAAGCTATTACTGTTAAGATCACTCTCCAGGTTTTTTCCCACAAATATTGCATATAATCTGCTCGAGTAAATGGCTGTAATGTTGTATTCTTGTTGTCTTTTAGTGAATATCTGAGACACAAGTAGTCATACTCTGAATGGTTTTCTATATTGATTAATAGGCTTGTATACTCTGATTTAAGATCTTCTAACCCATTCTCGTCTTTGTTTGCTTCGGCTCGTTTTGCTCTTGAATACAGTTCATCAAGTTTGATGTAGCAGTTTCGCATTGCAATTGACCGCTCAGCGTATTTTTGAGCAATCAGATAGACAGACAAAACTAAAACGACAATTGATGCAAAAGCTGAAATCACATTAAGCTTAGGGCCATTGCTTTGTAAGTTCCATATTGATAGTGAAACTAACGCCAAGGAATAGGCAACCATTAATGCTTGGGTAATGTTCGAAATCTCCCGAAGACGCTGTTCGGTATAGATGCGAGTTTTTCTTGTAACCCAGATTTTATCTGAAAACATATCCACTCCTTTGTACTCGATGACTACTGTAGCAAGCAGGAGGCTCTTTGATAAGAAGCAGAGCAATATCTCTTCAAGAAGAGATCTGTTACGAATTTCTCCGTAACAAGGGTGTTTCCACCATCTTTGTCAGATTCGTTCCTGCCATATGGTGGCAGGAACTGTACTTTCGTACAAAGAGCCTCCTATTTTCTAGCCTACATACGAGGCAATAAGAAAATTTTGCTTGCTACTCAATTATTATACTGACTATTTTACGATCTCCTGAGGTAAACCGCCGATCTCACGCGACTAACTATTTATTGACTGCTGAAGATTAATCTATTATTACCAAGCATAGCATGAATTCATAAGATGCCATATATATTGATTCTAACGTTTCAAAGGCGGTTTGTGGCCCGGTTTACTCAAATTCATCCAGGGTGCTTTCGCCGT
>CAZEGE010000187.1:0-3467 GCA_964511765.1 uncultured Anaerolinea sp.
TGGCTGAGTTCGCATTGATTATGCCAGTCCTGATTCTGCTCCTCTTCGGCATGACGTTCACCGCCTTCTATGCCTTTCGGTCCGCCTCCACAGACTGGGGCGTGTTCATTACAGGAGTCGCCACCGGCTCATATAACACTCCTGCAACAGAGCGTGCCAGAGAAAATGTCCTGTGGCCGGATCTGGCAGACCGCATTAACGCAGGGCAGAATGGTCCGCGCCAAGTGCGTTCGTTGATTACCGTAGAGGATTCACGTGGCTGGATCTTTGGAATCCGCTTGATCGAAGCCCAACGTGCAGCCACTTTTTTTCGTTTGTGGCGTTTCTATCCCGGGCCGCCCCCATCTGGAGGCATCGAATGAAAACCATTCCTCATCGTCGAGGGGAACGCGGCCAGGCTTTGGCGGAGACAGCCCTGTTTGCCATATTGGCTGTCCTAATGGCCTTTGGCTTGCTGGCCTGGATCCCAACGCATCGCGCCCGTTCTGCTGCAACCGCCGCAGCATATGCCTGTACTCAGTTTCTATCCCAATCCCCTAATCCAGCCCGAGCGCAACGCAATGCAGTGAATGTGGCATGGAGAACCTTGAATGCCGACTGGTCCGCAACGACAGGAGTGCAATATCGAGTGCAGGTCTCACCTCCCAGCGGTCCGGGTTTGCCAGGCCGCTGTCTGGTTTCTTTTCAAGCGCCTGTTCTGTTTAATGGATTACTTGGATTAAGTGCAGGCGGCTGGAATAGCGAGTGGTTCATCTCACGTTCCGAAACCTGGAAGGCCAGGTGGCAATGAAGTCTTGCCCTGAGCCTGTCGAAGGGTCTCTAAATGAACGTGGTCAGTCCATCGTGTTGTTTGCGATCCTGATGCCCTTGATGTCTTTGTTCCTGCTGGGCATTCTGGATTACATGGTGACCAATGCGCGAGTTATGGAAACCGTTGCTGCCGCAGATCTTGCCGCGCATGCTGGCGCACAGGAAATTACTGTCTTGCCGGATGGCACGATCACTGCAACAACAGGCGGCACTGGCGTTGCCGCCATGTATTTCAACGCCCAACGACCGGGTTACGCCCAACTCATCTCAGCGTCCTGCGGAAGACATCAGGGAAGGCCTGCCTGTTTTGTAACAGCCCAAACCCGCTCAGCAGGATATTTACTGCCTGCCCGCTGGGTGACCGTGCGCGCCATCGGTTATCTGGCGCACGGCGTCACCCGCGAAGATCAATGATTTTAGGAGAAGAATGAAAACCCTTTGGAAAACAATCCTGGATGGATTGACCTATCAAGACCTGGCCGGGCGCAGACAACTGCGCATCTATTCAATCATGACCGGGCTGATCCTGCTTCTGCTTTTGATGGCGGGAGGCACGGCTGGACTCAATCGGTATCTATTGATGAGCAGGGTGCAAGCCACACCGGTGTCTGTTTCATTAACTACGCAAGCCACTGAAACATTGGAATCTGAACCACCTGCAACCATTCAGCCAGAAGATGGAACATCCTACGGCTGTCCAACCGATTCATCTGACTGGTCGCTGACGCCATCCTATATCAGCGAGAATTACAAAGTCATCCAACCTGCCTGTGTGTATCAGGGCTTGGAAAAGACGATTGCCTGGGCGCTGGCTGTGCGGGAAGGATATAGCCGGGCGGAAGCAACACAACAACTCGGCTTGACTGAAATGCCGATGAGACAAGTGGAAACAGTCACCATTCCTGCCGATGCTGATGGCTTGATGGATGTACCGGTGAGTTTCATTCCGCCAAATCCCGATCTCACAGAATGGCGATTGAATGTTAATGGCGAAGCGGCGGTCACGTATGCTCTGCGCGGTTGTTTCAAAACATCATCGGTCAAAGGCAATCGCGTGGAGATCTGGGGCGGCGATTATTCGGTGATTTGTTTGGTTGTGGAAGATGCTGAGAATACACATATCGTTTATTCGCTGAATAGTCATACCTATACATCTCCTGCGACACCCGTGCGTTCCTTTTTGTTGTTCGGATATTTATCTGACGGAACTTGGCTCTGGCTGGGAACCCAGACTGAACCGAAATTGGAGATCACCGATCCGCAAGCCAATGCCAAGGAACGTTTGACCGTGGCAACCCTGTATGACTCACAACCCTGGGATGCAAAGTGGCTGGTGGATACCCATCATCTCACCATGCAACCTCTGCCTGATAACTGGCAGTCCCTCATAGATGAAAGCGAGAAGCAAATCATCCTCACTGCGTTGTCGGCTGGACAGGAGGGAACAACGCCATGAAACGCGCGATCCTGTTTCTCCTCCTGATCGTTCTGTTATCCATCCAACCATCTTCGGTTCTGGCACAGTCCGCCCCTTCGTGTTCCTTTCAGCCCGATGGGAGCATCATTTGTACAACCGGAGGTGGGAACGAAGGTGGTGGTGGTGGAGAAGGCAGTGGAGGGAAAAACAATGGCGGTGGCGGGGTCTGCACCCCCGGCAATCACTTGGCATTTAAAGTGCTTGAGTATGATGCCAGCACCAGCACCTGCAAAGTCTTCCCCATCCGGGTAGACAATTGCACCGGCGAGATCATTCATGTCATTGAACAGATTGGCACCATGCACTGCGAAATGCCAAACACATCGCCGCCTCAGCATCCCTGTACAACCTTCTCCGTGGGCGCGGGTGGAATCACCTGTACCAACAGCGGCTGGAACTTAAGCGCACGTGTCACCTTTCCTGAGATCTATCTCGATGTACGTCCCTATCCCGCGACTCTGGTACGCTGGCCGACAGCGGTTCGGAATGGAGGCCAGCCAGAGTCCAGCGGTTCGGGCGGTGTAAATTACATTCCCTATGGCGGCGGCTCACCAAACAACCCGCAGGAAGGCGATTGGCAGGATTTACGTTTGATTCTCACGCTGCGACCAGCGGGTCCGATGTTTGTGACCCTGCCTCTCATCGGGGACTTGATCCTGCCGAACCAGGGCGCGACGGGTAATCCAACGATGATTCAGTGGGAAGTGCCTTCCCATCCCGCTGTTGGCGGCGGACCGTTGGCGGGAAGTGTTGGCGAACTGGATGAATTGCCCGGTGATATGCCTCTGTTTGTCGGCAACGGACGCGCCCCATACAAATTGTTCTGGGAATTGCGTTATTTCGAATACACGACCAAAATGGGATGTGTGTCCGGTCCGGGTGGTAATGGAAACTATAACTGTGGCGGCGGAACAGGGCACAGGGACATCGTGGGCTATGAATGGAAACGAAAGTCCAGCGGTGGTGAAATCCCGCCCTCTGTAGTGCAAGACATGCCAGCCGCTCTAATGGCAGACATCAATAATGATGGAACACCCGACGCGTATTGGGATAACAATTTGACCCTGCGGCGCATGGATGATAACAACCGCGGGGACAGTCCGCGCTATCAACGCTCGTGGAACTGGGGTGGGTTTATTTACTGGGCCGTGCGTGAAGGGCAGGGCCAGATCGGATGGCC
>CAZEGE010000188.1:0-3464 GCA_964511765.1 uncultured Anaerolinea sp.
GATGGATGTAATATTCGATGTCAGGATCGGACAACCACAGCGGAAGGCTTCCAGTATCGGGAAACCAAAGCCCTCCAGAAGGGAGGGATATAACGTAAAGTCGGCCAGAGAATATAGTCCTGGCATATCTTCATGGGGCGCCTGCCCCAACACATGTACTCGTTGGTAGAATCCTGAGTTGATACGCCGCGCCATCCACCTAATAAATACAGGGCATAATCCACAATATCAATGTTGCTAAGATTATCTGCGCCTGGCAGATTCATTTGTGCTCTCCGAAACAGTATTCATACCCATTGGATTTTTACTTCATTTGCCACAGTCTTAAATTCCCCGTCCCCTGTCACTAAATATGCTTTATATGTCTTCGCACAGGCTGCCGCGTAACAATCCGCATGCAGCTTCATCTTTTGTTCCAATTGGAATCATTAAACAATACAACCCTTCCATGTGATCGATGGAACGTTTATACTCATTCCCAATATGACACCTGACATGCCCAATCATAAACGCTGGATCGTCCCGCCTCTGATCACATCCGAAGCTGATTCTGCACTCTCGGCCTTCCCGCCCATTTTGCGACAGATCCTCTTCAACCGCGGCTACGCCGCCGACGCCGAGGCGCGCGCCTACCTCAACGCCAAACCGGATTTCAACACCGATCCCTTTCAAATGACCGGCATGCGTGCGGCAATTGCACGTATCCAATTTGCGATCCAGGATCATGAGCCCATCGCCATCTACGGCGATTATGACGTGGATGGAGTCACGGCCACGGCATTGCTGGTTGAAACTTTGAAAATCTTTAATGGAGATGTGCGCGGCTATATCCCGAACCGCTTTGATGAAGGCTATGGATTAAATAACAACGCCTTGGATGAACTCAAAACCGATGGCGTGAAACTGGTCATCACCGTCGATTGCGGCATCCGCTCGCCAGATGAAGCGCTTCATGCTCAAACCATTGGCCTGGACCTCATTATCAGCGACCACCACCACCCTGACGGTGAAAACCTGCCGCCCGCCCTTGCCGTCATCAACCCCAAGCAACACGGCGATTTGTATCCGGATAAGGACCTGGCCGGGGTTGGCATTGCATACAAAATAGCAGAAGCCTTATTAAACGATGGGGGGCAGACAACAAACAGCGATCAATATCTGAATAATTTACTGGACCTGGTCGCCCTCGGCACTGTCGCAGACCTCGCCCCGCTGGTCGGTGAGAACCGCGTGCTGGTGAGGAAAGGCCTCAGGCAAATGCGGCAGACGACACGACAGGGGTTGTTCTCGCTTGCGGCTGTTTCCGAACTTGTACTGGCTAAGGTCAACGCCGGGCATATTGGTTTCACCCTCGGCCCGCGCTTGAATGCGGCCGGCAGGTTAAAGGAAGCGCTTGCCGCATTCGAATTATTGACCACCGGCGATGTTTTCCGCGCCGGCGAGCTGGCTCAAATGCTGGATATGCAGAACCGTGAACGTCAACGCATTACACGGGATATGCAAAAAAGAGCCGAAGAGATGGTAATGGGTGACGACCCCGATGCCTACCTGCTCTTTGCCGCCGACGAGGAATTTAATCCGGGTGTGGTTGGCCTGGCCGCCTCACGCCTGACGGAGGCATACTACCGCCCCGCCATCGTTGCATCCAAAGGCGAAGAGGAGACCCGCGGCTCGTGCCGTTCCATTCCAGAATTCCATATCACCGATGCCCTCGATCAATGCGCGGATTTGCTCGTCCGTCACGGAGGTCATGCCGCGGCGGCTGGCTTCACGGTCAGGAATGAAAATCTGTCAGAGTTGGTGAGGCGGTTAAAAGCCATAGCGGAGGAAAAACTGTCAAAAGAGGACCTCAGGCCTACGGTCACGGCGGATGCGGAAGTCTCCCTGGTGGATATGCGTCCAGACTTGTATGAAAAATGTCTGCGCTATCTTGAGCCAACAGGATATGGAAATCGCGATGCCGCTTTTGTGGCACGTAATGTAAAGGTCAAGAGTTCGCGGACGGTCGGCGCGGATGCCAGGCATTTAAAGCTGGCGCTTGAAGATGAAAATAGATTCTCGCACGATGCAATTGGTTTCAGGCTCGGCGATTGGCATCAGAACATGCCCGCCCGTGTGGACATTCTATTCACCTATGAAGTGAATGAATATAACGGGCGCGTCGGCTATCAATTGAATTTGAAGGATTTAAGAGCGGCAGGTACAGCGGGATAAATCAATGTCCTTCGGGAGAGAGAACCTTAAGTTAAAGTCTATCCCTTTTGTATGGGAAGTTTTGCGTGTCGCCACGCAAGTATTCCACCCTGCACGTCGAAAACTGTAAAACCCTCTTTGGAAAGAATCTTCGAAGCAGACTTACTACGGCTGCCAGTGGCACAAACACAAACGATCTCGCGGCTTTTGGGCAATTCACCCATGCGACGGTACAATTCGTTCATGGGGAATAATTTCGCCCCGGCAATATGTCCCTGATGGAATTCATCGGGCTGGCGCACATCCAAAATCAGCGGATGCTTTCCATATTTCATTTTTTCACTCAACTCAAGCACATTGAGCTTTGGCACTGACGACGCCCCAAACATCTTGGATAAGAAACTCATTCTTATCTGCCTCCAATATTATTATTTGCATTCAATTCATCTTCACGCTCTGGAATGGTAAAGCGGGTGATGGTCGTATAATCCACAAAACTTGGGATGAATTTATTCATAAAAACCGTCACGCTCCAAAACCAGGGAATGATCCACATACGGCGCGGGCGGCGCACCAATTTTACAACAGCTTTGCCAATCTGTTCCGCCGTGAGCAGCATGAATCTTGGCGTTGCGGCATTGGTCTTGCGTTTTTACTATCGATCCGTATCTATTTGCCTTCTCAATAAGACACAAGATGGAATTCGTCGCCGGCAAGTATCTTGGCACCCACACTACCACACTGCGGGCAGGCTGTTTCTTTTTGTTCGGGGTGATATTTCAGAAAACAAACCATGCATTGTTGTTCAGCGCAGACGATGTGAATATTCAGTTTTATTTGCGCAAATGGCGTTTGAGCAACAAGTTCATTCCACTGTGCACAGAGCTGCTCTTCATTAAATTCAGTTAATTCACCAACGGCAATCTGAATGGAATCCTGGCGTGGCGGCTGTTGAAGAAGAGATTGGACGATGGATATCAAGCGCGGGTTGGTATGCATAAAAAATAAAAAGCCTCAGGCTGGTCTATAAGCCGCATTCTGTCCATGGCGCCGAGGCGCCATTGTGCAGTCATCTCTCTGGGCGATGTGTCGCCACATCGCTCGGTGCAGCCTACCCGGGACTGGCCCTTCCCACAAGAGGGAAAGGCACGTGCGAAGACGAGCTGTCTCCCATCGTCCACAGACGATTTCGTCCCTGCTTGGCCTTGCTCCCGGCGGGGGTTACCTGGCCGCACGCATTACTGCGCACGCCGGTGGTCTCTTACACCACC
>CAZEGE010000189.1:0-3416 GCA_964511765.1 uncultured Anaerolinea sp.
TTATACCTAACAACTCTGTAATTCCATATAATTTGGGGAAGAGTATAATGTTTATTGACAAAAAAATTTTTATTCGTTCTCAAGATAGTTCAATATAGGTGCATTAACCAGGAGTTTTTATTATGATCCACAAAAAATCTGAAAAGGGACAGGCCATAATATTGATCGTTTTTGCGATCATCGGCCTGGTCGGGATGACAGGTTTGACGGTGGACGGGGGACGAGTGTACTCAGACCGACGCCAGGCCCAAAGCGCCGCGGACACAGCCGCCTACGCAGCCGGGCTGGCAAAAATCAGGGATACGAATATCGTAACCGCCGGTCAACAGCGCGCTGCCGACAACGGATATACCAACGATGGTACGCGCAGTGTTGTGATAGTTGAAAACCCACCGCTCAGCGGGGATTATACCTGCGCTGCCATTCCGGATACTTGTAACAATTATATCCAGGTAACGATCACATCCAACATCCCATTGACATTCTCGCGTTTGCTCGGCAGAGCACAGTTGACGAATACTGTGCATGCGGTTGCCCGCGCCACACCCGGTGCGATAGATACGTTTTTCGACGGCGCGGCATTAGTTTCTTTGAAAACAACCGGAAATGCGACGTTTAATGTAAACGGTAACTTTACCCTGGACGTCAACGATAGCGGCGTATTCGTCAACTCCTCTAGCAACTGCGCTTTTAATGCAAACGGCAATGGCAGCACGTCGGTTGATACCGCTTACTCCGTTGTTGGCACGGCCTGTAAGAATGGCAACGTCACAATGAATGGCCCTGTCCAATCAGCGTCACAGGTTCCTTATCCGCCGTCAATAGATATCCCCCTTCCGTCAATTACGTGCTCAGGCAATGGGTCCGTGACCGGCAACACTGTGAACCCGGGCAACTTCCCCAGCGGCTTAAGCCTCAATGGTAATGGCAATTATACATTTTCCCCCGGCAACTATTGCATCAATAATGGGAGTGTGTCAATAAACGGCAATATTAATGTCGCGGCCAATGATGTTAATTTCAGAATCAACAACGGCACTTTCAGCATTAATGGCAACAGTAAGGTGGTATGCGACAACATGCTGATTCACGTTGTGTCTGGTTCAGGCATATCGTTCAATGGAAACGGCAGTAACAACTGTTCCAACGTTACTTTCATAGCTGAAGATGGAACCGTAAGCTGGAACGGTAATGTGGCGAATACATTCACAGCCCCAACCAGCGGTTCCTACAAAGGCTTGGTGCTTTACATGCCGCTATCAAACAATGAAACACTTGTTATTAACGGTAATTCCGGCAATCACATTACTGGTTCGATGATTGCGCCAGCAGCAACTGTTACCATCAATGGCAATAGCGGAACGACGGGCCTGCATACCCAGATTATCGGATATACAATAAACATCAATGGTAACAGCAACACAATCATCAATTTTGACGCAGAAGAGCAATATCAAACATCTCAACCGCCAACGGTCGAATTAACACAATAAATTTACGGTCAGGAATAAAAAGAAGCGGCAAATTCATGCACCGCTTCTTTTTTGTTAAAAACATTCTCCATCACAAATCACATAAATTGATGTCGTAACCCCTACGGAAACGATGTGCGAGCAGCCACCCTTACTCTCCCCTTGCGCTGTCCGCCATTATTATCCCCGATGCGAAGAGGGAGGGCTTGTGTGGCAGTATGGCAATCGCCTATTGAATTTATATATCACATAAAACGGAGACTGCTTCAGGCTAATGCCCTCACAATGGCATTTGTATGGTAGAGACAAATATAATATATAATCAAAAATATTTTATAACAAAGAGGCTTTGATGCGTCCAGATTGGGATTCTTATTTTCTAAAAATCGCCTATGCGGTTTCCGAAAGAAGCACCTGTGACCGGGCCTTTGTCGGCTGTGTGCTCGTGCTGGAAAAGCGAATTCTCACGACGGGCTTTAATGGTTCGCCGGCCGGACAGGAGCATTGCGATGAAATCGGTCATCTCATCGTGGAAGGACATTGCATCCGTACCATTCACGCGGAGACGAACGCCATCATCCAGGCCGCATTGCATGGCGTCTCCACCAAAGGCGCAACCTGCTATGTCACACATTTACCCTGTATAAATTGCACGAAAGTCCTCATCAATGCGGGTATTACAAAAATTGTATACAGCGTCTCTTATCGTACCGATGAAAATGCAATGAATTTTCTAAGATCTGCCAATATAGAACTCACCCAAAAAGAGTTTAATCCAACTCAGTGACAGGCAGTCCATCATTGCCTTGGAACATTTATAGGAGATGTTGCTTCACATCCCTATCCCACTGCAAAAATAAACGGACATAATCCCTGCAGCGCTACTTCACTTTTCGTCAATTGCCTGACAGGATATCCCAGGGATTCCTGCAGCATGGCGGCATCCATTCTGCATAACTCGGGATGTTTCTCGATCACTCTTGAATACGGACAACGCCCAAAGCTCACGCGCGGGCCTTCCGCCCCTGCCTCCCACCTCGCTTGATAATGCATCTCATTTAATTTTTCCACCAGCAATGCCAGTCGTTTTGCCATTGCCTGATTTACAGGATTGTTCAGCTTTTGAGACTGCGCAATCCTGCCCCCAAGTTTTTCCAGGTCGATTTTTTCGCTTAATAAGGCATCCGCTAAAACGGATAAGTTATCACCCAAAGCCGCTTGAGATTGCGAGAATACCTTTTCAGGCCTGCCCCGTCCTCCACGTGGATTGACCGTCGTGGACTCCACCCGCCCATCCGAGCACAGTACAGAGAGATGATGCCTGACATTCGGCGCAGACATTTTCAAGGCGCGCGCGATTTCTCGTGCGGAAACAGTGCGAGTCTTCTTCAGGTAATTCAATACCTTTTGGCGGGAGGTTATCATTTTGCAGCCTCGGATTCGAATATCTCAAGATTTTCGACGGACTCAAATACCAGGAGACATTGGGTCTGTCGAAGCAGAATCAGGCACCGCAGAAGAAAGAGGCGGGGCTTGTCATCCAGAGACTATGATTATACTCACTTCTTTAATTTTGCAAATATATATTTACATAATTCAATTGACTTATCTCCCCTCCCTGCTATAATTCACACTTGTGACGGATAACACCTGTGGTTTCGATACGACCTTCGCGAAGTACGCGCTCAGGGTTACTCAACCACCACCTAATTCCAAATTACCCAATCCCTAATGACCTTAACCTGGGAATCCACCTACGCCATCGCCATGGAACTTCGCCGACGACACAAGGACGTGAATATCGAGCGGGCTTCGCTTCAACAAATTTACGCGTGGACCGTTGAACTTTCGGAATTTGAGGATGATCCCGCTCTTGCGAACGACGACATCCTTTACGCAATCTATCAAGACTGGTTCGAGGAGAACATTCATGGAAAATGAAAA
>CAZEGE010000190.1:0-3408 GCA_964511765.1 uncultured Anaerolinea sp.
TGTTCGATGTTTCGCACATGGGCGTGTACGATGTGCGCGGCGCGGATGCGGCTTCCTTCCTCGATACGGTCTGCGGCAATGATTGCGGGGGTCTTCGACCGGGCGAGTCTTTGTATTCGCATTTCCTGACGCCCGAGGCGGACGTGATCGACGACACGCTTGTCTATCGCCGCGGCTGGGATAATTATCTGGTGGTCGTGAACGCGTCGAACGATGACAAGGATCGCACGTGGCTCGAAAGTGTGCGCGATGGAAAGGTGCGGATCGACAACGGGCGGCCATGGGCGCGGACATACGGCTATGAAGCGAACATCCGCAACCTGCGGGACCCGAAAGCTGGTTCCGCCATGCGGGTGGATATTGCCCTGCAGGGACCGAAGAGCCGCGAGGTGCTGCTTGCGATGGGTGTGGACGATAAGACTCGCGCGAAAATCATGAAGTTGAAGCGCACCGAGTTATGCGATGCCGTAGTTGGTGGATTTGATCTGATCGTCTCGCGCACGGGCTACACAGGCGAGAAGATGGCCTTTGAATTATTCGTCCACCCTGAGCGCGCCGTGGACTTCTGGAATGCGGTCATGAAAGCAGGCGAGGGGTTTGGCGTCAAGCCGATAGGTTTGGGCGCAAGAGACTCATTGCGCACCGAGGCAGGACTTCCGTTGTATGGTCACGAAATGGGATTGGGTTCTGGTAAGGGTGGTTTCGATACGCCCTCCGCTGCCGCTCCGGGCTACTCAACCACCAGAGACTTGGGTGTGGCAGAGGCTGGTTTCGGTTCGTACGTCAAGACCTATAAGCCGTGGTTCATCGGGCGGGATGCGTATGTGGTTCGCGAGAAAGAACGCAAGGGTGTCGTCATCCGCTTCACCTTCGATGAGCAGCGCGTGCGCATGGCGCACAACGGCGACCCCGTGATGAACGCGGACGGCGAGCGCATTGGCTTCGTCACATCCTGCGCCATTGATGGACAGAGATTCATCACAGGCCAGGCATACGTGGATTTGAAATATGCGAAGGAAGGCACGCCGATCCTGATCCATCAGGGCGGTGTGATGGATCGTCCCGCTGGGATGGCGAAGGTGGTCAGCAGGTTTGCGAAATTGTAGGTGGATGAAAGAAAAGAGATCAGATAATTAAGGATTAGGAACTGGGCGGCGGGCTTTCTGGAACGAAAGTCTGCCGCTTTTGATTGTGCTTGCCTGATAGATTGAACTGTTGTATATTTGTTGCAGGAATGACCACATGAATTTTGGATGGGATCCGCGCAAAGCAGAGATCAATCTTCGCAAGCATAATGTGTCGTTCACAGAAGCTGACCGCGGCAACCGTATCCGAATTATTAGTGCTCGTGAGTTGACTCCAAGTGAGCGAAAAGCCTATGAAAAAGAAAATGACTGAACTTAAAGATGAACTGCGCGCCGAGTATGATCTGAAATCCTTGCTCAAAGGGGGCGTGCGAGGAAAATATGCAAAGCGATACCGTGAAGGGACGAATCTTGTCCTGCTCGAACCAGACGTTGCCAAAGCCTTTCCAAATGAAAAGGCAGTTAATGAGGCATTGCGCCTGGTTATGGAATTGAACAAGGTGCAGGATAAAGCCAGACAGAGGGCGGCGTGATGGATCTCCCCGCGACGGCGGCGAAGGTGGCGAGTCCGTTCGCGAAGTTATAGTCAACGGATGCATCGCAAACGGATGCGCGGATTTGGAACGGATGGGACGATGGAGGGTGGGACGCCGTCTCATTTGTTATTACGGTGGCAAGTAGTTGTATAATACCCACACTATGGCAAAAGAGGGAAAGGTGCTTTATGAAGTCAGCGACAACTGAGGATTATCCCGCGACAACGGCAAAGCTATAGGGGAGTGAAAGAGGAAAAAGATGACACAACAACAAGGTGAAATAGAGCAACGGAAACAGGACCGGCTGGAACTCGAGCAGAAGCAGGAACAGGAACAAAAACAGCGGCAACAGGAACGACAGCAACTGGAGCAGGAACAGGAACTGAAGCAAAAACCGCAAGAACAGGAACGTCTGCAACAGGAACGGGAGCAGGTAGAGAAACAAAAACTGCGCAGGCAGGAACGTCTACAACTCGAGCAGGAGCAGGTAGAGAAACAAAAACTGCGAAGGCAGGAACAGTTGCAACTGGAGCAAGAGCAGGAATTGAAACGAAAACTGCGCCAGCAGAAAGAGCAACAGAAGAAATAGTAAAAGCTGCAGTCATACCGATCTAATTCACCAGGGCGACATGATGGATCGTCCCGCCACGGCGGCGAATGGAATGATCGGTGGAATTGAAGATGGTGACGCCCAGGAGATTTTTGATTGGTCGAAAAAGTTTTTGAAAGCCGCAGGGAAGTATTTCACATCAGCGTTAACAAAAGGGAAGCCAGTGCATGCACTGGCTTCCCTTTTGTTATTGAGTTACGGACAATGGAAACTGAAACCTACAGAGGGATATCCCTTATAAACAGGTTCCGTGATCTCGATCCCAAACCAGCGGTGGTCGTTTTGGGAAGCGGCGCGCCCCAATTTCCATACGCGGGTCACTGTCTTTGTCCCAGCGGCGGTCATTGTGATGGTTTTCGGATTTGAGTTATTGCCATCCTGTTGGAGCCAGCGATAGGCGAATTCCAGGGGACCGTTGGTGGTGAATGTGGCGTATGCCGTATAGGTGGTATTGGCCGGGCAGCCTGTCAGCGGGTCGCGGGTGATGTAAAGATCCATGGAGGTGACGGCATAATCGGGGTTTTCTGCCGAGGAGACGACAATCTCAGTGTAGAAGGGGGCATCCAGGTAACCCACGCCGTACGTGATCTTGTCGGGGGTCTGGAGTTTCCACTCGGAGCGGTAGCTGCCGTCTTCAATGGGGGTGGTTAATACCAGGGAAATCGGTATGGTTGCTCCGGGGCCGGCGGGTTGCGGCAAATTGTAAACATACCCTCCGCCCAGGATGTTGCCGTCCCAAAAGACGATCTTGTAATTGGTATCCCAATAACAATTGCTTGTATTGGTGATCTCCCAGGTCTTTGTGAATTGTTCGCCGGGTTTGAAAATGGTGCCGTCCACAATGGTTTCGCTCACCAGGCTTGCCTGTGCACATTCGGCTTTGGAAGCATTCGGAGACAGGGTGGGGGAGGTGGGCAGAGTCAGCGGCGTCGGTAACTGGAAGGGGGTTTTTGTAGGGATGACAGGCGCAGAGGGAGTTTCGGTATTTGGAGTTTCGACTGTGATTTGCGCGGCGACAGTCTGCGCAACGGAAGTTTGAATGGCGGCTTCCTGTGCTGCGCCTGCCCCGCAGGCTGCGATGAGCAGGGATAAGGTTATGGTTAGGGTGAAAAGTAAATATTTTATGGATCTTGTCATTTTCTTCCTTTCATACTACAGGAAATATTATACTGTTAAA
>CAZEGE010000191.1:0-3373 GCA_964511765.1 uncultured Anaerolinea sp.
TTCGAGCCCCTCCGCGCTCACAAGAGTCCTCTGTTTGGAGGGCTCTTTGTTTTGTTTGAGTGTCCCCACAGGGGGGATGATATTCGAGCCCCTCCGCGCTCACAAAAAAGCAGACCAAATGCGGTCTGCTTTTTTACTTCACTTATCTTCTTCGTCGTCCAAATCGTTAATTTCGTCCAAGTTTTCCAGATCATCTTCGTCCAATGATAGAAGATCGAATTTATCCAACTCTTCGTTGAAGTCCAGATTTTCGAGGGCGTCTTCAAGAAAGGCAACCAGGTCTTCGTCTTCGGTCTGCTCGATCATACTGACCAGATAAATGCGCGCATCGTCACCGCCAATTTGCGAAAGCGACCAGATGGCCGCAGAGATGACATCATCGTCCTCTTCTTCGTCTTCCAGCATTTGAAGCATGATGGGACCTGCTGCTTCAATGCTGAGTTCGCCTGCGGCTTCGGCAGCGGCGAAACGGATGCGTGGGTCTTCATCCAGCAATTTGCTGACTACGTCATCATCCCAGCGGTTATCGTGGGAGCGTCCCATGGCGCGCAAGGCGCTGGCAACCCAGGTTGGGTCAGCGCGTTGGAAAGCGGATTCAAGGATATTGACCGTTTCGTCCCGCGAGGAATAGCCGAGCGACTCTAGCGCGCGTTTTCGCAAGGATGGATTATCCTCACTGCGGATGACGGAGATCAAGGCCTCCTCTATTTTACGCTGAAGTTCTTCCTCCAATTCTTCCAATTCGCCGAGCAGGACAAATTCACCCAGCAGGTTCGCAGATTCAATGCGCGGAGCGAGGTCCGCGTCGTTGAGGAAGATCTCTATTAATACGTCAACAAGTTCCGGGTCGTTTGATTCGGCCAGCAAACCAATCGCACGGGCGCGGACTTCTCCATCCGCATCATTCGAAAGCGCCCTGCCGATTTCTTCGTATGAGACCAGGACTTCTGAGTTGAGATACGATAAAAGCTCTTCGAGCAGGAGCAGTTTTCGGTTAGGTTTGACGCTGGGCCAGACATCCAGAAAAAGCCGCAGGGATTTTGGATCCAGGTCGGAATAATGCTGGAGATGGCTGTGCGGGATATCCTTTTTTGAATCCAGCAGGTGTTCGAGAACAGATTGGAAGGTAATAGTTTCAGACATGGCTATGGGGTGGAGATCGAAGCGGGATTGACGAAATCCATCACGTTGACAAACAGCATCAGGCTGATGAGCAGGAGCATGGCAAAGCCATTGACCATGTTTTCCCATTCAGGGGGGATGCGTTTGCGGAAGAGGATCTCAGGAAGGGTAAAGAGCATGCGTCCGCCGTCGAGCGCGGGGATGGGGAAGAGGTTGAGCACACCGAGCGATATACTCAGCACGCCGATCAGGTTGAGCGTCCAGTTGGTGGGTCTGGGGGTGCTTGAACCAGTAGGTGCGCTGACAACCTCCTGGCGGCTGGTTACATCCTCCTCCACGGCAACATTGAACATATCGAAGATGCCTTTGAAGCCGATGAACCGCGCATCTTTGGGTGCGATGACGCCTTGAATAAGCGCAATCGGAAGATATACGATCGTGGCGGCTTGTATGCCTGTGATTGCAAATCCGCCTGTGATGCTTTCAACGAATGTTGCCGGGCGTGTTGGATATCCAAGTCCAACCCCAAGCGCGCCTTCGCTTTTCTTTCTGGTGGAGAGCGGTGTGGCAATGACGGTGATCTGTTTGCCGCTGCGTTCGATCAACAGCTCGACAGGCTGGTCAAGGTTTGCTTGAATGATATCAATGGCCGGCTGTACTTCGGTGACATTTTCACCGTTGATGGCGAGCAGGATATCACCAGATTGAATGTTTGCTTGTTGTGCGGGTGAATTCTCAGTAACAGAATCGATCTTGATCGAGCCGGGCAGGGGCACGCCTTCGGACGCAATCAGAAAAGAAAACACGACAACAGCCGTAATGAGATTCATTAATGGGCCGGCGAACAATACAACCAGGCGCTTCCACGGGTTTGCGGATGCGAGTCCGCCGGGCACGGTGGGGTCATTCTCACCTTTCGGTCGAATGAATCCGCCAAGCGGCAAAGCATGAATCGTGAACTCCGTCCCCTGCCAAGTGAAGAGTGTTGCAAGTTTATAAGAAGGCAGGCCGAAGCCGAACTCCTCCACTTCGACTTTCGCCCAACGCGCGGCAATAAAATGCCCCAATTCGTGCACAAATATCATCCCACCCAACGCGAACAGGAAGATGATTAACGTTACAAAACCAGGTACCATATTTTTTTCCTTTTCAATTTAGACGATCGCAAGCCTTTTACAAAATGGATTATATCTTCAAACAGATTTGATTGAAATTAAGGTTTGATGAGACAAAGTACTTCGCCGCTTTCCCCGCTGAAAGTTGATCCCGTTTCGAAATATTTTTCCCATCCGCAGATTGCAAAAAAATCTGCTCAATCGGCGAATTAAACCATCTTTGCCGCGCCGCCGACGCCCGCCACAAGCACATCGGTCACCCCGGGCAACCCCCGCAGTCGTTTCTCCACATCGTTGGAAAATTCTCCCAAACACAGCACATGGGCATTTGCACCCGCATCCACTGTGTAGCCAACAGGGAGTCCTTTACTGCGCCACTCGCGCACCTCATGGAAAATGTTGATCGTTGCAGGCTGCCAATACATCAACGGCGGATCGGAGGTCATCATCACTGCGTGCATCATGTCTGAATCGTGTTCGATGATGTTGGCGAAGGCTTCAAAATCCTTTTTCAGGATGGCACTGCGGCAAATCTCGAGCCTGCGCGGCGCATCCAGCACGCGCGCACTCTGTAGAGGACTTGTCCCTGCGATGGCGTGGCCTTCCGTGGAACCCGTCTTTTTATGAGCGGAACTTACGATGGCGACGCAATCCACCAAATTCCAATGATTTACGGGAGCGATTGAAAAGGAAAAAGAATCCTTCTCGCTTTTTCCCATTTGCCATTCCACAAATCCGGCCGGGATGGAACGCGAGGCGGAGCCTGATCCGCGCCGTGCAAGGCGGGAGAGTTCTGCTTCGCTCAAATTCAACCCTGCCGCCTTGCTCGCGGACAGGGCCAATGCCGCAAACGCCGCCGCTGATGAAGCGATTCCCGCACCCGCGGGAAAATTATTTTCGCTGGTTACTTCGGCGCGTTCATTTATCCTTCCCATTTCACGCACGAGATCAAGAATGTACGAAACCCGTTCCAATCCCTTGCCCGAGATTTCGTGATTATTGATGACGAGTGAATCCTGTTTTGAAGAAGTGAATGAGACCTTTGTGCGCGTGAAAAGCCCATCGAGGTTCATGGAGATGGATCCATTGGAAGGGAGGCGCAGGGTATTATCACGATTGCCCCAGTATTTTATGAA
>CAZEGE010000192.1:0-3352 GCA_964511765.1 uncultured Anaerolinea sp.
GCGCACCGAAACCAGCCATGCGTCCCTGCTCGTCACGGATCGGAAACATGATGCGGTTGCGGAATCGGTCAAAAGAGCGGGACTGGAGATTAGTGATCGGAGATTCAGATTGGCGCTCAGATAAAAGCCCTGAATCGATCAAATCCTGTTCGAGGTAACCTTTGGCGGAAAAATGTTTGAACAGATTATCGTAACCCTGCGGAGCATAACCCAAGCCAAAGGTCTCGATGGTTGCATCTGTTAATCCGCGCTTCTCTCGCAGATAGGTTAATATCTCTTTATTGTTGAACAGATGCGTTCGATAATAAATGACCGCATCTTCAAGCAAAACACGCAGATGCTGATTGGCTTCCTTTACTTGCGGCGCCTCGCGTTGAAGGGATTCAACCTTCACCCCCGCGCGGTCTGCCAGTTTGTTCAACGCTTCCTTGAAATCAATCCCCTCGCGCTTCATTACAAACTTGAAAATATCACCACCCTCGTTGCATTGACCGAAACACCGCCACGTCCCAGTCTCAGGCCAGACAACGAACGCAGGCGTCTTCTTATTATCATGGAATGGACAAAACCCCGTGTAGTTCCTGCCCGCGTGGCGCAGTTTGACACCGGCCTCGGAAACGAGGTCTACGATATCTATCCTGGATTTGACTTCATCAATGGTGGACATAGGGGTAGGTTTTCACGCTCACGTGTTGGAACGTACGCGGGTTGATTATAGACGTATTTGACGAATCGGGAAAATAAAACCGCAGAGCCACAGAGCTAGCAGAATTTTTTCTCTGTGTTCTCCGCGTCTGTGCGGTGAAGAATCTTGTTTCTGGCTAAAAAGCCTTCGAGTTTGTTGAAATCAGAAATTCCTTTCTGCGTCAACGAGGATTTTTTGATCAACCTTGGTCGTCCGTCCTTTGTCCTCGGTCTGCAAATGCAGAATTCGCATACAGCGAACAAAACCATCCAATTTGGATTTGATTTCATCAAGCATCAAGAGTGGACATGGTGTGAGTGATTCTAGCGCGCTTGGAAAGGTCGGCATACATAAATGAAGGCTTAAAAACAAAACGGGACAGCATGCGCTGTCCCGTAAGAGAGAGGAAGTTGTTACCTCCCAAGGCCAAAGCCGAGTTTCAAACCAAGCATCTGTGCCAGATTTAAGCTGACATCATCCAATTCAACAGAAGCATCAGTTTGGGCTTGTGACTCAGCCGTTCCATTTGCCTGTACATCAAGCAATTCAGGCAGTGCCGCATCAATGCTCGAACCACTGTCCACTTGAACATCATTTGTGGATTCCACCGAAGCATCTTCCGCAAATATGTCCGCATCAATATTGGCGGAAGTATCGGCAGCAATATCTGCTGTTTGCTGAATATAAGCATTGGATTCATGCCAGGCTTGTTCAACGTATCCACGTACGTCAGGATTGGAGCCGGCAGCGAAGGCCAGGCCAACTGTGGCCGAGATCAACAACTGAGCAATGAACTTAAACATTTGGTACCTCCGAGAGTATTTGGATTACCTGTTGCCAGGTTCATTGTGAATAACGAAGGACGGACAGGAATGTTATGCAAGTTCACGTTCTTTAATAATCTCTTATCAGGTTTTAATTTTTCGAAAACCTATGGAACCGGCACGGGAATTTCAAGCATAGGCGGAGTCACTGTTGGAATCTGGGGAATTTCAAGCACAGGCGGAGTCACCGCTGGAGTCTGGGGAGTTTCAAGCACAGGTGGAGTCACCGTTGGAGTCTGCGGCAGATCAGGAACAATTTCGCCATCATTCTCTTCAGGGCTTAGGTAATCATCCAGTTGTGGAACAGACAATCCTGCATCCTTCAATGACTTTCGATGTGATTCAAGCACGGACAAAATTTGTGCGTCTGAATCCACGTCCAACCCAGACTGTAAACGGGCCAGTATTTCCTCATAATCATGCAACGCTACAGCCTGAAGGGTCGGATCATCCGCCGTTGCAACAATTTCACTTATACGGCGATTGGCAAGCACAAGATCTACATGGCTTGCATCAGGTGAAATCTCGCGCCATACGCCTTCACTGGCGAGTTTCCACGCATAAAACAAATCACCCGGCAAGGCGCTTTGAGCACGGACCGTCCCGGCACTTAAGAGAGCAAGTACCAGCACGGCAGCGCTGGCAGCAAAACGCCGGAACATGAATGTTTTTCGTGCCCGTTGGCGTGGGCGGTCTTGCACGTACAACGATAATTTTGCACGCCCGCGTGCCTTGAAAGCCGGCGATACGTATACCTCCCGGCTGTGGCGCATTAATCCAACCGCACTTTGCAAAAGAGGATTGAGCTGAGAAGCATGTTCTGGATGGCCTGACAGGCATTCATCCAGGGTGGAGGTGCCGCTGGTCAATCTCCTCAAACAATCATCCAATACTTGTTCAAAATCACTCATTGCATTTCCTTTCCTGCATGTGTTTTGCCATCATTTGCAAGGCACGCATTTGCAGGGCACGAATCGCGCCTTCGCTTTTGCCCATCTCTTTTGCGATATTTTCCGTGGGCAATTCCGCAATAAACCTCAAGAGCAAAACCTGTTGCTGCTCCTCGTTTAGATAGTGCAGAGCATCACGCATGGTTTGCAGGTCGAACATAACCCCGACCTGTTCATCGAGAGATTCATGCTCCGAGGCAAGCGGGATGACCTCTTCTAGTGCAATTGAATCTTTACGGGTGCGATAATGGTCGATCACCAGGTTACGGGCAATCGTATATAACCATGCCACAAAGGGAGAGCCATTCATTTGATAACGATCAAGGCCTTCCCAAGCCTTGAGAAAAACCTGTGAGGCGAGATCTTCCGCTGTCTGGTCATCTGAAACGCGGAAATACACATAACGATAGACGCGTTCAAGATAAGCGTCGTATAGTTGTGCAAAAGCCTCAGAATCGCCGGATTTGGCCTGATGTACCAGGCGGCTTTCCTCTGGGATGGGCAGATTGACAGGGGAGGTTTCGCTGGATTTCACAGTATATTAATATTAATAACGATGGAAAACAGAATCTGTTACGAAAAATATCCCTCCCTTTTTAGCGGGAGGGATATTTTTTAGAATCCTTCGAGTTTATCTAACTCTGCCACACCATTTGAGAGTGCCGCAATTCTTTGCAGCAAACCAAGCCGGTTCTCCTTGACCTTCTTTTCCTCGGCCATGACCAAGACCTTTTCAAAAAACGCATTGACCGACGGAACCATGGGCACAAAGGCATTCAGAAAATCATCCACAGAGCCTTCGGCGCGTTTGACTTTCTCCACTTTCTCTAATGCCTTGAACAAATCTTTCTCTTCCTTATCCACAAAGACTTTCTCGCTGACTTTGAAGATTT
>CAZEGE010000193.1:0-3330 GCA_964511765.1 uncultured Anaerolinea sp.
GAGCGCGTCTCAATGGCATTGAGAAGGTCGAGGGTTCGAATCCCTCTGGGTCCACCAAAAACAAAAATTGAAAAGTCACAGCAGGAGTAGTAGGTCAACCCGTCAGCGAGTTGGGAGAGTGAGGTGGAAGCCCAGCGCCAGTGTCTACGGGACACTCCAAGATCGAACTCGCCTGTCTCTCGCAAGAGGACTTCGCTGGTGAACCAAAGTAGTCAGCGACGGGTAGGCCCGTTACAGCATCAAAGTGACGTTCGCAAGCTGCGACGTAAAGCGGGTGGTACCGCGGAGGTTTCCTTCGTCCCTATGTGGATGGAGGAATTTTTGTTTAATATGGCGCTGCGAACTGGAAAGCGCTCGTTTGGGACGACAAAAATGAGGAGATATGTGATGAAAGCAAATATCAGCACTGACATATTCTTCTGGAAGCAGGGACCTTTGCTTCCACGCCTCCTTGATATACAGGTTGTAAAATATACAAGGCGATGCTCTAAGCCTGTCGAAGGGTCAAGAGTCCCTTGAAATTAACGCTTAACTTCATGAGGTAAGAATGACAATAACAAAGAAAAAAGAAACCAGGAAAAAAGTGACATCCAAAAAATCGACCGTGAAAGCGGCAAAACCTGTGACCAAAAAAGTCGCAGTGAAGAAGGCTGTTAAGGCAGCGCCTGCAAAGAGTAAGGCTAGGAAGGTAACTGTAAAGAAGCCTGCAGCCACATCATCCCCGAAGAAGAATAAAGCCGTGAAGGTCGCGAAGAAATCCGTCGCGTCATCGTCTGTCAGGGCGAAGAAGGCCGCACCCAGGGCACAAGCGAAAAAACCTGCAGGCAGGAAAACTGCGCCGAAAGCAAGGGCGATAAAAGCCCCTGCCAGGAAACCCATGATGGCGATCGAGCCGGTAAAGAAGATGGCTGTGGTGGTTGTGGCTGAAAAGCCAAAGGCAGTAGTCCCTGTGACGGAAAAACCAAAAGCGATCATGCCTGTCGAAACCAGGAAAACAAGTGCGCCTGCGCCTGCAAGAGGGGATAAATCCTTCCAGCCGCAGATCATCGAAAAGAAGTGGCAGGAAAAATGGGAAGCGGACAAGTTGTATCGTTCGGTGATCGACAACAGCAAGCCGAAGCATTACGCATTGACGATGCTGCCCTACCCCAGCGGCGACTTGCACATCGGTCACTGGTATGCCATGACTCCCTCCGATGCACGCGCAAGATATATGCGCATGAAGGGTTATAACGTGCTGTTCCCGATGGGTTTTGACGCCTTCGGTCTGCCTGCGGAGAATGCGGCCATCAGGGACGGCGTCCACCCGATGAAGCGCACGTTCCAGAACATCGAGAAAATGCGCAAGCAGATGAAGTCGATGGGCGCGATGTTCGATTGGGAACGCGAGGCCGTCTCGGCCTCGCCCGAATACTACAAGTGGACGGAATGGTTCTTCATTCAGCTGTATAAGGCCGGCCTGGCCTATCGCAAGATGTCCGCCGTGGACTGGTGCCCGAACTGCAACACAACCCTGGCTCGCGAGCAGGTCTGGGGCGACGACCGTCATTGCGAACGCTGCAACACGCCCGTCATCAAAAAGGACCTGGAGCAGTGGTTCTTCAAAGCGACCCAATATGCCGATGAACTGTTGAACTTCGATGGCATTGACTGGCCGCAGACGGTAAAGACCTTGCAGACCAATTGGATCGATCGCAGCGAAGGCGCGTCGGTGATCTTCAAAGTGAAACCACCCTCACCCCCAACCCCTCTCCCAGAAGAAGAGGAAGGTCATGAGGTGGAGATCTTCACCACCCGTCCCGATACTTTGTGGGGCGCGACCTTTATGGTCTTCTCGCCTGAACATCCGTTGGTGGATAAAATTACAACGGAGGAATATAAGGCGGCAGTCGAAGAGTACAAGGCACAAGCCGCGCATCAAACCGAAATTCAACGCGGCGCAGTGGACAAAGAGAAGACGGGCGTATTCACGGGCGCGTATGCCATCAACCCTGTCAATCAGGCGCGCATCCCAATATGGATCGCGGATTATGTGATGATGTCGTATGGCACGGGCGCGATCATGGCTGTGCCTGCCCACGACGAACGCGATTTTGCTTTTGCCAAAAAATATGAACTGCCCATCGTCGAAGTGATCCGGCCCGAGGTCCAGAATGAAGCGAGCGCAGGGGAGATGCAGGCCGCTTACGCGGGACCCGGCGTGATGGTCAACTCAGGTCCGTTCAACGGGACGAAGGTCGGCACGGAAAAAGGAAGAAAGAATCCGGGCATTGCGGCCGTGCTGGATTGGATCGCGCAGCAGGGCATCGGCAGGGAGTCGGTCAATTATCGCTATCGCGATTGGCTGATCTCGCGCCAGCGTTATTGGGGCGCGCCGATCCCGATGATCCATTGCGAGGCGCATGGCTGGAACCCTGTGCCCGATGACCAACTGCCCGTGGAATTGCCCGAAGATGTGGAATGGAAGCCGACCGGCGAGTCGCCTTTGAAATTGCACCCGACCTGGAAACATACCACCTGCCCCGTCTGCGGCGAGCCTGCCACGCGTGAAACCGATACGATGGACACCTTCATGTGTTCGTCGTGGTATCACCTGCGTTACCTGTCGCCGCATTATGACAAGGGTCCGTTCGATCAAGCCGAGTACAACTATTGGATGCCGGTGGACACCTACACAGGCGGCATTGAGCACGCCACCATGCATCTGCTGTACACGCGTTTCTTCCACAAGGCCTTGCGCGATGCAGGCATTGTCGAAGGTCACGAACCGATGCTGCAGTTGCGCAATCAAGGCATGGTATTGGGCGAGGACGGCGACAAGATGTCGAAGAGCAGGGGCAACGTGATCGCGCCCGATGTGCTGGTGAATAAATACGGCGCGGATACGGTGCGCGCCTACATCATGTTCTTCGCGCGCTGGGAGATGGGCGCGCCATGGGACTCGCAAGGCATCGAAGGAAGCGCGAGATGGGTGCGCCGCGTGTGGACTTTGTTCACCGATTCGGGTTTCGATACGAGCGAGACGAACGCTCGCTCTACTCAACCCTCAGATGAAGCCAATGAAGTGACAAAGAATCTGCGCCGAAAGGTTCACCAGACCCTGCGCCGGGTGACGGGCGATTTCGAGAACTTCGAATTCAATACGATCATTTCATCCCTGATGGAATTGATGAACGAAATGTACAAGGCGCGCGAAGCCGGAGCGGCTGGCAGCGCGGCATGGAAGGAAGCCCAGGAAATCTATTTGAAGATGATGGCTCCGGTCACGCCGCATATCGCCGAAGAACTGTGGACGAATTACCTGGGCAAGCCGTATTCGATCCATCAACA
>CAZEGE010000194.1:0-3264 GCA_964511765.1 uncultured Anaerolinea sp.
CTTTCCCTGGTCAATGGATAGAACCAGGCCATGGTGATTGCGCCGAAAAGAAGTACTGCGCCCAAAGGACCGATCAAAAAACGAATGGCTTGTAAGGCGGAGGCAGATTGAGAAAACTGTATCGCGCCAGCGGGAGGGGATTGATATCCGAACCAGCCGAGCGTTTGCAGGGCAATAAAGATCGCCAGCGCGCCGGTCAATTTGCGCACGAAATTTTTGACGCCGTAGTAGATCCCCTCGCGGCGGCGGCCCGTCCGCAATTCGTCCCACTCGATCACATCCGGGAAAATGGCATCCGGCAGAACATGCGCGGTAGAGACACTGATGCCTGCCATGACAGCCAGCACCAGGATGTACGTGACCTGTCCCGGTTGAATGGAATAGATCAACAGTTGCACGACGGCCCAAAACGTCATGCCGATGATGTAGGCGCGTTGCTTGCCAAGTTTGCGCGCCAGCCAGACCCAAAACGGCAGGACAATGACCGAAGTTACCAGCAGGCAGGCAAAGACGGCTGATTCAAGCGGAAGGCCGAGCGCCTTTTGCAGCAAGTCCCCTTTGGCAACCCAGTACGCCAGAAAAAAGGGCAGAGCCAAGGCAACCAGATCGAAGGTGATCCAGTTGAGCATATAGAGGGCGGTTGCAAATCGAAAGGGAACATTTTCCCACGAAGTTTTCAAAGTTTGCAAAAATGGGATCTCAGGCTCAGCGGCATCGGCTGCATTGCCACGTTCGCGCACAACGGCAAAGATGACAAAGAACGGGATGACGGCCAATCCGCCAAACAGCGCCGAGACAATGAAATAGCCCTGCTGTTGAGTCGTGCCGCCCGCCAGAGCCGCGTCCACAATCGCCGGCGCGGCAACTGCGGTAGCCAGCGAAGCCAGCAAATTGAAGAACATGCGGTAACCGCTGAGACTGGTGCGCTCATCGTAATCGGAGGTCATTCCGGGAGTCAGCGCATAAAATGGGATGGAAACCAGAGTCTGAAGCGTATCGCTCAACATGAACATCAGGCAGACGGTGGCGGCAAGCAGGTATTGATTATGAAAAGGCGGCGCCCACCATAGTGCGACAAAACTCAATCCAAATGGAATTGAAAAAAGCAAAAGGAACGGGCGACGACGTCCCCAGCGCGAACGCACCCGGTCACTGATGGTACCCACGATCGGATCATTGACCGCGTCCCAGATTATGCCGATCAGCGCTGCAAAGGAAGCCAGACGCGGTTCAAGCCCGACCACGTCCGTGAGAAAGATGGCGTAAAAAACCTGACGAAGCGTTCCGAAGCTGGCAAGGCTCCAATCTCCTGTGCCATAGGCGAGTTTTGTCCAAAACGAAAGAGTTCCGTGCTGGGTGGCTGCGGTCATGATTTCTCCTTTGGCAATATCGGATGTCACTGCGAGCGGTTTATGCAAAGCAGTCTCCTGTTATAAGGGGATTGCTTCGTTGGGAACAGCACCCTCCCCTCGCAATGACATCATTTTTTATAACGCGTCATTCCATCCAGCAAATCCAACACCATTTCCTTCAAATCGCCTCGATTGGGAAGCGAACCGATCAGCCCGTACATCGGAGCCGTCTTGCTTGGCAGGTCGCCTCCGCCTCCCAGCAGGGAGGAAGCTTTTTCCATTAAACGTGTGACCCAGGCTTCGGGCAATATCCGAACCAGAAAATTGGCGATCTTGATCAACCAGGCGTTGGCTGTTTTCTCGAAACTTGGTTTGCGGACAGCCTTCGCAGCCTCGGCCAGATCGCCGAGAAACTCATCCACCACATCGATATGGCCGAACTGGACGGTCATATGTAATGTGGGCGGGAATTGCTGGCGGTCAAGATGCCAGTTGCGCTTCGTCAATTCATCTGCCAGGGAATACACATCCAATCCATCGGATCCAATTGCAAACACGCTCATCTCCGGATTACTGATCACCTTTAATCCGGGCATGGCATTGACGCCTTCCTGCAAACGGCGTACCGCTTTCATCACCAGATCGGTCATTTCGAGATAGCCTGATTCGCCGAGATAATTCAATACCGCCCAGGCGGCCGCTAGCGGGGCGCCGGGACGCGTGCCGCCCATCGCCGGTGACGGATAAATCCCGCCCGGCCAATCGGTATGAACAAACATTTGATGGCGGCGCAGTTGCGCTGTCTTATATAAAATGACGGATGCACCTTTGGCGGCATAAGCATACTTGTGCAAGTCCGCTGAGATCGAGGTGACGCCCGGCACGGATAGGTCGAAATCAGGTACGCGATAGCCGAGCTTGCGCACGAAGGGCAGCATGAAACCGCCCACGCAGGCATCCGTGTGGAAGAGGATGCCATGCTCGTGTGCAATCCCCGCCAGCTCACGGATGGGATCCACTACTCCATGTGGATATGCCGGAGCGGAACCGATCATCAGGATGGTATTGGCGGTCACTGCTCTTCGAGCCGATTCCACGTCGGCGCGGTAATCAGCCCGAACGGAGATATGAACCGCCTTCACTCCGAAATATTCCGCCGCCTTCTCGAAAGCTGGATGTCCTGTGATCGGCAGGATCATCTGCGGTTCCTTAATCTCCGGACGGTTTTTACGCGCCCAATCACGGGCGGTCTTGACCGCCATCAACAGCGATTCGGTGCCGCCGGAAGTGACTGTCCCAGCCGTGTCCTCATCGCCACCCAAAAGCGATGCCGCCATGGCAACGATCTCGGTTTCAAACTTTCGCAGGGACGGGAAGGCAGTGGGGTTCAAGCCATTCTCGGAGAAGAATAAAAGAGAGGCTTCCTTCAGCAGGTCATCTACATCTTTCCCGGCGTGATAGACCAGACTGAAAGCGCGTCCCTTTTGCCATTGCACATCATGGTCGCGCGCGGCGCGCATGGCTGCAAGGACTTCATCTTTTGTTTTTCCAGTGGAAGGGAAAGGGAGTGTCATACGAATAGTTTAACATGTTTCTTATTATATTTAATGAAAAAAAATATAAACATGTCAGTTAAATATTTTCAGCGACCCCGACTTCGCACTTCTTAAAGGTAATCGCAATCCAAAATAAAAAAAAGACCACTTTTTGCAAAGTGATCTTTGGTGGGCGCGGGGGGACTCGAACCCTCGACCTCATGTGTGTGATACATGCACTCTAACCAGCTGAGCTACGCGCCCGGGAAAGCATCCAGGATTATAGTATAGGCTTTTTGCTTTGGCAAGTATTTAGGGCGGGGTGTTAGTCCAAAGTTAAAATGTCCCTTTTCTCCAAAGTTAAAATGTCCCCTTCG
>CAZEGE010000195.1:0-3248 GCA_964511765.1 uncultured Anaerolinea sp.
GAACCAATAAAAATAATATGTGTAGCCAAATCGCCAGGCCTTTTGCGTTCAAGTCTGTCCCCGCAGGAAATAGCCATAAGCGCGCTGTTAAAGCGCCAATCCAGGCCAGCCAGAGTATGTAACCCTTTAGTTTCTGCATTTTCATTTTCAGGGGAGCGGCGGCTGGCGACGGTAAATTGCGATCTTGGAGTCGCTGTATGTTTTTTCCCATCCGCGCTGGGAGAGTTTTTCCAACAAGGGTGAGGTGGGATCCAAAAATATCAGGTTGATCTTGCGCGCGTCCAAAAGGGACAGGCCTTTGTTCGTGCCGTTATTGATCTCAGTCCACTCGGCGATGATTTCGTTCCCGTAGAGGTCGGCGCGGCCATCGATAAAGACTGGATACTGACGTAATTCCCAAGTGAGGTATCCGCCCCAATTGTACGAGTTGAACAGGGGACCAGGCGGCTGGTTGTCTTTGATCCATTGCACGGCACGGGACGGGAGGATTTCGTCCATGCGCTGCGGCATGGAAACGAGGTACGCGTTGAAGAGTGCAAATGCCGCCAACAAACTGACCAACGTCGTGTTGACGATATAGTTGAATTTTGGCGAAGGTGGTTTGGGCGGGGGAGCCTGCGCGATTTTATTCCTGAGACCTTCAATGATCGGAGCTTTTGAAAAACTTTGAAGGGCAGGAGCAAGATGCCTGGCAAGGATGGGCAGCAGGATGATCGCGAACGGACCCATGTTGCGCTGGGCCACGAAAAACAGATAGGTAAATCCCAGCCCTTTCAGCAAATCCACGAACGAGATGCGCTTCCCTGAATAGGCGAGGCCGATGATGAGCAGGAATAAAAGCCACAGCAGCGGATGTGTGTAGAACTGGTGAAAATCAGGCGACAGCCATTCTGAAATGGACAGCGAGACTTGCACTTGATTGAAAGGCAGGCGCCAAAGTGAGAAGCCGTTGGGGTTGATCGAGACCGCCAGTCCCGCCGCGAGAGTCCACGCGGCGAGGCGGCTTATTTCCTTCCAGTTTAAACTGGGTTGGTTATCCAGTAAATTATCCAGCGCTTCGCCGACGAGGGTGGCGGCCAGCAAAAGGATGCCCCAAATGAATCCGCCGTGGAGGTTGGCCCAGGCCGCGAAGATAAGCGGCAGCATCCAGAGCGGCAAACGCTGGATGCGGCGGTGATGATATAAAACATAATCCAGGACGGCGAGCAGGAGAAAAGATAAGAGTTGGGGACGCGCCGACCAATTGGCTCGGATGGCGAGTATGGCGAGCAGGATCAGCAGTCCGCGCAGATAAATGCTCCCGTCCATTTGACGGTAGATGATGGACAGGAGCGCCACCGCGATCAAGGCGACCGCCAGGGTGATGGCAAAGAAGCCGCCCAATTTCAACAGTCCGTAGAGTCCAATATCGGAAAGCCAGAAGGCATTGACCCAGGGCGCGCCGAGACGTGTGTACGAAAAACTGTCCTGCAAAACGATTCTTCCCTGATGCCATATTTCATCGCCGTTGCGCAAGTGCCACCACATGTCGGTATCGGTGGGCGAGACCACTGCGATATTGAAGACCAGCAACATCGTCACAACCAGGAACAGGGATTCAGTTTTCTTGTCGGTGTTGACGGGGGTCTGGGACATGAATTAATTGTAGCAGAAAAGAAAGGCGGCTTAGCCAGAAATCAGTGTGCTTTCAAAATCATTTTTTGTGAACCACCAAAATAGTGCGACATATAAAACATAAGGGAGAATATAGCGCAGCGGCTCCAGCAAAAATAAGAGCGAGATGCCCAGTGGCGCAAGGGTCAGCCAGTTGGATGGGATTTTTGAAGCGGGCAAGTTGACAGCAAAGGTCAAGGGGATGATGAGCAGGGTCAGGTCATGAAGATGCAAATGCGGAGAGATGAGTAAAGCGATGATGAGCGACTTGCTCAATAACTGCCCGTCAAGGACAGGCGCTTTGAACCATAAGACGCTCAACAGGCCAATCCCTGTCAGATAGCCGAGCCAGCTTACAGCGCGGACCAGACCCGCATCCAGCCAGGGGAGAGTCCGCAGGATCAGGCCGGTCAAATTCAACATGGCGGATTCGTTCATCCCGTGCCAGGTTCCATCGGTGCTGATGCGGAGGATGTTGAGAAAGCCGAGCGTGCCTTCCCTGCCGAGCATCCAGATGCTGGTCAGCGCCAAAAGCGCGGCGAGCAGGAAGAAACGCCACCAGACCTGGCGATGCCTGAAGAGCAGCGGGAGGGCGAGGGTGAGGCAAAGCTGCGGGCGGAGCGTGGTGAGGGTCAGGCCGAGGGCGGCGAGCCAATCCTGTTTTTTCAGGAGGCCGATGCACCACAAGGCGACGCCGAGAAAAAGGAGGGTGGTGTCCTGGCCGAGCAGCAGGCTGATGAAGAACGGAAAAAAAGTCAGCGCTCCCATTACCGCCGCAGTGTAGGTTTTATCTTTTGGGTTCGGAAAAATTGTGTTCAGGAAAAAAATGATAGAGGCGACATAAATGCCGAGCATGAGGAAAACCCAACGCGCAAAGGAGCCAACGTAATCGGCGGTGACAAGCAGGTTGAGAATTGGGATCAGGAAGGGGAGGTGGTTGTAAAGTAAGACCTGTCCTCTGGCGAGGGCGAAGCCGACCACGAGTTGTTCGACGGCGTGTTGCGCTTCGATGTTGTAAGCCGACGAGTAACCGCTTTGCCGGGAGATCCTTCCGACCGCATAAAAGGCGATGAAGTCTGTGCCTGTCCGCTGGGATGGAATCGAGATCATCGCGCCCCACTGGATCAAATAGATCAGCGTCAGCGAACAGGCCGCAGCGATTTGAAAGACCCAGGCTAGATTGATTTTTTTTGGAGTGGTGATTTTATCCATGTTGACGCTGCATCGTTTTGTTTAGCCCCTTTCGGCAATCGCCTGATAGTGAAGCGTGTCCCAGCGTTGCCACACTTCAAGCCAGGGATTTGTCTCGGGTGTAACCCCCTGATAGGGCCGCAAGATTGGATCGGGCGAGGTATCCGTTGGAGGATACTCCTTATTAACCACATCCATCCCCATAGAAAAATCCACGTGACGAGGAAAATCGTCAGGGGAACTTGCCATTCTTTCAATTGGAGTTTTATCTTTTCTAGAATTGATTTCATGTGTTACCGGCCCCAAACAAAATCCATCCCTTTTCAGGGGGATGGATTTTGTTTCGATTTCTATTCGCCCAAATAATCGCGTAATTTCCTGCGGATGGTTGGGTGCCGTAAACG
>CAZEGE010000196.1:0-3174 GCA_964511765.1 uncultured Anaerolinea sp.
AGCGTTTTTTTCTTCGACCAGGCCTTGCGATAAGGGCGATCGGATGTCAACGCATCGTACACGTCCACCACGGTAAATATGCGCGCCGCCAGGGGGATCTGTTCACCCTGCAGGCCGCGCGGGTAGCCCGTGCCATCCCATTTCTCGTGATGGCAATAGGGAATATCCATTGCAGGGCGAAGATATGGGATGGGCGCGAGCATGTCGTGGGCAAATTGGGGATGCTGCCTCATGAGTACCCATTCTTCATCGGTCAATTTGCCCGGCTTGAGCAGCACGCTGTCCGGCACGCCCATCTTGCCGATATCATGCAGCAGCCCGCCGCGCCGGATGTGGACCAGGTCAGCATCGCCGATACCCATCGCCCGCGCCAATCGTTCGGCCATCGCGGTGACTCGCAGGGTGTGATCCTGGGTTTCCCTGTCTCTCAAGTCCATGGCATGTGACCAGCCCTCGATCGTGGCGTCGTAGGCCATGGTTAGTTCAATATTCGAAAGTTGCAGGTCTTTGAAGAGGGTTGCATTATCGATTGCGATAGCCATCTGCCCGGCGAGTGATTCAAGGAAATCCAGCCATTCAGTCTCTGCTTCGAATGCCTGGCGGTGAAAGATTTCCAGCACACCTTTGATCTCGCCTTTGGCGATCAGGGGCACTCCATAATAAGAGACAAATCCCTCCTGTGAGAATGTGGGCGAGCGCAAAAAATCCGTCGTTCGGGTTTGGAGTTTGGAAATGTGGATTATCTGGCGCCCCAAGGCTGCCCGGCCCGCGTAGCCTTGCCCCAACGGCAGGCGTGTTTCTTGCAGCGCCTGGGTGTGAAAACCGCGCCCGGCGGCGTATTCGAGGACTTGTGTAATTGGATCGAATAAAAGAATTACAATCGCATCCATGCCCAGTTGGGCAAAGGCCTGGTCAAAGATTACATTAAAGATCGCGTTGACATCCATACTACCGGCGATCGCGATATCGATCTTGTGCAAAGCTTCGGTACGCTGCAGGCGGAGTTCCGCCTGCTCGAAGAGGCGGGCGTTTTCGATGAAAATCGCGGTCTGCACAGACAGGCTTTGCGCTAGGCGTACCTCATCCTTTGTAAAGACGCGTTCCTTGTTATCCACCTCATATAATTCCATCAGGCCAATGACCCGATCGCGCGCCACCAGGGGCATGAGCAAGAGTGTACCTATATCCATTCTTTCCATCAAAGCTAGTTCTCTCGAATCTATCTGTGGGTCATTCCAATACAGGACTGAGGGTTGATGAGTCTCAAGGGCACGGTTTGTAACGGGATAATCTACCAGAAAATAGGTGTTCCCTGGAGTATCCATCACGTCAGAGAACGTTTTCCTGTAGTCAACCATTGTCACTAAAGCATTCCGCTTGGGATCCAATAAGGATATGGTGCACCCATCGGTATTGATGGCCTTGATCGTCTGTTCCACCACAGTGTTGAGCACTTCTTCCAAAGCAAGGCTGGAACTGATCGTCATGGCTGATTCATAAAGCGTCTGTAGTTCGCGCGCCTTTTGTTCCAGCGCATCCTGTGCATGCCTGCGCTCGGTGATATCTTCAACTGTGCCTTCGTAATATATTACCTTCCCGCTTGTATCTCGAAAGGCTTTTGCACTTTCACGGCAATATATGGTTGAACCATCTTTTGTAGTCCATGCTGATTCATAACCATGTATTTCGCCCTGGCTTTCAATGAGGTTTTTGAACTCGCTGCGTTCAAAGCCCGCTTCATAGCCTTCTGTCTCAAGGTTACGTTGTGAGAGTTCTTCAAACGAATCAAAACCCAACATTCGTACAAGTGATGGGTTTGCCAATTGAATTTGACCGTTTGGTGTAGTGCGATACAAACCGATCGTCATATTCTGGTAAATACCCAGGAATCGTTCGTTGCTCGCACGGAGTTTTTCCTCCGCCTGCACCCGCTCGGTGATATCGAGCGCCGTGCCTCGGAGTCCGGTAACCTGCCCGTTCTTATCAAACCTGGGTTCGCCGCGCGCCAGCAGCCACTTACGCCTGCCATCTTCCCAAACCCGTTCCAATTCGATCTCATACGGCCTGCCCCCCATGGCCTGCTCGATCCCGGCGTGCATTTTTTTCATGCTTTCAGACGTATAGAGCTTGTCCTGTTCCGCGACCGAGGGAGCCGGTTGATTGGGATCGACTTCCAGGATGGCGCAAAGTTCTTTGGACCAGGTTGGGGTATCTGTCGCTGAATCCCATTCCCAACTGCCGAGGTGGGCGATGCGTTGTGCTTCCTCAAGACTCGCTTCACTTCTTCTCAGTTCTTCAAACAGACGTCCGTTGCGTATGCTCGCCGCAATTTGGGCAGCGACCGTCTCCAGTACGCGTTGATCGGCCTCGCTATAGGCGTCAGGCTGGGTCGATTCGATATTCACCACACCGATAATTTGATTGCCCGCCATCAAAGGCACACACATCTCGGAGCAGATCGCCTCGCGGATTTGAAAATAGCGCGAGTCTTTTCTCACATCGCCAAGACGAACACTTTTTCCAGTTTGCGCTACCCAACCCACGATGCCCTGTCCAATGCGAATATCGAATGACTGGATAAAGGCACGATCCACTTCTGTAAATTTCGGATCATGCTTTTGTCCACTGATGCCGTAAGGGATCAGGCGGTCACTATTGTCTTCAATCAGCAGGACCGCGCTATGTTCATATTTCAACCCCTCTTCCAAAATACTAATGATCTCTGGAGCCAGTTCATTCAGCGAATACATGCTTTGCATGGCCAGCGCCGAGTGATAAATAGTGCTTAGTTCTTCGATACGGCGTTTCATACCCGCTTCCGCCAGCTTGCGCTCGGTCAGGTCTGTCACAACGGCAATCGAGCCAATAAACTTGCCATCTTGAAAGCGCGGCACGCCTGTAATGGATACGGGGAGGGTCGTCCCATCGGCGCGTTGCAGGTATGCTTCATAGGTAGTGGTCTCTCCCCGGGCGCGCTGGATCCAGATCTGAGCCTGGGCCGCCTGATCCTCAAGCGTTGTGAATTCCAAGGGATTCCTGCCGATCAATTCCTGGGGTGAATATCCAAGCATGCGGGCATAAGTCGAATTAACGTACTCGAAATTTCCCTCGGCATCGGTCACAGTCAGGCCCTGGCCCATGGTGTTCATCACCTGGAAGGCGAATTCCTTTTGA
>CAZEGE010000197.1:0-3124 GCA_964511765.1 uncultured Anaerolinea sp.
ACCCAATGACCAAAGCCGCCCCGCAAAGCAACGGGGCGGCCATCATGATCATCGATAAGCGAAAGAACCCTTTCACTACAAAACTCGTCCCAAACGATCCAAACGGATCTCGCCCTGCTTTCCAGCCTGAAGTCCCATCGAGGCTTCAATGGATAAGCCATTGCGAATCATCCTCATGGAAAGCCAGTATGAAACGCCGGATCCGATGATGACTGGGGATAACAAAAGCGGATTTGCGGAATACAACTTTCCAATTTCAGGCGTTGTAATTGCGATCACCACCAACACCGCAGGAGGAAAAAGCGCCAGAAATCTGGCCTGCCATTCCACGCCTTTGGCTGCGGCGCGGGCGCGTGACAAAACTTCCACAACGGTTCCCAATGTTCTTCGCAGTGAAGCCACCAACGGACCGATCTCGATGCGACCTTCGATGGAGGCTAATAATGAAGTGGCAACAATATCCACGGCGGGATTATCCCAGGCGGTGGTCCATTCACGAACGGCAAGTGCCGCTTCATCGGCAGGGGCAGTTCGCAGGCGCACCACCAGATCACCCAACACCATCCTGCCATCCGGACCAACTGCCTGTGCTGCATCATCAAGAGCATCGCCCAATGGCTTGCCTTGAGACAACAAAGTTTCGACTACACCCAGACCACGTAGAATATCCTTGGCCTGTTTCAAACGAAACTCCTGGCGTTTATCAGAAAGTGTGCCTGCATATAACAAACCCCCTGCCATCGCGAATAGGATTGCAGGAAAGATACCGAGGAATATGCCACCTGCCAATCCACCACCAACCCATGCCAGGAAGCCATAAGCTATTTGGTTGAATGCCAGTCCCGTTCCGGTCTGGCGAGCGAATTTCTCGGGATCGAATTTTTTCTTTGGCTGGGCAATGCCCATCGCACGTGCCATGCCCGCTTCATCCACGGTGCGCCGCCAGCCAAAGGTGATGGGGATGGCAGCCAGCGCCAGGGCTGCGATCAATGAAATCAATGTCGTCATCTTATCTCCATGTAAACCAGATTGAAAGTTCCTGCGCTCCACCATTCGCAAGCCAGACGGCGAAGTAGATGCCGACAACACCCAGCAGGACTGTTAATAGCGGATAAACACCGACTTCATTCCATGCCAGATCAATCGGGCGCATAACGGGTTGCGCATGATGTGTGTTGAATGATGGAGCGCCGTGTTCGCGTTCGAAGGTTGGCCGTTCAGTTTTTTGTTTTAGGGTTTGCTGCGTATTTTCCGTTTTGCGAGTCGCAGTCTGTTGGTTGACATACTGGCGGGTCTGCATTGAATAACGAAAACGGCGTGTCAACCAGACTTCAGGCGGAACCCGGTCCGGACCCAATCTGAGAAGTGCCAATGCCATAAACCCAACCAACACTAAAAAACCAACCACCACCTTGCCTGCAAAAGAGAAAGGCAGAAATAAACACAGGACGGCCAGCAGCGCCCCGGCGCCGAGAATACCCAGATCGCGGTCGTTGAACATTGGGTTCTAAAACGGCGCCTGGGGTTGGAAACTTTTCAACATCTCGCCGATCTGTGGCAAAAACAGGAAGGCGAACATGACGATGATCACCAGTCCGACTACGCCGATGATCGCCATGGAAGTCATGCGGCTGCCGCCAAAGGCCATGCCTGCCGTGCCTTGCAAAACGTAATACATGCCGCCCAGGACTGCCACGACAATCAGCAAGCCTGCCATGAAGGCCCAGGCATCGCGGGCAATCGCAAGAATTTGTTCCAGGATGGGTCCGAACATAAAAGGTTTCTCCTTATCGAAAATCAACAGGTTCCGAGGAACCAGACAGCCAGTGGGATGGCCGCGCTGGCGAGGATCATGCCAAAAAGCGCCTCACCGCATTCGATCAACGCATTTGCAAATGTGGAAGCTCCACCGATCGAAGCGGATAACATGGATACAAACGCCGCCTTGAGCATGCGCAGCGCGGCCAGCCCGCCGATCAATCCGGATGCGAGTGTTCCCAGTTCACTGATCGGTCCGCAGCCTCCTGCCCCAGGCAGGGTGGAGTGCAAAGCGCTCACGATCTGTGGAATTCCCAAAAAGGCAAACAATCCCAGCACCACAACGGACAGCAAGGCTGATACAGATTCCCAGACCCACAGGTTCGCACCCAATACGCTTGCAGAACTCACACGCAGCATCTGTGCAATTCCTGCCAGAAGCGCGAAGGCAAGAAAAGCACTTGCGAGAGCCAGCCAGGCTTCACGCAGAAAGGTCAGTAGAAGGGATGAGGCAGCGGTCATGATGGCCTTATTGAATCGTGCCTGTGAAATTCCGTTTCCAGGGCCGGATAGAAACGTTCGCCCCAGAATTGCATCGGGAAGCGGCGTGGGGGACCGGTGCGATCCTTCAAAGTAATGACTTCCAATTGGGCGCATCCACATTCGTGCACTTCCCCTTTGCGTTGCACGACCAGCACACGGTCTGCTTCATAGGGCACGCGTTCATCTCCCAACAAGGCGGATAGATCATCGCCATCAGAAAAATTTTCAGACTTCAAGGCTGCTGCGGCGATGATCGCCCAACCATGATGCCGCGCCATTTCACGCAAAGCTGCGGCGGCTTCTCCACTGCGGCCTTCTTCACTCATCATGCCGGTTAAGCCAACGACTGGAACACGATTGAGGTAATCCACCGCGACCAGCGCGGAGCCTTTCACGGGAAAGGCATAATCATGAAGAAGCATGTCTTCCAGGGCGCGCACAGTATCATCTCTTGAATTCAAGGAAAGCAAAACTGCTTCACTTGCACGCGCCAGAGTCGCTTCAACTTTTTCCTGTGGAACCTGTGCATGTGGACCGCTGGTCATCGCTTCTGTTTGCAGGAAAAGACGATACCGTAATTCTTCCGGCGTATGCTCGTAACATCCGATTGCAGATGGAATATGTATGGATGAAGACTCGAATAACATCCGCAGCAGCCAGGAGGTTTTGCCGATACCTGGCGCCGCGGCGAGTAGAGTCAAACCGCCGCCCCAGAAAGGTAGGCCAGCGAAGACACCAAAGGGAGTGTATGGTTGGGGGTTGCCCAGGGTTCCAGAGCGCGGCATATCGTCATGATATTCAATTGATGAAAGGGGATATGGAT
>CAZEGE010000198.1:0-3090 GCA_964511765.1 uncultured Anaerolinea sp.
GCCAAGGGCATGGCGGCTTCGGGTGCATTGATCGTTCCCAATGTTTCAACGAATTCCGCTATGGACATCGGTCCGGGGCGTCGTTCCCATCTGCGCTTCACAGCTTCATGCAAAGCGGCTTGCACACCTGGAGATAAAACAGACTCGCCCGCAAGCGCCGCAATCAGAAAACGTGTGGCCAATAACAGCTCTGCCGGGTTCTCACCCTGTAAGGGATGGATCAAACAAGTTTCTTTGTTATCTGGAATACCAGCCGGCACAACCTTGCCACCGACCGCTTCACATAATTTGTTATTCTCCCCTTCTGGATCAATGGAAATCACGGTGCGTCCCTGTAATAACCTTTGCAGCATGATCCAGCGCAAAAGGCTGGTCTTGCCTGCGCCAGGCTCGCCCAGGATCAAAGTGGTTGCATGAGGTGGAGGCGGGACAGCGGGATCGAGTCCTTTGGTGAACGAGAAATGCACATCGCGTCCATCACGCGCATGCGTGCCGATCCAAACCGAATCGTCTGCGGGCAATACCTGGCGGGAAGGTGCAGGTAAAAGCGGAAGTGTCTCTTCCAGAAAAAGAGTAGGTTCATCCAATCCTGGAAATAATTTTCCCCCGGGTTGAAAATGATGCAAAGCCCGTTCGGCAATGTAGAAGAGTCTTTGAGCAGTCAATCCTCGCGCGCGCAAATTTGATTCAATGACTCTACGCGCGGCTTCCGCTTCCTCGAAGCGATTGCGTTCCACGAATAAACCAGTCATCAAAGCGATCTGAAAAGCCGGCTTGCCGAAGGTCAATTCAGACTCGGCGGCGTCCATCGCGTGATCGGCGGATCGTTCCGCCATCGAAGGACGACGGCCTGTCTTTTCGGCCAGCGCCATCATGAAACCTTCAAAGAATGTGCGGCGCGCACGCAGGGAGCCACGCAATACATCCGGTGGTTGCCGTCGCAACGCTAATGAATAAATAACCGGCAAGTTTGGATAGAAAACATCTGCGCTGAGTCGCGACCAGGGACGGTCCGCCATGCCCGGCACACCGCTGCCGCGCGCGGAAAGAGGCAATAGATAGCCATCTGGAAAGAGCAGGTGGTCTTCCAATACTTCGACGGCTTCAGAGGCGATGGAGGCCGCAAATTGATCTTGTGGTTCAGGCATGGGGTGCATGATATAAAAAAACACGGAGGGGTGATCCGTCCGTGTCGGTAAGAAAACATTAAAGAAGAGAATCATTCAGTCTCAATTCTGAAATTGAGACTGTGAACCAGGTCTATCCCTTTCCTTTACAAAAGAAATAAGGAATATTGATTTTACAACCATGCTTATTTGGCTTATAATATAAGCATGGTTGTAAAAAGCAAAGCAAACCCAATTGAAGTCATTCGAAATATCCTGGAATATCAGAACGGGATCCTATCCACCTCGGACCTGCTCAAACGGGGAATTCCGAGAACCTATCTTTCCATCCTGGAAAAGAAGGGTGAGATTGAACGAATTTCGCGGGGAGTTTATTCGGTCCCCGGGAATATCATGGATGAGATGGTTGGGATTCAGGCGAGGTACAAGGGAGCGATCTTCTCCCACGAAACGGCGGCATATCTTTTAGGTCTGACAGACCGGACGCCGCTTTTTTATTCCGTGACCGTCCCGGCTGGATATAATGCAACCTCCTTGAAAGCGGGCGGTGCCAGGGTGTATTTTGTAAATCGCGGTCTATACCCATTGGGATCGGTCACCGTCAAATCGCCTCACGGGAACGATGTCAAGACCTTCAATCTCGAAAGAACGATCTGTGATTTGTTGCGAAACAGAAACCAGATCGATGTTCAACAGATCAATGCATCAGTGAAGCGCTATGTCGTGAAAGAAGATAGAAATTTGGATTTGCTCCATACCTATGCAAAGAAATTCGGCATCCAAAAAATCATCCGGGATTATGTTGAGGTACTTCTATGAGTAGGGCCATGCAGCTAAAGGATCAAATAAAAAACATTGCATTGAAAAATCACCTGCCCGCTCAGGCTGTCCTGCAGAACTTCATGCTTGAACGTTTATTGGAACGTATTTCAATTTCAAAATATAAGGATAAAGTCGTGCTTAAGGGTGGAATGCTGATTGCTGCCATGGTTGGGATCAGCAGCAGAACAACCATGGACATGGATGCAACCTTGCGGGGATACCCTCTTTCAGAGGAAACGATCCGGGTTGCATTCGCGGAAATTTGTGCCATCGGCTTGGAAGATGAAGTAACGTTGGCATTGAACCAAGTCGTACCCATTCGGGATCAGGATGAATATGGCGGGTACCGGGTCTCCATTATTGCAACATACGAAACAATTAATACGCCTTTGAAGATCGATGTCACCACCGGCGATATTATTACACCGGATGCCATTCGCTACAGCCTTCGTTCAAATTTTGAAAACAAGCGGATCGAGGTCTGGGCCTATAACAGTGAAACGATCCTAGCGGAAAAGGTGGAGACCATCTTGCGCAGAAGCGTGCTCAATACCCGTCCAAGGGATTTTTACGATGTTTACATTCTGATGAAAACCCGGCGCCCTGCGGTCAAAAAGAAAGTCTTTAGAAGCGCGCTAAATGCCACCTCTGAAAAAAGGGGCTCGCTGGCCGCCCTGCAAGACAAGGAAACAATATTACGAACCATCCAATCCGATGCGACCATGCGGCAACGCTGGGAGCGGTATTGCAAAGATAATTATTACGCAAAGGGGATCAACTTTGATAATGTTATTGAAGTATTGATCGATATCCTTAAATAAGGTTGGTTAGGCTGGAATTGTTTCATCCATCCAGCTTCGGATTAAGCACCCAACTGGTATTTTTCAACGGCAGCTTGATCCAGATAACGAACCCGCAGGCCAAAACGAGCATCCATTTAGACTATTTGAATCAGTTTCTTTTCAAACGAATTGAGTTTTGCAAACAGGGGCAGTTCCGAATCGAAGCGCAGTTCCTTCACTTTGGGAAAATCTCCAACATGGATATAGCTCGCTTTACCGAGGATCCAATCTTTGAGAAGGCCTTCAGTCACTCCCAGTGGCTGCACGACTTCCCATATCGCCCGCAAAACCAATTCCTT
>CAZEGE010000199.1:0-3084 GCA_964511765.1 uncultured Anaerolinea sp.
AACATCATACAAAGTCAGGGAAGAAATGCGGCATTGACCTATGGACGAGAACAATTACATCGCGAATAGTGGAAATTATCCAATTGGGGTGGTCTACCTGGTTGGCGGCGGGCCGGGCGATCCCGGCCTTTTAACCCTGCGCGGGTTGGAATGCTTGAGGAGCGCCGATGTAGTTGTGCACGACAGGCTTGCCAACAACCAGTTACTAGCTCATGCTCCACAAGCTGAATTGATCAACGTGGGCAAACTGCCCAACCACCACCCTGTCCCCCAGCCGCAGATCAATGCCTTGTTGGTAGAAAAGGCGCGCGAAGGCAGGACCGTGGTGCGCCTGAAAGGTGGCGACCCCTTCGTATTTGGACGTGGTGGAGAAGAGGCGCAGGCTCTGGCTGAGGCCGGTATCCGCTTCGAAATCGTGCCGGGCGTGACAAGCGCAATTGCGGTCCCCGCGTATGCGGGAATCCCGGTCACGCAGCGCGGCGTGGCATGCAGTGTGGCCTTTATCACCGGCCACTGCGTAGGCTCTGATCCGCTTGACCTGAACTGGCAGGCACTTGCACAATGCATTGATACTCTGGTCTTTCTGATGGGAGTGAAAAGCCTGCCTATGATCGTCACAAGACTGTTGGAAGCAGGTCGCCCCACAGACACGCCCGTTGCAGTGATTGAGCGAGGCACATTGCCAGAGCAAAAAGTTGTCGTGGGCACCCTTGTGGATATTCAGGAGAAAACAATTAACATCCAGCCCCCCTCCATCATCGTCATCGGAGAGGTGGTTAACCTGCATGACACATTGAAATGGTTCGAACCCGAGGCTGCGTTATCCTAAGCTGAGTTTCTCTTATGACACGCGCACTCATCACTGGTGGAACGGGGTTTGTCGGATCGAATATCGCCCTGCGGTTGGCGGAGCGCCACTGGGATGTCCGCATCCTGGAACGCCCAGGGGCGTCGCGTGAACTGTTGGAGGGCGGTCCCTTTGAATTTGTCACCGGCGACGTACTGGAACCAGATACGCTCCCGTCCGCTTTGCGCAGCATAGACGTTGTCTTTCACGCCGCAGGAGTCGTCGATTATTGGAAGCAGGGCGTGGAGCGCATGTACCAGGTCAACGTGGAGGGCACGCGCAATTTAATGGAGGCAGCCCTCAAGTCCAGGATTGAGCGGATTGTCCACACCAGTTCAACCGCAGCCATGGGCATCCATCCAGATGTCCTGGTTGATGAGACCTACAAATTCAATGTCAAACCCGAACGATTCGTGTATGGGCACAGCAAATTCCTTGCCGAGGAGATTGTGCTTGAATACGTCAGGAAGGGCCTGCCAGCCGTGATCGTGAACCCGACCACGGTAATCGGTCCGCGCGACGTTCGGAAGGTTTCGAGCGGCATGGTGGTGGAAGTGGTTAGGCATTGCGCGCCACCACTTATTCCGCCGGGTGGAATCAATATTGTTCCAATCTGCGATGCCGCACAGGGACACATTGAGGCAGCCATCAAAGGGCACAGGGGGGAACGATATATCCTAGGTGGGGAGAACATGACACACGTACAACTTTATCAAACGATTGCAAACGTGGTAGGGTGTGGGATGAGAATAAAGGCAATGCCACGCTGGCAGGTTGCCTTCCTCGCCGGGTTGACCGATATGCTGCAACCACAAACCAGCGGTCCTGTCCCGTTGACGGGCACTCGTTTGAGATTGGAATCACAGTTTTTTTATTACGATACTACCAAGGCACGTTCCTCCTTTGCCATGCCCAAGACCCCCTTGCGGACCACCATCGGACGGACCTACGAATGGTACGAAGCCATGGGTGAATTCGAGCATGTCTATGAAGACCTCGACAAGGATGGCACCTGCAAATTCTGCAAAAGGCAGCGCTATTGTACATGGCCGCCCATGTCGTCAGAAACTAATGCTATGCCAGGAAAAAGCCATGAAAAAAGCTAAAAAAAATACCCTGGGCTGGAAGCAACTCTTCTACAACTGGCTTGGACGGATCATCGCCCAGAAATGGTTCGATGTCGGACTGCGCGGCAAGATGTCTGCACTGGTCACCATCGGCCTGACCGGGCTGATCGCAATTTTCGCCTTCATTGGGATTACCACTGTCCGGCAGGCGACGCAACAGCATCTGAGCGAGCACGTTCTACGCGCCCACATCCTTGCAGGAAATTTGGACTCGACCCTCGGCCAGGTCGGCGGTCTGCTCACGATCCTGTCCTCACAACTTGACATGGACGCCCCGCAGGCAAATCTCGATCATTGGGAGGCTGTCATCAAACAGGATTTCCATTCTGTGCAGGGCGTCTACTTGTTTGATGAAAAATCCAACCTGATCGCTACGACAGGAGATATGCTTGGCATTAACTGGGGGCAGGTCTCGGCCATCAGAATCACCCCGGATATTCCGCCACGCAAGATCTCAACTGAGGGGATACCGCGTCCCTACGCGATCATCGTTGTCCCCGTCCATCGGCAATCGACTCAATCGCCCGTTGGGGTTCTCGCGGCGGTATTGGATCTCTCCAATCCTGACATTTTCCTGTCGAGCGATTCGCTCAACATCGAACACATCGGGACCTTGCAAATCCTGGACGGTGCTGGGCAGGTACTGGGCAGCACGTCGACGGAACAAAGCCTCACCCCGGCGACGATCGACAAGATCAACAAAAACCTTTTCGTCGAGGGGAAGCCGATGGTGGAGGCTTGCCTGGGCTGCACAGGGGATGAGATGAAAGAGACCGGCACGGTTATTGCGTTCGCTCCACTCTCGCAGGCTCCCTGGGGTGTGGTTATCTGGCACGATTCGGAGGTCCTGTTCGCCCCCGTGCGTCAACTCGCCACGCAGACTCTGGTGCTCGGGATACTCGCCATATTGGGGGCCTTCATCCTCGTTCTCGTCACCACCCGCAGCGTCATCGCGCCCGTCCAAATGCTCACCGATGCCACCCGCAGGATCAGCGAGGTGCAGTTTGATGAGTCCATTTTGAAATCGGTGGAGTGCACACTGGCGAGAAAGAACGGTCGCCGCCGCGATGAGATCGGTATTCTATCCAACAGCTTTATCACGATGTGTAC
>CAZEGE010000200.1:0-3069 GCA_964511765.1 uncultured Anaerolinea sp.
CGGATTTCTTTTTCTAATTTATCGGCTTTCTTTTCGAGGACAGAGAGTTCTTTCAACATCTTCTCCCCTGCTGACTTATCTTCCAACGAATTGATATTGATGCGCACGTTATAGCCTGCAGCGGTGAGAGCGGCGCGGGACATGGCGAAACCTGACATGGAGTCGCTGATGGCGTTGAGGTTCCCATGTTTGGCACATTTGAGGGCCAGCTCCATCACTTTGACAGCGTCTTCAGCTACGTGAAGAGGAATGTGCGCGGCATTGAGCGTGGCCTGGACAATCGCGGCATTCCGTGTGGTTTTTTGTTCATCGGTGTCTCTTGGCATTTTGAAGGTTGCCATCAAAACTTCAAAAGACGCAGCGTCATCGCCCACGGCCAGGGTGAGTTCCTTGCGAAGGTTTTCAGCCACGGCCCGGATGGCTTGCATTTCAGCTTCAACTTCGGCATATTTCTTTTTACCCATGGTAAGTCCCGCAACCATGGCGACAAGACCGGCGCCCATGGCGCCTGCATAGGCCCCCGCAGAACCGCCGCCGGGAGTCGGCGTCGGGGCGGCTAATTCTTCAATGAAAGAGGGGCAGTTACCGGCGGAGGATGAAGCGCCCTCGCCCTGAGGGAGAGGAGAAAAGAGTCGCGCTTCCAAAATTTGCCCTTTATCGAATTGATCCAATTGGGTGTACCAGACCGCCGCATCCACCAGGGCTTCCTGGGGAATCAATCCGACAAGTTCGCTGTGATGAATGGCGACGCCATAGCGCTGGGCTTCGCGTCGAATGGTTTCGACCACGCGCGGGATCGGTGTTTCGTGAAAATTGGTGAGGTTCATCGAGACCTGCGCGCGGCCATCCACCAGCAGGCCAAGTCCCTTGACGTAACGAAGCCCGCCCGACGAATGACGGACGGCTTTGGCGATCTTCCTGGCAATGCTGACATCGTCGCTGGTCAGGTAAACATTGAAGGCAATCAGCGGAGCGCGCGCGCCGATGACGGTGGCTCCCGCCGCGCCAAGTTTTGCGGGCCCGAAATCGGGCTTGCGGTTTGGATCTAATTCGATCTCAGTCTTGAGTCGCTCGTATTGACCCTTGCGGATATTTTCGAGGTTTGTATTCTCTGGACGGGTGGCCGCCGCTTCATACAAATAGACAGGCAGGCTGAGTTCGCTTCCCAGGCGTTGACCCAGCCTTTGGGCGATCGCAATGCAATCATCCATGCTCGCGCCGCTGAGCGGGACGAAGGGACAAACGTCGGTCGCGCCGATGCGAGGATGCGCGCCCGTATGCTGGTTGAGGTCGATCAGTTCGGCGGCTGTCTTGATGGCGCGGAAGGCGGCTTCCTCCACAGCTGCGGGCGGACCCGCAAAGGTCAGCACCGTGCGGTTGTGGTCGAGGTCGGAGGAACGGTCAAGCAGGCGCGCGCCTTCGACAGAGGTGATGGCGGCGACGATCTGATCTATTACTTCAGGTCGCCGCGCTTCGGAGAAGTTGGGGATACATTCGATGAGTTGGGTGGTCATGTAGTCTCGTAGTTAGGTAGTTTAGGTGTTGCGTGTTGCGTGGTGGGTGTTCCGTTGGAGTTACAATGCGAAGTATAATCGAAACCTATGACATGGGTTATTGGGTGCGCTGGGCCATTTGGTCACGCCGTTGGGCTTTCCGACATAAGAGTCACATTGCAGAACGGCAAAGAAGTGGACTGCCTGCAAAAAATATACAACATTGCTCCAGGGTTGGCATTAGGGTTTGCGGGCTCTGTGAAAATTGGTTTTGAGGTAGTTGAGCAAATTAGTGCATCATTAAATTCAAAACCAAATGTTCGGTGGAATCCAGTTTATATAGCAGAGTGGTTACCAATAGGCACAAGAGAATTGTTTAATACTTTCCCCAAAAAATTTAGAGATGGAGGATGTGAACTTATACTGTTGTCAGCTCACCCAAAAGATAATGATGGAGCTGCGCCATGGGCACGGTGCTATGTATATAGATTTCGCGCTCCTGAGTTCAAGCCTTTATTAGCCAATTCAGCAGAAATTGTTTCTATTGGCTCCGGAGAGAAAAAAGCCAAGTATATTAAAGTGCTGCAATCTCTTGAAAATGATTTTGGTATGTTCAAACTTGAAATAGGCATGAAAGGCGGTTCGGCACTGGGACTTATGGTATCTGTAACATCAGCGATTAAGAAAATGCCCACAAAAGGTATTAGCACCCATTTACATGTTTGTATTGTGGGGCGAGGTGAAACAAAATTGGGGAAAAATGATATAACGGGACAAGAACGCCCAAAAGATAATTTCATAATGCCTGAAGTGGCGACAAACATGGAAGAACTTCGAGAACTTCTTTCACATTATGGTATGTCTAAATCAGCGATAGAGCAAGCAAGGTGCTAAATAAGTTTCCACTGCAAAGCGGAATTCTAGCGTGGGACCTATTGGCTAAGTAAATCTCGGTGCGGACTAGGGAAACAGGCGCACCCCACAGTTTTTTTGATAGTAGGTTCGCAAGGAGATTATTAGCAATGATTACAATCGATATCCTGTCAGCGTTATTTGCCTTTGCAGCTGGATTACTATGGCTAAAAAGTGCGATTGTTGAAACTCCAAAAAGTTTTGCAATTTATGTCGTAAAACCGACAGGCAACCTTGGACAGCCACTGGGCGGTAACCCTATAGGGGGTGAATACATGGGCCATGCATACAGTCAGGATCTTAATAATTTAGCTAATGCTCTTATTGCTCAGAGCAAAACGAGTGGTTATGCTGCTTTTTGCGCGTGCGCCGCCGCGTTGTTACAAGCTATGTCAATAACTATCCATGCCATAATCCTCTAAAAAACATGTTGATTCATGGCTAATCTTAACGTTTTTAAATACTCGATCAACTTGCGCGTTTGAGGTGAAGTCATATTATATCTTCTGTTCGCGATGGGAGATTTTTGTTTGTGGGGTTGAGGTGTTGGTTTCGATACGGCGGCGGAGGTCAAGTGGTTTTTTATGAATAGGACGAGTTCCGCCGCCTACTCAACCAACGGGTGCGTTTGGAATGAAGTATCCTCATAAGCCTGCAGCCTGCG
>CAZEGE010000201.1:0-3016 GCA_964511765.1 uncultured Anaerolinea sp.
GAAGCCGCATCCGCGCCGCGCACATCGTACACGCCCATGTGCGAAACATCGAACAAGCCGGCCGCATTGCGCGTGGCAAGGTGTTCCTCGAAAATCCCCGTGTACTGCACAGGCATCTCCCAACCCGCAAATGGGACCATTCTGCCACCTGCATCTCGATGGACTTGATTCAAGGCTGTTTTCCTGAGTTCACCTTCGACTTCATTCCAGACGAAAGGCGGCAGCGCCTCTTCCTTAATCTCGGAGCTGACTCCGATAAACCAGGGCTTGACTCCACCTTTGAGAGGTGGGACGGTCGGCGTTAATTTGGGCACGTCGCGACGTGCCCCTACAATTTCATTCACCACAAACGGCCCAGGCATGCGCTTCGCGCTGAAATCTTTTGAGCCGTCCAAATTAAAGGATGTATACCCATCCGAAAGATCGCGCAGCCAGGTGGCTACTGCGGATGCATTCTTGACAGGCACCGCCAATTGATATGCCGTGTTATCCACGTTCTTCAAGGTCCCTTTGACAGCGCCCTTCGGAGTTGCAATGGAAGTTACTTGCGTCTTGCCCTTCTTCAATGCGGAGAGGTCAGACGACACTGCATAATCCAAGGCCTGTCGCACGCGCTGACCTGTGAGTTCGAAGACGGCGTAGGTCGGACTGCCGGTCCGACTTGCCTTGTCATCAATGTAATAGAAATGCGGATAACCATTCTTCTTGAACTTGAAATCAATGCCCGCCTTCTCTGCCAATATTCTAATTTTCAACTTGGCATCGTTCAATACATTGAAGTCCAACTTGGCGCGGCGCTGTTTGCCTTTTTTCACCGTATCCACTGAATGAGGCGCGCAGGCTTCGAGCACATCTGCCATGACGTTGGCTAGTTCGCGCGTGGTCTTCTCGTTGAATCCGCGTTGAGTGATCCACGGCGTGCCCAAACGAATGCCGCTCGGGTCAGCTGAATTCTTGTCACCGGGAATCGTATTGCGATTGACCACCACACCGACGATATCCAAAATACGCGCAGCCTGGTCACCGCTGAGTCTCGTACCATCTTCACCAACGACCGAAGTCACATCCACATTCAGCATGTGAGAGTTCGTTCCGCCGAAAGGCACGCGGAACCCGCGCTTGGTGAATTGGTCTGCCATCGCAACCGCGTTCTTGATCGTCTGTGCCTGTAATTTCTTGAACTGCGCCGTCTGAGCAAGTTTGAAGGTCAATGCCAGGCCGGCGAAGACATTGACATGCGGTCCGCCCTGCTCGCCAGGGAAGACCGCCTTGTCGATCTTCTTCGCAATCGCCGCGTCGGTCGTCATCAAGACCGCGCCGCGCGGGCCGTCCAGCGACTTGTGAGTCGTAGACATGACCACGTGCGCATACCCGATCGGTGAAGGCACCACGCCCGCCGCTACAAGTCCGCCAATATGCGAGATGTCGGTCAATAGATAGGCGCCGACTTCATCCGCGATCTCGCGGAACTTCTTCCAATCGGGAACCCACGAGTAGGATGAATAGCCCGCGATCAAAAGCCTGGGTTTGTTCTCCACAGCCAGCTTGCGGATCGCTTCGTAATCAAGCTTTTCATTCTGGTCAATCGTGTAATGCACCGCCTTGAACCACTTGCCGCTGCGGTTGACCGACGAGCCGTGCGAGAGATGTCCGCCATGCAGCAGGTTCAGCCCCATGACGGTATCGCCGAGGGTGAGCAGGGCCTGATAGACCGCGTTATTGGCAGGTCCGCCGGAGAGTCCCTGCACATTGACGAAGATCTGGTCGGCTTTGTAACCGTTCGCTGCGAAGGCTTCCGCCGCGCGCCGGCGAGCCAGCGCCTCGACCGCGTCCGCGTATTCCACACCCTTGTAATAGCGCGGATCGCCGCTGCGGCGATAATGAGCAAGTCGCGCCGGATAATCGAGGATCTCCTGCTCGCTCATCCAGCGTGACTCTTCGTCGGGGTAGCCTTCGGCATAAATATTCTGGAAGGCGGAAGCCAAAGCCTCGCGCACCGCCAGCGGCGCAGTGGATTCAGATGGAATCAAAATCAGTTTGCGAGCCTGCCGTTCCTGTTCAAGTTGAGTCAGTTCGAATGTATGCGGATCAAGCTTGGCAAGATCGCCGCGAAATAAGAAATCGGGCATGGTAAATCTCCTTGTGAGAGTTGAATTTTGGAATTGTCAGACAGATGAATTGTAGACCCGCCAGAGAAGCGGGTCAAGTGAGAAAAAGCATAAAACCGCCCAACTCAATTGGTACTTTATGACAACTAAATCGTCCCGCTTCTTCAGGTAATTTCGACCTCCCCCAAACCTTTACCCGACTGCCGAGTCGCTCGAAAATTCACTTTTATACTTCATATACTCTGTAATGGCAGCCCTGAATAACTCCCCCAATTCCTTTTGGTCATAATTGCGTTTGACAGGCACCCGCACCAGGGGAATTTTTGCAGACTCAAGAACAACCTCCACAAAAGCATCCCTCAGCATGCGATCCGGGCGGTTATGAGACGAGTCGTCCAATTCGATGACAAATATCGGTTGCAGCGTGCCCGGATCACAGAGCACAAAATCCATCTGCTTTCGATCTATTTTATTATAGTAAGTGAAATAATCCGAGCGATCCACTATCGTGACAAGGTCGCGAAGTGCAACATGTGGGAAAATGACCAAATGCCCTTTTACCATATCCCTGAGCAGGTGATAAAAAATTGCTTCGGCCTTTGTCAGCAGGAATCCCCTGGCATGGTAAGGGCGTTTTAAAGCAATTTCCTCATTGATCGGTACAGCTTCATCTAGCGGGGCCGAAATTGCTGGTTTTTGTGTTGCAGCATCGGGAACGCCTGCAGGCCGAGGCTTCGAACGGACGCCAAACAGGGCGGCCAGACAACCTGGATTTTGTGAAGACATTTTCCTCCAATAGGCAGGTTATGAAAACGTACAAGTCGAATTGTAGGACGTTCCAGAGCAAGGGTCAAGTGGGGAAACCATGCTTGAATCCACATCCCGATATTGCTAGAATGAATATACTA
>CAZEGE010000202.1:0-2972 GCA_964511765.1 uncultured Anaerolinea sp.
CCGCTTCATGCAGGCCAAAGATACAAAATCATGGGATAAGATCCTCGCGCCCCTGTGCGGTTTTTTGTAGAACACATTTACCTCCTGCGCGATCAAATCCCTTTCTCTTTATCCTCTCTCGCCAAATACTCAATCCATTATGGGAACTTTTTCTCCGTTTAAGACGTTAAAACATCATGTCTTTATACGGAGGCGCAAGATGAAAAAAATTCTCACATTGGCGGGGATCGTCATATTGTTGATCGCTGCCTGTTCGCCGCTGGCTCAAGAGGGCGATCCCAACGCAGATTCAAATTTCATATCCACCCAATCAGCCATGACGATCGAGGCGCTGAGTACACAGTTTGCTTCGACTTTAATGGCTCCAACCCAAACGGCGGAGCCTGTATTGATTCAGACGGAAGTTTCGGTACAAACGTCCATTCCACCAGTAACGACCACGCCGCTGCCGCCAGCCACTCCCACGCAAGTCACGTATTGTGATTGGGTGGCTTTTGTAAAGGACGTAAGTATCCCGGACGGGACGGTCTGGATCCAGGGAACAAGTCTCACAAAAACATGGCGGCTCAAAAATCGCGGCTCCTGCACCTGGACGCCTGATTACTCGCTGGCATTCAGTCACGGCGACCAGATGGAAGCCTCCGCCTCTTTGAGATTACCCGGATACGTGCTGCCCGGAGAGACCATTGATATTTCGGTCGACCTGAAGGCGCCCAATACGCCGGGGCATTACGTAGGTCACTGGATGTTGAAAAATCCATCCGGCGTCCTCTTTGGGTATGGAGATCAGGCTAATAAGCCTTTCTTTATTGACCTTCATTCAGGAAACCAACAATCAGGCTCTGTCACGGGCAAAGTATGTTTTCCCGGCGAGCGCATCCCCCCGCTGACGATCTATATTCAAAAGATAAACAGCAGCCAGATCATTACAGTACCTGTTACGTGGGATCAGGTTGAATATCAGGCTGCATTGGAACCCGGTCTCTACACCGCATACGCGTGGACAACCGGCTTCGAGATAGGCGGGGCATACACCCATAACGATCACAGCCTAAAGCCGTTTGAAGTCAAACGCGGAATGACCGCCGAGAACGTTGATATTTGTGACTGGTATGGCGGACCGGGCAGCGTCCCATATCCGCCCGCCTACCAGACAGGGACGATATCCGGTCATCTGTCTTATCCGAGCGAATCCATCCCGCCGCTGCGCGTGGTGGCAGTCAACACGCAAAATGGAGCCCCCTACTGGGTGAACACGCTGCAAAACCAACAGAGTTATGAGATCAAGGGTTTGCCCCTGGGCGAATATACGGTCGTCGCATACGCCCGCGGCTACGGTATGGCGGGCGGATATACAAACCACGTGACCTGCGTTTCTGCTCCATGCAACGATCACAATCTCGTCAGCGTTCATCTTGATGACGGGACAAGCGCGGTAAATAATGTGGACCCGTTTGACTGGTACGCGCCCGCGGGGACTTTTCCGCCGGATCCGACGCAATGATGAAGTATATCCTGAGCATAATCATCACGGCTGGTCTGGTCGCGATATCAGCCTGCAGCGTGGAGCCTGCGCTGCCGCCCCATGGCTTTTCGACTCGCCAGCCTGAAATTAACATGACTTCCACCATCGAAGTGATAATCACCGCAGCAGCGAATGACGGCTCTGCCCGCAGCGCCATATTGCAGTTCTTCGATCACTTGCATGCCGGCCGTTATGAAGAAGCCGTGAATTTGTATGGCGGGTCATACCAAATGATGATCGACCAAAACCCCGCACTCGACCCCGCAGATCATGTAGCGTTGATGAAAAATGCCTGTACAACCAATGGCTTCCAATGCCTGAATCTCAAAGTCGCCGGGATTGACGGAAAAACTTCGCCCAACGAATACTTCTTCACGGTCCAATTCCAAAATGATGATGGCTCCCTGTTCGTATTAGGTCCGTGTTGCGGGGCATCGGAGACGGAGCAGCCGCCTGTCTCTTTGTTCGGGATCAGGGTAATGAAGGTGGCTGAAGGCGAATTCCGCGTGCTGGATATGCCACCCTATATGCCGTAGCGTACGGTTTCAAAAAGGAACCACCTATTACCTATTATCTCATCGTGCTGATAACCGAAAGATAAAAACGGAGCGGAACATTTTTACGCGCGGCTTAGTCCATTACCCATAATGGAGACAAAATGAAAAAAACGCCAACTCTATTTCTTTTTATGGTTATCTTAACGATGACCGCCTGCGCCCCAAAAGTGACTGCCGCCCCCATGCCTTTGCCCATCACCGTGCCGCCCGCGATCATTATTCCGCCCACAGAAACGCCTACAGGTTTGAAACATTATCAAAACGACGCGTTTGGATTGGGATTTCAATACCCGCCCAATTGGTTTGGCCCTGAGGAATATATATCGGATCAAGACCTTCGCGTCGAGATTGGTTCCGATAAAGTGTATCCATACGGAACGGACAGGATGGAGCAAATCCGCAAGATCAGAAATTCCTACTATATCCTGATCCAGTATTCAAAGAATAGTCAGAACCAGTATTGGAAAGATATTTATCAGTCATTGTTCAACTTGCAGGATGGCGAGTCGCTCGCGGACGCAAGCAGCCTGACCATCAGGGTCAGACAGTTCAATCTCGGGAGGTTCAAGGGAATTGAATACATCTCGACCCTTTCCGAGACGGCGCAGACAGAGCCGGTCTATGCAAGACAGGTTATCTTGATTGATGAACAGTCGAATTTATTGACCATCACCGGCTTTCCGAATAACGTTGAGGTCGGCAACGGCGCGGAATGGCGCGATGTTTATCAAATGATAGACGAAGCGAACCTGGTGCTCTTCCATGAAGTTATGGAGTTGGTTACGATTGAATAAATGCGAAAGGAGTTGATATGAACTTTGTTGTAGTATTCGGGCCGAGCGCGGACATCATGTCGTCAGCACAGGGCCATATCGAATGGTGCGGCATCC
>CAZEGE010000203.1:0-2963 GCA_964511765.1 uncultured Anaerolinea sp.
CAGGCGTTCCTTCTCCTGAGGCGTGCGACCCCCACCCTGCCCTCCCCCAAGTCCAGCAGTGGATTTGGGGGAGGTGCCGAAGGCGGAGGGGGTCGAACGGCTGGTTTCAAATATGGCAGGCTCCTTCCCCCTTGCCCATTTCTCTGGGTCGTTCTCCATGTACCATTTCAAATGCCAGTCCAACAGATATTGAAACGCGCCGAGCGGAAATGTCCCTGAACCGCAGGCAGGGTCAAGGATCTTGATCTTCGCAACTTCCTTCGGTGTGAGTCCCCCTCTCCTTTCAGGAGAGGGGTTAGGGGTGAGGTCGGGGTCAAGCAACTTTCCCACCGTATTCTTGACGATGTACTCCACAATATACGTAGGCGTGTAATACACTCCGCCCGCCTTGCGCACTTCGGGCTTCTCTTCCACCTTCGCCTGATGTCCCGCCGTCAGTCGAATGACCTTGCCAAGAAAACGCTCGTACACTTGTCCCAAAATATCGGATGGGATTTCAGAAAAGACATACGGACTCTCTGGATAATACAGACTGCCGAGAATCTCGCGCAAAACTTTATCATCCACGCTCAGACTTAACGTCAGGCGGTCTGCGGCGCTACTGGCATTTTTCTCATCTTTGAAATGGAACAATCCCGAATTGTAGCGATCATCCGCCTGCTGGAATATCTGGACTAATTCAGCATATACCGACCCCCTCCCAGCCTCCCCCAAATCAAACTGGGGTTCGTCGGATTTGGGGGAGGTACCCGACAGGGCGCTGGGGGTCATGGCATCTTGTAGTTTTCCATACCTCTCAATTCCCCGATCTTCACAAATTCGCAAAAAGATAATACGGTCAATCGTCAATTGCACCGCATAATTCAACTCGCGCGTCGTCAACGACGGGTTACGCAAGGCAAAATTCCTGGCAAGCAATTCACGCCAGCGTTCGATCTCCGCCAGAAAAGCATCGTCAACTTCCGCCGTGCCTTTCTTGCCCTTCATCCCTTCAGCATACTTATCGAACGAACCTTTGAGAACCGCCTCGCGCGAAAAGATGTCCGCGATCTCATCCCATTTTTCGACATACTCGCGAAACGAATAATACGTTACGCGTCCCGTGGAAGCCTTATCTTTTTTATCTGGTTTGTTTCGGCAATCATATATGGCGAATTCTTCAAAATCAGATAACACCCCCAAAGGCAATTTCGCAGACCATGAATAACGTCGCAATTGAAAAGCGGGATGAATATCGAATTGAATATTGACGGATGGTTTCTTGGCTTCCACAAAATATTTACGCTGACCCCCAACGCGAAAAGCATAATCAGGCGCTTTGGTTGCGCCCTCTACTTCAAATGAATCTTCGTGAATGACTTCCTTATAGGTTTCTGCGTACCCCTGCTTATTGAATAAATCCCAACCCAAAGCTTCAAAAAATGGGTCAAGGAACTCCCGCCGTAACTGCGCCTCGTTGTACTTATTTGAACGATACGAATCCAGGTTTTCTTCAAATCGCTTTACAAGCTGACGGATATTTTCAGGTGCAGGCATATGTTTTATCCCTATTTTGATAAAGTAATTATAGCAAACAATCCGCTATAATCCCCCCGACATATCCGAATTGGGTGCACTAAAAGTATGTAGATGAGTTTGCTCCCTACGCCATCCTCGGCGCAGGATTTACTCGCAAGCGCCACCGAGGACGGCGGCTTGAGCCCATTTAATCCCCCCGACATATCCGAATTAGAAAAGGCGGATCATGAATTAAAGAAACAAACTTTTTAGGCAGCTTATTACAATCCCAGCATTCAGGCGATATTCAATTTGATATAATCCAAAAACCATGTTCCAAACAGAACAAGAACTCATCGAAGATAAAATAATAGCCTTTTGCCAGGAACGCGACATTGCACTGGCTGAGCTCAAATGGCAACCCATTCCCTTCTCCGGTGAATGGGGCTTCGCCACGTCATTTTTCCAGACCGCCGCCAACGAGGCGCGCGCCGGCAAAGGGGAAAAAGTCCCAGTGCCGCAAAAGGCCCAGGAAATCGCCGAGCAAGTAAAGGCGCAGATCGGAAGCGTGGATGGCATCAGTCACATTGAGGCAATCAGGGGCTATCTCAATATCTACTTCAAGACCTCCGATTACGCGCGTCGTGTTGTAGATGAAGTGCTCAAGGCTGGCGCGGAATTTGGTCGCGGTGAAAAGAAATCCGAAAGGGTCATGGTGGAATATGCCCAGCCCAATACGCATCATTCATTCCATATTGGACACGCCCGCAACACGATTTTAGGTGAAGTACTGGCGAGGCTGGTCGAATTTGCAGGGTATGAAACGATCCGCGCCTCCTACCCCGGCGACTTGGGACTGGGCGTCATCACCGTAATGTGGATTTACGATAAGTTATACAAGGGACAGGAACCTGAGGGCGTGCACGAGCGCGGTCAATGGCTGGCAAAACTTTATGTAGAAGCCACCACCCTGCTTGAAAAGAAAGACGATGAAACTCCCGAAGAAACCTCCAGGCGCGAAGCATACGAAGCTGAACGCCGTGAGATATATCGCAAGTGGGATGCAGGCGATGATGATGTGCGCCGCTTATGGCGCATGACACGCGAGTGGAGCCTGGATGAACTGCGTGAAATACTACATATGCTTGATGTGAAAATGGACGTGTGGTTTTACGAAAGCGAAGTAGACGAATTATCCAAAGCAATTGTGGATGAGTTGATCGCAAAAGATATCGCCACCGATGAACGTCCACAAGGCGGCGCGGTCATTGTAAAGATCGATGAGAAACTTGGCCTTACCAAAGAAAAGTATCGTACAAATGTCCTTCTGCGCTCGGACGGCACGACCCTCTATCTAACTAAGGACCTTGCTTTAGCCAAGGTAAAGTTTGAACAGTATCACGTGGATCGTTCCATCTATGTGGTGGATGTGCGTCAGTCGCTGCATTTGCAACAGGCATTTGCCA
>CAZEGE010000204.1:0-2937 GCA_964511765.1 uncultured Anaerolinea sp.
AGACTTCCCAGATGTGGCTGTCCATGGCTTCGGTGTTGATGCGGCGTGAGCCGCCGACGCGGCGCAGGTAGATGAGCAATGATTGCAGGCGCGGACTGATTTTTTTTGCGTAATCATTTGCCTGTTTCAAGCGCAGGCCTTCGATGATTAATCCGTGTTGCGTGAAGCGTGAGGCGAGCTGTGCGACGATTTCGTCATCGGTTAATAGGATGACTTCAATGCCCGCAGCGAGCAGAGTCGGGACAACGTCGCTTTGCAGGAAGTAGATGATTGCCATGCCGTGGTCGGCAGAGATGAAGATGCGTTTGGACATTATGCTTTGTATAACTATAGGCGCGTGACGTGGTGATATCTTCGCAAAGAAATTATTACCTTGTTTTTCGTTTTTCCGACAGTGCTTGCAAATCTGCCAATGCTATAAACCATTCAAAGTTTTTCTTAAATTTTATAAGCTGGTTGACTTCATTGATTGAAGAAATAATCGATAAAGGATTCAAAGGAACATACGGGATAGGCAATTCGCCGAGCAATCCTACAGTAACATCCGCAGCCGATGGCGCAAGAACCCTCCCAACCTTCATTAGGTGATCAATAAATCGTTTCGAAAATTCAAGTGATGAAATATCTTTATTTTCTCCCTTCAAATCATTTACAAGGCGTGCAATCGATTTGAGCTTATCCTTTGCTTTGAGTTTTACGATTTCCAACAATGGTATATTAGCAAAGTTAGGTACTGCCACCTCTAAAAGGAGCTTAACGGGAGATTTCTGCTTTAACCTTCGTTTATTTATGTTCAACATTTTCTGAACTGTGTCCTGATCAAAATACTTAGAAACTAGCAGCGGACTCGTATCACGATTGCTTTCATTATTTTGGTTTGGAGAAGAGTTCAGAAACAAATCGTCGGCATTCATTGGTATAGGTGGAAGTTTGCTTATCGCTAGTCTCAGCTCAATATCAGACATTGTAAGTATCGGAGCGATACTATATTTTTGTGCTAAAAACGAACATACAAACAGCTCTTGATGCATGACAATCATTAAATGTCGATCTACAAAATCATTCAAGTCCATATTCCTAGGCTTTGCAAAAACTTCTGTCATTAAATTGAATAAGAATCCATTGAAAAGCGCTGAACCGCCAGATTTAATAGCAGCATCAAACGAGTCACGAAAAAACATCCTTACTTCAGCAGAATCGTACTCTCGGATATTAAGTAGCGACCCTGATATTTTTTGATACAACTTTCTATCCCCTTCCATCATTAAAGCTAATATCATTGCCGCCATGTTCGTAGGTGCATCTATTACTTCCTTGGGAACACTCTTCATATATTTTTGAAGATCTTTAGAATGAGAACGCATTAAGTACATCCCTCGCGCAAATTGCCATGGGAGAGAAGATAAATCTTGATCAATATAAATCTTATCAAATGCTATCAAACTTATGGGAAAGGTTTGATCATCTTTGGACATTGTACCTTTGCTCATCAAAAAGGAACTTGATAAATACGCTTCACTTTTCATCGTACCTCTGTGCAATTGGCTAATAAATTCATTTTCTTTATGAATAATACCAGCTGAAAATCTTGTTATACACGGGTGGTTTCCCCCTTCGGGGACTTCGCGATACGCCCCGACGAACACGGGGCTACTCAACCACCGAGTTTCTCAATAACAGAAGTATACCGTTGGTTGAGTAGGGTTGAGCGCACTTTGCGAAGCCCGTATCGAAACCAACAGGTGACAGAAATACTCTTGGTCACAGGTGGTTTCCCCCTTCGGAGACTTTGAGATACGGGCGACGTTGGTTGAGTAGCCGTGCAACGGCGTATCGAAACCCGCCGTCTACCCTTCGATAAACTCAGGTCGACGCTCAACCACCGAGTATTTCAATAACAAGTGTACACCGTTGGTTGAGTAGGGCTGAGCGCACTTTGCGAAGCCCGTATCGAAACCAACAGGTGATAGAAGTACTCTCGATCACAGGTGGTTTCCCCCTTCGGGGACTTTGAGATACGGGCGGCGATGGTTGAGTAGCCGTGCAACGGCGTATCGAAACCCGCCGCCCTACCCTTCGATAAACTCAGGTCGACGCTCAACCACCGAGTATTTCAATAACAAGTGTACACCGTTGGTTGAGTAGGGCTGAGCGCACTTTGCGAAGCCCGTATCGAAACCAACAGGTGACAGAAGTACTCTCGATCACAGGTGGTTTCGATACATTCCTCACTTCGTTCGGAATTACTCAACCACCGAATTGTCCTTGATTTTACTTCTATCAAAGACTTTCTTCGCAAGCGCAGGTAAAAGTTCTGGAGTGCCGTTGATCAAGGCTTCACGCTTGCGCCGAGTCCAGCCCTGGACTTGTTTCTCACGATAAAAGGCTTCGTCAACGCGGTCATATTCTTCACAGTAAACCAATTTCACAGGCAGTCGCTTGGATGTATAGCTCGAGCCAATCCCTTCCTGATGCTGAGACAGGCGGCGTTTCAGGTCTTTGGTTGACCCGACATAATATGAGTTGTCACAACATTCGAGAATGTACATCCATGCCATAAAAACTCTTGTCCCATACGGTAGTTGAGTAGGGTTGATGGTTGAGTAGGCGGTATTCGTCCGCCGTATCGAAACCCGAGACACGTATCGAAACCACATCTTCAATGTTTACTTGTTATTGCTGATTTCGATACACCCCTCGAAGTCTGTCCTGAGATTGTCGAAGGGAGCATCGGGGATACTTAACCAGCAGTCATCTTTATTTAGAACTTTTCTCAAAAATGCCATGTCATTCTGAGGGCGCGGTTGTAGCGACTAATGAGTCCCTTGTTTTTAGCAGTAGAGACCCTTCGCCACGCTCACATCGTCCCGATGTCCTTCGGGAGGGTGACATTTTTGAGATGACTTGTAGAATAATACCAATTAATAATCTTATTGG
>CAZEGE010000205.1:0-2727 GCA_964511765.1 uncultured Anaerolinea sp.
AGTAATGAATTTTTTTCTCTTTTCAGCACTGAAACATGTGCAATAATACTACCGAACTTGAAAAAGATCACCGCAACATCAGTCTTAATCTCCGATGCCTGTGCTTTCGGATCCTGAGTGTCCCCAGACCGCTTCAAAAACAGAGACCCTTCTTCAGGTTCGTTGGCAAAATATTTCTTTTTGCATGTACAATTATCCTAATTGCAGTTTTTATTCCCTTCCCACCCGCCGCATCAATCCTTAATTCGTTAGCCAGCTTCGCAAAGCACTCTATACAAGATTTGTTCTATATATTTGCAAGGTTTATTATGTCAGACCATAGCCGATCAATCGTACCAATTCAAGCATGGTGTTACAGTTCCCCAGAAATGAGCTATAAAGGTTATTCGGTTGATATCGGGCTGCTAGCTGAAGCGCTCATTTATTACGACACAATATTGGTCAATGTAGATAATCCACCTCAATTTGCGTCACTAATTGAATGGTTCGTGAAGCAAGGGAAATACGACGATTTACTAGCTCTGGTGTCTGATGGAACTCTACAATTTTATGATTATAGTTTTCTGACGTCCGCTATCGATGACGGAAAAACCCTGTCTTTATGGAACATTCAAGACCAAGTTCAAGAAAAGCCAAACACCTTCGAACAAAGATACCTATATAATCCATCTGTTTTAACTGTTCTTCCTGATGGTCGAAAACCAAAACAGCTTTATTCTGCCTTTCGTGGAAAAGTAATCGAAGCTAAAGCATCGGAATTTAGCGTTGCCATCGAAAATGCTAGAAACGATCTTGATAACCCCCGTCGAAATGCATTAATAGTTCAATCATATGTTGACGAGCTTTTTCGTTTTAAAAAACTTGGTCACCCACCTAAAATAGAGGCTATAGTAAAGTTTTCAGAGAATGGTTCAGAAAAGAGAATAACATGGAATATCAGCTTCGATGAGATTTCAAAGTTATCTGGTTCGAATCTAAATTTTCATGGTGGAACTCCTTTAACCGCTGGGGCAATATCAAACCGTCTGCTATGGTCAGCAGCAAATTTAAATTGCGATTTGTACCTTGGTAAACCAATGAGTATTTTAGTTGGTGATAAATTATACGAATCGGGATTTCAAGCACTAAAAACAAATTCTATTATTGACACATTACAACGAGCGGTTGAATTTCCCAATTTACGAGATTTGGCAAACGAAGCAAATCTAAACTTGGATGACATTTTGAATATTCGAAATAAAGCAGGGAAGTTTAGAAAATGGTTACAATCGGAGGGGGAGCGAGACAGAGATGCTCTGATTGCATATCATAATGAGGTTGCAAAAGACTCTGGTTTTGCAAAAACAAGCCGTACAATGCTCAATATTTTCGGTATTTTAGGCGGGGCAGCAATTGGCGGAGTAGTTGAGAATAAACTACCTGGCACACCAGGAACTGCAATAGGCGCGGTGGCTGCGGCAGGTACAGAATATTTATTCGACCTTGCAAAAAAAATTAATCAGGATTGGAAGCCAATTGTGTTTGGCGATTGGATAAAAGATCGAATAGAATTTCTGCTTGATGATTTAAAAGAAAAAGAAGAATAAGGTGAATCCAATGCCACCGCTGGCTAACAAAGCGTACACCCGACAAGTGGGAGTCGGCGCGATTTACAAGCAGTTTTCCCTGGGCGAGCGCCAAGACAGGCTGGCTTCGAGTTTTCTCTGCTCCCAAACAGAGTCCACGCTTGTACTGACTGGCGAAGCCGTGTCGAAGTGCCCGCCCCAGCGCCATGCTCCGCGAACACAAACCGTTAGGCAACCCTTTTGCAAAAATAATGACCCACTTCTTTTGCGAAGTAGGTCATACAAGTCGCTTACAGGCGAAAGACTATGTGCCTAACGGAATAACATTATAAATGCAACTGCCAAGAGACCAGCAATAATAAAAGTAGCGACAGTTGCCATAATCCAGCGAGTTGAAAGTACTTTGCTATTTCCTTGATACATAGTTGCTGTCGCCCCACCCAGAACTACTAATGCTAGTAAGTCCCAACTACTTTGCTGTAGAACAAAGCCTCGATATGCTACACAGGCTAATAGACCAAATGACATCACAAAGTAGGCAATACGGTAACTTGCGTTTTCAACTACGGTTGTACGTTCATCACGAGAAACAGATTGGTCGTTCATTTTTCATCTCCTTTTAGAAAAAATAGTTCTTCAATTGGCTTTTCGAGTTTTTTTGCCAGTTGGAATGCCAAAAGAGCCGAAGGGCAGTATTGCCCAGTTTCAATTGAACTAATCGTTTGTCTTGTTACGCCAACAAGATTGGCTAATTCTTCTTGAGAAAGGTTTTTTTCAGCACGGGCAACTTTCAGACGGTTTTTAAGTGTAAAATTATCCATATCTTTTATCCTCTAGTTAAAGGATAGCACATACCTGAAGATTTGTCAAGTTTACTTTGCAAAACGACAACTTTAGCAGTCATAATGTCTTCCGAAATAGGCAAGTTGCCCACCGATTAACAGTAGTCTCAAGAGTTGAGCGACAAAAGGATTGAAAAGGAAGCTCCTAATGAAAAACGGCTCGGAAAGATGAACTTTCAGAGCCGTTTTTGTTACCTGCTTTCATGATTTTCAAGCTGGAGATAGCCTTCACTGTCTCCGCCAGATGGGTTTATACTTTCGCTGTGCAATAAAGTATTTCTCCCTGGACGAGCACCAGGACAGGCTGGCTTCGGGTTTTT
>CAZEGE010000206.1:0-2713 GCA_964511765.1 uncultured Anaerolinea sp.
TGATCCCCGCCGATATTTTGGGACAGATCTACGAGCAGTTTTTGGGCAAGGTGATTCGACTGACGGCGAGCGGAAACGCAAAGGTGGAGGAGAAGCCCGAAGTCCGCAAGGCGGGCGGAGTGTTTTACACGCCGACGTTTATTGTGGATACCATTGTTATCAATACACTTGGAAAATTGTTGAACCCGACCCCACCCCCAGACCCTCCCCAAACGAAGAACACGTTTGGAGAGGGGAAGATGACCCCGAAGGAAGCCGCGCGCTTGAAAATCCTTGACCCCGCCTGCGGTTCTGGCACTTTCCTTTTGGGCGCGTATCAATATTTGCTCGATTGGCATTTGAATTGGTACATGAACAATGACTTTGAAAAATGGTCAAAGGGCAGGAACGCGGTTTTGGTTCAATCCAAAGACGGTTGGAAGTTGAGTGTTGAAAAGAAGAAAGAGATTTTGCTCAACAACATCCACGGCGTGGACATTGACCCGCAGGCTGTGGAAGTGACCAAACTTTCCCTGCTCTTGAAGGTGATCGAAGACCCTGGGCAGTTGAGTTATCTCGACGAACGCATCTTGCCCGATTTGGGAAAGAACATTCAATGCGGCAATTCATTGATCGGACCCGATTACTGGGAAGGGCAGTTGTTTGTAGACGAAGAAGAACGCGCCCGCGTCAACGCCTTTGATTGGAAGGCGGCTTTCCCCGAAGTGTTCGCTCAGGGCGGGTTTGATGTGGTGGTCGGGAATCCGCCGTATATTCGCATTCAAGCCATGAGGGAATGGGCTTCGGAACAAGTGGAGTATTACGCGAAAAAATATAAAGCCGCCAGCAAAGGCAACTATGATATTTATGTGGTCTTTGTTGAAAAGGCTTTGAGTTGGCTCAACGCAAAAGGTAAATTTGGATTCATTTTGCCGCACAAGTTTTTCAACGCGCAATATGGCGAACTTTTGCGCGGCGTGATTGCAAATGGAAAACATCTTGCCAAAGTAGTGCATTTTGGCGACCAGCAGGTTTTTGAAAATGCGACAACCTACACTTGCTTAATGTTCCTTGATAAAGCAGGACATGATGAGTTTGAGTTTGAGAAAGTGCAGAATTTGGAAAATTGGCGCGTGGCTCAACAGACTCAGACTTCCGAAGTCTTGACGGGCATGATTAATGCCAGCCGCGTAACCGAAAGCGAATGGAATTTTTCAGTTGGAAAAGATTCTGGCTTATTTGAGAAACTTTCGCAAATGCCTTTGAATTTGGGCAATGTGGCTGAAAAAATATTTCAAGGTCTTGTTACAAGCAACGATTCGGTTTACTTTCTTGATCCTTTGGATGATTCAAATAAAGAGTATGTCAAAGTAAAGTCGAAAGCAACAGATAAAGAATATGATCTTGAAACTGGTGTTGTAAGACCATTAATAAAAGGGTCGCGAGATATATCGAGATATTCTGCCGCTCCATCAAAGCGTGTGGTATTCCCCTATGACCCCATAGAATCGGCAAGAACTGGAAAAACAGTTCTTATTTCAAGTGGCGACTTTGAGAAAAAATATCCTCATGCTTGGCAATATTTGAAAGAAAATTTTGAAACTTTGCGCGATAGAGAAAAAGGGAAAATGCGACACGGATGATGGTATGGGTATGTTTACCCAAAAAGCGTTTCGTTGTTTGGAAAACCAAAAATTCTTACACCTTCGATTGCAGCGCAAGCATCATTTATGTTTGATAAAGATGGAGAATATTATTTTGTTGGTTCTGGTGGCGGCGGAGGTGGGGGATACGGAATTATCATCAACGATACTTTCAAGTTGAGTTACGAATATTTACTAGGTTTACTAAACTCAAAATTGCTTGATTATTTCTTGAAAAAAATAAGTTCGCCATTTCAAGGCGGTTACTTTGCTTTTAACAAGCAATACATTGAGCAAGTTCCTATTCGCCCAATCAACTTCTCCGACCCCGCCGAGAAAGCACAGCACGACAAGATGGTCTCGCTGGTGGAGAGAATGTTGGCGTTGCAGAAGAGTCTTAAGTCCGCGCACAATCCGCAAGAGGCAGATCGTCTCACGCGCGTGGTCGAGTCCGTGGACAAGGCGATTGACGGGTTGGTCTATGAATTGTATGGGTTGAGTGAGGAAGAGATAAAGATTGTGGAAGGAAAATGACCCCCATCCCGTCCTTCCCCCATTCGAAGATCACGAATAGGGGAAGGGGGATGAAGAGTATGAATGAAAACTAAAATTCAAACCCAAATCAAAGTTGTTCCTCCCCCATTGTCGCTTTTGTTCTTTGACAATGGGGGAGGGCAGGGTAGGGGTTCTTGAATCACCATCGAGCCACGCCCAAAATCTTCGCGCGCGCCAAAGAATTGCACCGTAATATGACTCCCGTCGAAGCTAAACTTTGGGCAAGGTTACGTGCTCATCGCATGGCGGATGTCCATTTTCGGAATCAGCATGCCATCGGCAATTACATCGTAGATTTTTGCGCACCTCGAAAAAAACTTATCGTTGAACTGGATGGTAGTCAACATTTGGAACTAGAAGAATATGATGCCGAGAGAATCGAATTCTTGAAATCCAAAGGTTACAAAGTACTGCGATTCTGGAACAATGATGTGATGAACAATATCGATTCGGTTTTAAATGTGATTTGGGATACGCTGAATGAAGAAACTAAAGAACAATGAGTTGGCGTTGCACAAGAGTCTTAAGTCCGCGCA
>CAZEGE010000207.1:0-2690 GCA_964511765.1 uncultured Anaerolinea sp.
CAGGCAAAATGAGACCCTGCGCCCTTCGATGGCGCCAATGGCGCCACTCAGGACAAGCCCTTCGACAGGCTCACATCGTCCCGATGTCCTTCGGGAGGACAAGCGTTGTGGATGACCAGATCAGCAGCCCCGCTTGTGGGAGCCTGCCTGTGCGTGATCTGCCCGCAGACAGGCGCATGTTGATCGAGGCGACCTTTCAAATTCTCGCGCGCGGGAATGGCTAGATATCCGTACACGAGGAAGTGTGTTACCTGGCCGGGGATGGCTTTACCAGCCGCTTGTTGAGAAAAGATTTATTTTCTTTGCCGATCACTGCGGATTTGCGGCAGGTGAAAACATCCCTTCCCCAGCCTTGAGCAGACATTTATGGTGACGGTATAATTTGCCAAGTTGGCCCAAAACGAACATAGGAGTAAGAATGAATATTGAGTATACCGTTCAGATTTGGCAGGAAGGCGGCCAATTTATTGCGCACGCCATGCCTTTGGATATCATGAGTTCAGGGACAACTCCTCAGGAGTCGCGCGAAGCATTACAGGAGGCCGTCGAGTTGTTTTTTGCAACCGCATCCGAACTAGGCTCCTTAAGCGATATTCTTGCAGAGGCTGGTTACGAATACCAGGAAGGCGCTTGGATTTCCCCCACTTGGATCGCGGTTGAAAGACATTCTACGATGGCAAATGTCTGATCATGCCCAAAATAACGCCTATTCATTGGCGCACCCTGGAGAAAGTGTTTCTTGCGGCAGGTTTCCGATTTGCCCGCCAACAGGGTAGCCACCGCTCTTACGTCAAAGCGGGCGTTCTCCGACCTGTGGTGGTTCCCACGTATGATGAAGTTCCTGTCGCAATCATTCATAACAATCTCAAGACGTCCGGGATTTCAAGGGAGGAATATTTTCGCCTGATCGAGAAGGCTCGCTAAAGTGTCCCCCTGTTTGGGTGGCGCAGGATATTCGGATGTGCATGTCCCCGGCGCGCTGAAAATATTGCCCGAAGGTGTGGAATTTCTCGCCCGTTTATGCGCCGCCAGGGATTTTGGCTTGTAGCCCAATACAGATACGATCACAGAAATCCACCGCCGGAGGGGTTGACCCGTTGACCACCTGCGGCAGGAGCAAACCAGCCGGTGGACAGGACATCCCAGCTGTGGGCAGGGACGTATCTTATTCTTCGTACCCGTTGGGACTGCGGCATGGACAGTGACAGTTTCGTGACCAAGATATTACAATGGGAGGGGCAAAATGAGGCCCTGCGCCCTTCGACACTCCCTTCGGTCGCAGGACAGGCAAACGGGTACAGCGCAAAAGTATCGGTAATTTTTCCCTGAGGTGCTCTTGCACACTTGCCCTCCCGTAATAGAATCGGGACAACACTTGCGCCGTACGCCACATCGTCCCGACACTTGCACCATGTGCCAGTGCGGTGTGTCCTTCGAGAGTGTGGTGCGTGGCGGGCAGTGCCAGGGAAACGCCGCCGGGGACGGCGGCTGGAGCATAAAATGAGGTTTTGATCCATTACTCGACGGATTATGTATTCGATGGAATAAAAGGAAAACCACAGCGCAAAAGTATCGGTAATTTTTCCCTGAGGTGCTTCCTGCGCCGTCACTTCGACACGGTGAGCGACCCTTCGGCTGTCGCTCAGGGTCGAACCGTCAGTACAAGCCTCGGCGCAGGGTTTACTCACACACCTGCACTGCAACGCACGCACGAAGTCCCCGCAGCGCAGCGGAGCGGGGGTGCGGCGCAAGTGTGTGGGACTGTAGTCAGGCAGTGCGCCAGGGAAACGCCGCCGCGGACGGCGGCTGGAGCATAAAAAGATTTATTTTCTTTGCCGATCACTGCGGATTTGCGGCAGGTGAAAACATCCCTTCCCCAGCCTTGAGCAGACATTTCTGGACACGGTATAATTGTTATCAGGAATTCAACCAGAAAGGATGTGTGAGATGTTACAGACTGTTTGGGCAGTGATTCACGATGGAAAGATAGAACCTCTTGAAGGGATAGCTTTTCCCGAAGGCGCGAAGGTCATTGTGACATGGTTGCCCGAGGAAGATGATGCGCGGTTCTGGCTATCTGCCAGTGAAACTTCGCTCACTGAGGTTTGGGAAAATACCGGGGACGATATCTATGCCGAATTACTCCAGGGGTGATGTCCTTCTGGTCCAATATCCTTTTACTGATTTATCCAGGGTCAAGGTACGCCCGGCGGTTGTTGTCCATGCTTCCCATCCATCACAAGACAGTTTTGTTGTGCCATTAACGAGCCGACTGGCAAACCTTCAAGCGGGGGAATTCGCCCTTGCGGATTGGGAAAAAGCGGGACTTAATGTTCCGACTGCTGTCAAGCGTGGCATTTACACGATCCACCCCAGCTTGATTGCCAAATTCATCGGTTGTTTGTCCGCATCGGATTCTCGAAGTTTGGAAAAAGCACTGCGAGAATGGTTGGGGCTTTGATCGTCCTCTACCGCTTCGAGTAAAAATCATAATTTTGGTTTATTGCTTCTTGCATACTGCTGCGCAGCACACAGTAAATAAGTGGACTTTGGCATATTAGGCAGACCCCATGTGGAGATGGAACCTCCCAACCCATTGAGGGCCTGCGGCAGGAGCAAACCAGCTGGTGGACAGGCCCTTCGATGGCGCCAATGGCGCCACTCAGGACAGGCATTGCAGCTGACCAGAT
>CAZEGE010000208.1:0-2660 GCA_964511765.1 uncultured Anaerolinea sp.
GGGCGTGAGGCGCAGGCCGCCAGTAACAAAGTGACGATGACAACCAACAAACCCTTAGCGATAATTTCGATCTTCCGATTCATGGTTCGTTCTCCTTTTAGCCCAACACGAAAAATGGAAAATTGGGCACATCGTATGCAAGAATTGATGGAATGGCGATGATGCAGATACTTGCGCAGGTAGGTTTCGGCTTATTATTATTGTTATACAACAAACCCTCCCCAGCCACATCCATCGCCTGGGGAGTTTGTATCTCCCCCGTTTGGGGGAGGCTCCAATAGGCAGAATTGCCCACAGAAATAAACAAAATAGCCTATCTTTTGGACAGACCATTTTGCGAAGGTGGGAATGTGATTTATTATTTCAATGCCGTGCCGCAGTACGGGCAGGTCTGCCAATCGGCTTGCGTGCCTTTTCCGCAATGGGGGCAGGGACTCTGAACAAGGGGCGTCGCGGAGTTGCCGACATTCTTCACCAACCAGGCAATGCCCAGCACAGTTAACACAATAAAGCCGATGAGGATCAACCACATGAAGAGCATGCCAACCCATCCGAGGGGAGAGTATCCCCAGCCGCCCATCATGCCCCAGCCGCGATAGCCCCAGCCACCCATCATCATGCCTCCTCCAAACAGGAGCAAAAGAACGACAGCGCTTATAATTCCAACAACCAACCAGTTAACTTTTTGCATTTTATATCTCCTTTTATTGATAAAGTCTGTCCGCAGTGCGGGCAGTTTTCTGCGGGAGTTCCGCTTGAATCAGGCTTGTTAGCTGCCTTTGAGTAAATGCCAGAAGGGAGGGAAGGTGCCGATCAAGCCCACAAATAGCAAGGCAATTGCCAGAGAAGAGATGTGGGCGAAATTGGTGTTCCTATCTTTCCAGATGAAGTGCAGGACCGCCCAAGAGACGAAGAAGATGATGATCGCCCAACTGGATTTGCCTGAGAGTCCTCCAACCGGTTTGTACCAGGTCATGCTCTTGGAGAAACCAGACTTGTCATCCAATTCGTAGATCAGGGTGATGACACCCATTGCGGCGGAGCCAATTCCACCAGCGAGCAGGGCAGCAGCGGCAGGTCCGTTAACTTTGTCATTCATTTCACTAGCCATAGTCGTTTTCCTTTTCAAGTAAATTTTATGGGGTTAGCGGACAGCAGCAGCCTTGGTGATGAAGGCGCCAAACATGCCGGCAATGGCCGTTGCAACGAAGGCGAAGATGAAGAAGATCATCACTGCACGGCGCTCGCCAATCTTTCTGGCTAGTTGCGCGCCGTAGTAGCTGACGACGAAGGCTACAACTGTCGCTGCGATCGGAGCCAGGAAGGCAACATGCTCCTTCCATTCCATGCCGAATTCGTGCCACTGGGCAGTGCTTTCGTTCACAAGAAGCAGAGACCTGGGGAAGGCGCTTAGATCGGTGGTACCGCCAGGTGGAGTGGCGCGATACCAAGGGTAAACCACCCAGGCGCCCGTAAATACTGCGGCCCACACCGAAATGGCGAGACCCCAAAGGTACACTTTGATAATGTTGACGGTCCTGGTCATGCCTTCGGTGGTCAGCCATTCGGCTTTCAAGCCATAGACTGCATACAGCGCGCCGCTGAAGCCTAGCAGGAAGATAAGGCCGAACACCATGCCATGCACAACGGTCCAGATTTCACGCACATTCATTTCCATAGTCATTTCTCCTTTTGCGTCATTCGATCAAATAGTAGTAAACGAGGTGACGAACGCCCTTCTCTCAGAAGGTCAGATAAATATATGTGAATAATACATCCATATTACAACAAATACTCCCCAGCCATATCCATCGCCTGGGGAGTATTTGTCTCCGCCACTTGGGGGAAGCTCCAATAGGCATAATTGCCTATAATAAACTTTCCCCTCCGCAACAAGTTATCGGGGGAGGAATGCATTAAACAGAAGTGAGGTGTTATAGGATGTCATCCCTGACATATTTATCTGGCGCCTTAAATTTCAAGTCGTATTTCAGAATAAGCAAATGGCCTATTGAAAAATAGGCCATTTGCTTAGGTTACATTATGATTTTTTATTTCAATGTCGTGCCACAATAAGGGCAATTCTGCCAGTCGGTTTGCACGCCCTTCGCGCAATTGGGACAAGGTGTCTGGGCAGAGGGCGGAGTGGAATTGCCGACATTCCGCACAAGCCAGACAATGCCGAACACGGTCAACACGATGAAGCCAACAGGAACCAGCCACATGCAGAGCATTCCGATCCAACTGAAGGGAGAGTAACCCCAACTTCCCATCATGCCCCAGCCACGATAGCCATAGCCCCAACCTGACATCATACCTGCTCCGAAGAGGAACAAAAGTGCGATGACGGCAATAATTCCGACGATCAACCAGTTAATCTTTTTCATTTTGTTTTCCTTTCATAAAGTCTGTCCGCAGTGCGGGCAGTTTTTCCAATCATTCCGTACCGCCTGATTACAATGCGGACACGTTGGGCTGGCGACAGGTTTCAAAACATTAACAAGATTATTGCCTGAGATGGCATAGACCATCAAGCCGATCAGTAACAAGGGAACAATCCACATGAGAAACATAATTTACTCCTTCTGTATGATCCAAGAATATCAGGCGTGATTAAAGGATTTGTAAAGGCAGAACAAAGAGTTGGTGAAGGTTTCATG
>CAZEGE010000209.1:0-2644 GCA_964511765.1 uncultured Anaerolinea sp.
TATCTCTGCCCAGTGAACGGGATGGTCGGTAGCCGAGGCAGGAGGCAAAATATAAAAAGCATCCTGCACATTCAAGGATTTGGATATAAAGATATGATCGATTCGATTTTTGCCGGACATGTCTGTGCCATCCGCGCCAATCTTTGAAGGGTAGATGCTTGTCCAAACGTTGGCATATACGCCAGCCATTCGTTGATAAGGTTCTTCATAGTCCCGCAGGTTGTAATCGCCGAGAGCGATCACATCGGGCTTGTCTCGGGAGCGTTCGATCAGGCTGTTGACAAAAATTAGTTTGGCGGCATCCGAACCGTCGGGGTGGACATTGTAAATGGTGAAGATGCGTCCGTTCACTTCGATCTCGGCTTCGGCTGTGCCGATCTCATCTGTATCGCTGAAGGTAAAGACCGAGCGGGTGTTTTGAAGCGGGTACTTCGACAGGATGGCCGTCCCAAATGTGCCCGTGACCGTGGTGGGACCGTAATATGAATAATATCCCAATCGGCTGGCGTAATAACGGACATAATCATTGTTGTTGAGCGAAATACGCGCCGAGTCAGATTCCTGCATGGCAAGGATATCGGGCGAGACCTTTTGAATCAACGCCAACTGACGGTCATAGGATCGTTCCCCGAAGCCATCGTTGGCTGCCTGTATGTTGTAAGTCATCACAACCAAGGAGGTCTGGTTTGGGTCAGCGGGCTGGGGGCGGGCTGCTCGCAAAGAAGTCAATGTTGAGCCAAGAAAGATCAGGCCGAGAAGAACAGCCCAGCCTGGGTTGGATATTCCATTGACACTCTGATTAGAAGTTAACTCGATTGAATGTTGGCGCCAGGCGAGCAAGGTAATCCCACCTGCCATGAGCAAATATGGCAGATAAAACTGATTGCGAAAGATGGGACTGACCGGCTCGACATATCCCCAGACATTAGTGAAGATGTTGATGAATACAAGCAGGACTAACACGAGACTCCCCAACAACATGCCGGGGGCAAGCATACGCGGCGAGGGATTTGCTTGTTGAATCACGCTGAAGAAGACGCGCAAATCCAGAAAGATGACAGGGAAGGATAAGAGCATGCCTATCAACGGAAGGTATTGAAGCCAGTTGGGAGTCCCGACCACGACCGCGGGGGAATCTGGAGTCAGTGGAAATGAGACGCGCTGAGCGAGGATGGTCATCGCCAGGCTAAGCGAAAAGAACAAATTCCAGATCAGCAAAGCGCGGCGTGAGATACGTCCGAGGAGATCAGGCTTAATAAGGGCGAAAAAAACCCAGCCTATGGATAACAGGCTGATGGTCGTCACGATCAAAAAATAATTGCCTTGAGTCCAGCGGGCGAAAACTGCAGGGGCAGAGAAGCCGAAGTAAACCAAAGCAACGGTGAGAAAAATGCCAAGAAGCGCAGAGACAACTCCCCCGTCGGGTTGGGACGTTGCGGGGCTGTCCTCCAAAGTTAATCGAGTCAGAGTCCAGCCGAGAAGCAGGACGAGTCCCCAACCAAGCCATCCACCTGAAAGTGTGAGCGAGTAGTCTAAGCTGTAATCAAGCGTACGCAAAAGTACGGAGAGCGCTGTCGCAAGCGCCAACCCTGCCGAAGCGGTGAGCGCGAGATGTGGACGCGAGCCATCTTTATGCTTGGCGGTCATCAAAAAAGCGAGCAGAAGAAGTGAACAGCCTGTTCCAACGCCCGAGGCAAACATCCTGCCGAGGGTATTCATGTAGGGAACGATGCCGCGCGCAATAAACAGCAAACCGAAAGTCAACCAGAACGCCCAAACGGGAGTTCCTTTGCGAAACAGGATCAGCAAAACGGGCGTGAAGAAAAACAGCAACCCCAGTACTTTTGCATCGAGAGAGGTATTCATTAAGTCCATGATGTAAATGGACTCGACCAGAATGCCTGCCATCTGGATGAAGAAAAGGAAAGTCAGGGCGAAGGCGAGTATAAAATTATGGTGTTTGTTCATGGGGTTACCACCAGACTGGGATTGCACACAGGTGCATGCTCGACATATTACCTTACGCGTAAGCCCGTCAAATTTTCATGCGTGAGGCTTCATTTCGTATTGCCAAGTATAACTTCCTTCGGAAATTTTTGCATCCGTAACCTTTTATTTTTCATTGATATGGGAATATCAACTCATTTTCCCATCACTCTTCCCCATTCAATAACTGGCAATTCCCCAAACCTTCTTGGATTTCCCATTACTACTGCCATCCCTCCCGGTAATTGCACACAGGCCCACTTCGCAGCCTCATGCACCCATTTTGTGCTTAACTGTGTGTACGCCAATTGCACCCCTGTTTGTTTACAGAATTTCCAGGCTTGATCCAGCCTCCTGGCTGTAATATCAGTTATCTTATCCCTGCTTTTATGATCATCCCCAACTTCCAGCCAGAATAGAGTCTCGTATCCCTGAATTCTCCCCCAGGCTAATCCATCCGGGATAACGGATATACCAGGAATGCGAACCTCGCTCCAACCTGTCCAAATCTCTGCCTGCGGCCAGGCGGATTTCAACCACTCAGACCAGTTGCGTGAAATCTGCCGATGGGAAGTCCCAATCTGCTGCAGATTTTCCTCTGTTCGATTTTTAAAATCCAACCCGTTTGGAACGCCCCAACTTCGTAATGCAATCGAGA
>CAZEGE010000210.1:0-2596 GCA_964511765.1 uncultured Anaerolinea sp.
TCGTAATCTTCCTGCCCGCCCCATTTTTTATCCGCCTTTTTCTCAAGCAGGGGAACTCCGCTGACGCGGGTAAGAAGCAATGTGACAAAAACAGGAGAAATCATTGCAGCCCACTGCCAGCCTTGTAGAACGGGCAGGGCGATAACTGCCACGCCGACCCAGAGAATGATCTCGCCAAAGTAATTGGGATGACGGGATCGGGACCATAGGCCTGTTTGAATGAACTTGCCTTTGTTGTCTGGGTTTGCATTGAAGCGGCTTTTTTGGGAATCAGCTACGATTTCAATAGCAAAACCAAAAACCCATAACAGAAAACCGATAATGGCAAAAACATCCAATTCTTTTCGAGTGGTTGTTGTAATGGCAACCAGCGCGGCAGCCATCGTGAATGTTACCCACAAGCCTTGAATAGTCCAGACGTTTAGGAAGCGGATAAAAGAAGGTTTGATTTCATCAAAACGATCATCCTTCCCCGCTTTTTGGATGCGACCGAACAAGAAACTCCCCAGACGGATTGCCCAGATCATTACAAGTACTGATAGAAGGATTGACCTGACATCAACGTTTGTACTAAATAGAACTGCAATTATGACGACGGAAATATAAGTGATACCTCCTGTCAGATCGAAGAATTTTTCAGTCTGCATTAAATATGCTGGAATAAAGACCAGCCACTGGATTAGAAATGCCAGCCCGACTGACAGGGCAAATAATGGAATTCCAACAATCGAAGCTCCGCCCTGACTGCCCGCCAAAGCGACCAGAATACCGATCAATATCAAAATGGGAAATGCAATGAGGGCATTGCGATCTGTCGTCTTCATGGAATTTTCTCCTTTTATAACTTTTGTTGGATTTGAATTAAAACCCGCGCCGCTGACTCTGCCATGGGGCTGGAGTGGCGTTACGAAACTCTTCCACGCTTGGGCCGCGCAATTGAGCAAGTCGCCATGTTCCGTACAAATAACTAAAAGCCAACAGCAAAATGGTGGCAGGCCAGCCGGTGACAAAGTCGGTCACTGCCAATGAATTGACATCCTGATTTTCAAATAGTGAAAATTGCAGGAACAGGCGGGCAGTGAAGAATATCGCCCAGGCGAAAGTCACCTCGCTGTAGGCTGGGCGCACCTGCGGATGCCAGTACCAATCCAGTGGCCAGCGGCGGGCGATATAACTGGTCCACGCCACCATCGGGCGGCGGATAACCAGACTTACGATTATCAGAAGCAATGTCATACTTCCGCTGACGAGGCCCGGCAGAAAAAATCCTTCCGACTTCCCCAGAAACCTGGCAATACCAATGGCGACTGCCACACTGCCAACTCCCGCCAGCGCGTAGATCAAAGATTGTTTGCGGACAATTCTCACGGCAGCGATGATGATCGAAAGCGATAGCGCGCTCCACATCGCGGCTTGAAAGCCAACCAAGCGGTTGATCAGCAGAAAAAGTATCGGCGGCAGGATGGCGTCGAGGAAGGAGTTGCGCCCCGCTGATACTGTGCGGAGTTCTTCCAGCAGTTCGCGCCATTTTGATTTCTTCATTCTTTACGCATGTTTCCCGAGCCAGAATTTGCGCCAGTCGTCGCTGCTCACTTGCAGGGCGATGAACGCGTACAGGCTGCCCGCAAAGAATCCCAAGGTCATCATGGCAACAGTCCAAAGGATGGCAACAGGCAGGGATTTTTCGCGGTAGATGATCCACCCCGAGAAGAGGGTGAAGCCCGCGTATAAGTCCACGAGGGAGACGATGCCCCACGGCATGGCAAATAATTGACTGCCTTCGCCGAAGAAATCTCCGCGGGTGAAACCGTTAATCAACACGGCAGTCATGGCGAGAATACCGAGAAAGGAAATGGTTTTTGCAAGTTTCATGAATTTATTCCTTTGAGATACATGCGAATCCCAGCGCGCCGATGCCCAGGTGCGCGCCGAGGACTGGGGTGATTTGCGCAATGAGAATTTCACCATCAGGCAAAAAAGATTTAGCCAGATGATAGAGGGTTCGCGCTTCTTCTTCCACTCCAGCGTGGACAATGGCAAGTTTTTCGTACGGCGCATATTCCTTCAACCACGAGAGCAAATGTGACATAGCCTTGCTGCGAGTCCGCGTGCGGTGAGCGGTGGCATTGTTCATATTCATGTGTAGAAGCGGTTTGAGTTGTAAGAGTTCGCCAAATGTGGCTATGGCAAAATTCATACGTCCGCTGCGGCGCAGATATTCGAGCGTATTCAATGCCGCGAAGACATACGCGCGCGGCATGGATTCTTTCAACGCAGAGAGGATCTCATCTACAGAGTTTCCTGAGCTGGCAAGTTGTGCGGCTTTTTCAACGAGGAATCCCATGCCGAGACTCAGTTGACTCGAATCCAATACCAAGACAGGAATACGGGTAAATTGTTCGGCGGCAATACGTGCCGAGTTGACCGTTGCGCTTAAAGTTTCTGAAATATGAATGGATAGAATGGCTAACGCACCTTCATCTGTGAGACGGTTGTATGCCTGTGTAAAAACTTCGGGTCCCGGCGCGGCAGTTTTGGGATGCGGATTGAAATTGGGAAGTTGGGTATAGAATTCTTCGCGCGAAAGGTCCACTCC
>CAZEGE010000211.1:0-2596 GCA_964511765.1 uncultured Anaerolinea sp.
GCCTGTGTCGTTCCATCAGGCAGATACCAGGTGACATTACCCTCCATTTGAAGGGACGTCCACTTGGCCGCACTCTCCCACATGGCGCGCTGGATTTGCTCAGGCGTAGAATCAAGTCTGAGGTTGGCAGGAGCAGGCGTCAGGCCCGCACTGAGCGGCGTCGAAGTGTTAAAGTAGGAGGCGGGTGTTTGAGAGAAGTTGGATGAACAGGCTGTAATTAAGATCAAAATTAGAATCGAAAGCCGTTTCATAAAGTCTCCTATTCAGAAGGTGACGGATGCTTAATGTAAAATTTCCCGTTGTCCGTAGACAACGGGAAATAAAAACTACTCATAAATTTACGGAGGAGGCGTCGTGATGGTAATACTATTTACGACCCAAGTGGGATCGCTTCCACCACCATCTGAAAACTCAAGAGATAATGAGCCACCACTCACAGAAACGGTAAATGTATTATCCGTAAAGGCTCCGGCAATATTATCTACATCCGATAAAACGGTAACTGTATTCGCTTTTACGATCATGTTGTCATGGAGATGGGTATAGTCTCCCATTGTGATGCTGACAGAATACGTACCAGCTGGTAGATCCACCTTAAATGTTGATGCGCTGGTGGTACGTTGGACTAAATCCCTTTGTCTAGCGTCCGGCAACAATCTATCGTCTGCGTGGAGTCCAGTAAGATCGGTCCATCCAGCGATGCCCGATGAATAAAGCGACATTGCGGTGATTTGGGTGAATCCCGTTTCAATCGGAGACCCATCCGTACCGAAATCATACTTATAAACTGCTGGAGGAGTAGTCGCTGTTCCAACTGTATGTATTGCAGTACTTGTACTACTCAGATAGTTGCCATCGCCGCTGTACGTAGCTGTGAGTGTCTTCGAGCCACTCGTATTGAAAACTACATTGCAACTACCGGTTCCGCCTGATAATGGGATTGGGCAAGTGGTATCCGCGCCGCTGATAACAACCGTTCCAGTTGGCGTGACTCCCGCTCCGCTTACAGTAACGGTCACCGCGACCAATTCGAATGGAGCAGATACAACTGGTAAGACAGTTGTAATGGCTGTCGTAGTTGAACCTTGAATTACTGTATGGCTCCTAGAACCAGAACTGCTCCCATAGTTCGCATCACCCTGATAGGTAGCCGTGAGAGTTTTAGGACCAGCTGTGTTGAAATTGACGGTACAAGAACCGGTTCCGGCTGATAATGTGGTCTGACAATTGGTATTCGCGCCGGTGATCTGGACATCTCCAGTTGGGGTAACGCCCGCCCCACTCACGGTAAAGTTCACAGTGACATCAGCTCCGATTGTGGATGGGTTCGGTATGGTGGAAGTAATAACCGTAGTGGTGGCATTTGCCACTGTATGTCCTGCTTCGGCCACGCTAGCCAAATAGTTGCTATCGCCGCCATACGTGGCGGTAAGGGTCTTGGTGCCAATGGTGTTGAAGACCACATTACAACTGCCGCTTCCGCCTGAGAGCGTGAGGGTGCAATTGATATCCGCACCGGTGATCTGAACCGTTCCATTCGGTGTAACACCGGCCCCAAGCACGGTAACGCCTACCGGAACCGCTTGGCTGGGTGATGACGGATCGGGTGTATCAGCAGTGATGATCGTCGTTGTGGAAGCCTTGTTCACTGTATGGCTCGCGCTGCCTGAACTCGGCGCATAGTTCCCATCGCCGCTGTATGCAGCCGTGAGGTTCTTGGTCCCTGTGGTATTGAAGGTTACTTCACAACTGCCGGTTCCGCTTGAGACTGAGAGCAGGAAGGAGCAGTTGGTGTCCGCACCGGTGATGACTACCGTGCCAGATGGCTTTGGAATACCTGCCCCGCTCACGGTAACACTCACAACGACCGCCTGGCCAGTTGTAGACGGATCGGGAATCTCGCTTGTGATGGTCGTCGCCGTTGTAGCCAAACCCGTATACACTGTATGGCTTTCGGTATCCGAGCTACCTGCATAGTTCGCATTACCATTGTACGTCGCTGTGAGAATCCTGGGGCCGGCTGTGGTGAAGGTTATAGTACAACTGCCGCTTCCGCTTGAGACTGAGAGCGTGAGGGTGCAGTCGGTGTCCGCGCCGGTGATATCCACCGTCCCAGTTGGGGTCGTTCCTGCCCCGGTCACTGTGACGGTCACTGTAACTACTTGGCCGGGTATGGTCGGATCAGGTAAGTCAGCGATGGTCGTTGTGGAGGTAGCCAATCCTGCTGTGGACACCGAATGGCTCGCGGTTCCCGAACTACTTGCATGGCTGGCATCGCCGCTGTACGTAGCTGTGAGAGTCCTGACGCCGGGAGTGTTGAAGACCACATTACAATAGCCGCTTCCGCCTGATAATGTGATTGTGCAAGTGGTATCCGCGCCGCTGATAACAACCCATCCAGTTGGCGTGGCTCCCGCTCCGCTTACAGTAACGGTGACTACAACATTTTGACCGGGCATGGATGGATCGAGTGTATCGGAATTGATGGTCGTAACGCTGGCTCCGCCAACAGGTGGAACTGGTGTAGAGGTAGCAGATGAGCTGGAAACATAGATCTCAACCCAGAAGGATTTTGTACCTCCCGAGCCGATCCCAA
>CAZEGE010000212.1:0-2494 GCA_964511765.1 uncultured Anaerolinea sp.
TGCTTTCCAAGCGATTTCTGTTGGAGCAGAAGGTCAGTTATCTTTTGGTTTGTGGAACTATGAGAATGGAGAATGGAGCGTGGCTGATACTCCCTCTATAGTCGAGATTGCCAATGCAACAGAGAAGATAGATAGCCAGGGTTTGGTAATTAGGCTGGGGAGTGAAAATTTGGAAGAAATGTGGCAAACTGCGTTTGCGGCGAGAAATATGAAGTTATTTGAGACTCCTGGCTACGATCCAAATAGCGAATTTACAGGAATACCAATGAAAGTGGGGACTGAGGTTGTAGAGAACTTTGATAAACCGCCAAGTGGATGGGAATTTATGAATACTACTTTGGCGAAGGTAGGGTCGGTGACGATATCTCCTGTGCCACCTATGGGCTATGATAAATTGTTATACACGGCTGACATGAATAAAAATATGAAGGGTCAACCGTTTTTGGTGGCACTGGAGGCAGGCGTTGTCCCGATAACTTTTATTAATGCTGATGGCAGTGTACAGGAGGTGGCGTATTTAGTACCATTGATTATTAGGGATACAGACTCCAAACTGAAAGGGGCTAGCACTCTGCTACGGGAAGTACATATTAAAGAGATTGTCAGGGGGCTAAATAAAGAGAATAGGAATTTGCTTATACCATATTGGATTTATACTCTCTCCATGGAAGATGATAAAACTACTGCTACAGATACGGAACTCACACAAATAATGGCAAGTAGGAATCAGCCGATTATTGGAGAGATGGGGGGATCGCTGGATGGCAAGAAAATAATGAGCTCGTTTCCTGAACAGCTACAAAGGGCATTGTTTATATTGAGGTTTTATGCATCTGATTTTCAATAATCTATGAAACTAGACATCAAGACCAAGATTTGACATCAAGGTAGTGATTCTTCATACTGATAGTTAATGAAAGCTAGGTTGGGAGTTTTAGTTATAGTAGTTGTAGGGCTTGGTTTGGCGGTGGGTGGATGGTGGCTGATTACGTCCCCGAGAGTCGCCAATACCTATTTGGGTACTCAAGCAAGAAGGTATCTTTACTTTAGTCCTTTGACTCAAAAAATTGGGATGAATTGGGAGAAACTCCCTTTTGCGATAGAAGTAATGCAAGAGATAAAATCAGAAGGGGGGTCTGTATTTGCCTATACAATGCTCGGCAAGTTTGAGCGAGTTGATTTGAACAATCCCATACTATACCTGATAACCAAGGATGGGAAAAGATATGGATTTCGATTTGCGTTGGATTCGGAAGGTGAGCTGATGTACCGTGATCGCAATGAAGATGGATCGGTTGACACAAAATTGTTTGCGATAAACCCTTTTGATGAGGGAGTGGTGGTGGCTGTGCAGTGGACGGATAAAAGGAGTCTGGAGCAGATAATCCTTGAAGCCCAGTCTGATCCAAAAATGTTGGTAAACCCATACCTTGATATGGAGGATTATGTGTCGGTGAGCAGGATTAGGAGGTACTGATGATAGGGAGCAAAATTAAGGCTATTGGATTTGTCTGTCTGTTAATAGGGGTGGTTGTGTTTACTTTTGCAGAGCGAGTGAGCGCTAAATGTTGTGTGGATAATTGTCCAGCCCCTGATGATAACGCTTGTTGTGTTTTTGACGCCTGCCCGAATCCTGTTGGAGGTGGGGGCGGGGGAGGTGGCGGGGGAGGTGGCGGGGGAGGTTGTAATTGGTCCCAAGTAAACTGTCCTGCAGGGTGGACGAGAAGTGGAGAAGCGATTTCAACGTCTTGTGGTTCAGCGCACTGCCCTCCGCCAGGAACTGCTCAACAATCTACTGGTTGTTGTGGACAGGGAAAAGTTGACGAAAACGGTGTATGGTATTGTGGTAATCAGCAAGTAACAACCTATAGTTGTTGTCCGCCAAATACAACTCCAAAAGAGACTTTGGTAAGCGGAGGCACTTATACCACCGCGCCAAGTTGTAGCAGCGCAACATGCAATGACGGTGATGATCTATATATAGGCTCCACTGGAGCTCCACAAACTGTTGAAAACAGGTGTGGTTGGGATTGTAGCGCTTGGGGTGGCACGGCGGAAGATCCGACGTGTAGAGCTGGAAATAGAATTTGGTACTACAAAACCACCACGACATGTCAGGAAAGACATTTGGAATACAGCTGCGAGGCGACCTGCGATGCCGGTTCCTGGGGGGCGTGGTCGGCTTGCAGCGGCATAGAGAATACCCAGACCAGAACCAATGCCTGCGGCACAGTCGAGACCAATAATTGTCCGCGAATTGCAGGGACCGTCTATTATGACGCCAATAATAACTGCGGGGGAGCGGGCTGGAGTAGCGGAGGGGTCGCGGTCTCACTAGACGGAGGCGCGGGCAGCGCGATCGGCAGATCTGGGATTGGACGTATCAGGTCAATTGTCTGAATAAGTAGATTTTACAACGGCGACTTCGCAGCCATGCCAGCATTGCGCGGATATTTCGGCGGCGTGGCAGCGACCTTGTCCACCAGCACAAGGT
>CAZEGE010000213.1:0-2479 GCA_964511765.1 uncultured Anaerolinea sp.
TTCTACAGAACTTGCTTCAGGGCTTTCTACGGGAACTTCTTCAGGACTTTCTTCGTCCTGTTCGTTGAATTCCTGCGTCAGCATCTTGAAGTCCTTATCGGCAAAGGCGGCCGAGTCCACTTTGCGAAGGCTCAAGCCGATGCGGTGCTGATCCGAGTCAATGCGGATGACGCGCAGGGTTTTGACATCGCCATCCTTGAGAACTTCCTTGGGATGTTCGACGCGGTTCTCACTTAATTCGGAGATGTGAATGAGGCCTTCAATATCACCCTCGAGACGGGCAAAGGCGCCAAACTTGGTCAGGCGGGTAATGACGCCTTCCACAAGCTGACCGACGCTGAATTTTTCCACGCGGCTCTTCCAGGGATCATCCTGTAAAGCGCGCAGGGAGAGACCGATGCGCTTCTTCTCGAGGTCGATGTTAATGACCTTGACTTGCACTTCCTGGCCAACTTCGAGAATTTCCCTGGGATGCGCGAGGCGGTCCCATGAAAGTTCAGAGAGATGCACGAGACCGTCGGCACCATTGATGTTGACGAAGGCGCCAAAATCGGCCAGACTGGTGACACGTCCCATATAGGATTTGCCTTCTTCCAACTCGCTAATCACGCGGTCCTTCAAGGAGGCGCGTGATTCGGCGTTGGCGGCCCGTTCGGAAAGGATCAGACGACGGCGTTCGCGGTCGACCTCGATGATGCGGACGGAGATTGCCTGTCCGACCATTTTCTGCCAGCGCTGCTCAGGCGTATCGCCTGTCGATTGTGCGCGGCGTGCGGCGCTGATCTGGGAGGAGGGAACAAAGCCACGCAGGTTGCCGACTGCAACGATCAAACCGCCCTTGTTGAAACCGATGATCTTCGTATCGATCACGGTTTCATCGGCGATCATCTTCTCAACATTTTCCCAGGACATCTGTTCCTGGGCGCGTTTGAAGGACAGGACCACATTGCCATTCTGGTCTTCAGGGTTAACCACGTACACGTCAACTTCCTGTCCCACGCTCAACTCGGCACGTTCTTCCTCAGTGAGTTGTTCCAACTCGCGTCCCGCAACAACGCCTTCGGATTTGGCTCCAATGCTGATAAGAATCTGATTTGGGCCAATGCTCGCAATCATGCCTTTGCGAATTTCGCCCGTCTGAGGCAATTCAACGCTTAAAGACTCTGATTCAAGCAGTGACTCCATGGTTTGATGATTACTCGGCTGGTCGCCCTGCGCATTTGCTGCCCCGCTCAGGGCTTCATTTTGATCCATCACTCGTGACTCCAATTAACTGAAATGTAAGCTGGATTATACAAGTGAATGGTGAAGTTGGCAACCCTGCTAAATGCATTTTTGATTTAAGGAGAAACACGCGTTATAATCACGGGCTGGAGAAAATAAATGCCTGCCATCTTCCCCTTTACAGCCATAGTTGGACAAGAGCGCATGAAACGCGCGCTCATTCTTAATGCTGTTGATACCCGTATCGGCGGCGTATTGATCCGCGGCGAGCGCGGTACTGCAAAATCCACAGCCGCGCGGGCTTTAGCCGCGTTGTTGCCGCATGTCAAAATTGTACAAGACTGCCGCTTTGGATGCGACCCTGACAAACCAGCAACCTGGTGTACCGAATGTAAGGAACGCGCCGCCGCATCAAAAAAACTTCCCACCTCTGAACGTGCCACGCCTTTTATCAACCTTCCCGTTTCAGCCACGGAAGACCGCGTTGTCGGCACTTTGGACATCGAACAAGCCATTCAAAAAGGCGAACGCCATTTTGAACCCGGCGTGCTCGCTTCTGCAAACCGCGGATTGCTGTATATTGACGAAGTTAATCTGCTCGATGATCACGTGGTGGACATCCTGCTCGACTCGGCCGCCATGGGTGTAAACACGGTTGAACGCGAGGGCATTTCCTTCGCCCACCCCGCACGCTTCATTCTCGTCGGGACGATGAATCCTGAAGAGGGAGATCTGCGCCCCCAATTGCTGGATCGCTTCGCGCTATCCGTGGATATTGTCGGCATCCGTGAGGCTCGCCAGCGTGTGACTATCATGGAACGCAACCTTTCCTATGAACGGGACTCGGAAGCCTTTCGAAAATTATGGCTTGTAAAAGAAGATGAACTTTCTCAGCAGATTGCGCGCGGGCGTGAGCTGGTTGACCAGGTCACACACACCAGCCGCGACCTGCTTTCCATCGCCGCGTTGACCTCGTCCCTTAATGTGGATGGTCATCGCGCGGATTTGGTCATTCTCAAAGCCGCACGCGCCGAAGCGGCCTTCGAAGGCCGCACGAAGATCAACGATCATGACATTGCCCTGGCCGCCGAGCTGGCGCTGCCCCACCGCATTAAACGCACGCCCTTCCAGCAGGCCGAAATGACAACCGAACAGTTGCAGGAACGCATCGAGCAGCTGGCAGGCCAATCGGTCCCGAGCGAAACGGATGACGAATCCGAAAGCAAGCAGGACGGCGAATCCGAGGAAAAAAAAA
>CAZEGE010000214.1:0-2474 GCA_964511765.1 uncultured Anaerolinea sp.
AGTATTTAGGGCGGGGGCAGGTAACTCCAGGGGTTGACCTTTGTGCCGGCCATCAATTCAAAATGCAAGTGCGAACCGGAGGAACGACCTGTAGAACCAACTGCGCCGATGACATCTCCCTGTCCCACACTTTGCCCGCAGCCAACATTGAGTGCGCTTAGGTGGGCATATAAAGATTGAAAACCGTTGCCGTGATCGATCATGATCACATTACCATAGCCGTACTCGTTCCAGCCTGAATATACGACTACGCCTGCGTCCGTTGCGTAAACGCCTTCGCCTTCGTTGCCTGCAAAATCAAGCCCATTGTGATTGGTCTCTGGAGAGAAATCGAAACCTGATAGATAATGCTTGTTGGTGGGGTAGACGTAAGTGCCATATCCCACAGCGCCGCCGCTGACCGGGTCGCATGCACCCGCTCCAAGTACGCGTGCCGAGGCGGGATTTTCGCGCGTCACGCCAAGCGGTGCACTCCAGCTCACGAATTCTCGTTTTCCGTTTGGGATGATCAACCACGTGCCGACTTTAATATTGGCGTTATCGTAGCTGCCAATTGTGTTTGGATCAATATGGTTGCCGGGGTAATCGATAATGTCTGCGGCTGTCACGCCGTAAAAATCAGCCCAACTTCCAAAAGCAAGCCCGCCGAGCCATTCCCAGTAGACGCCATCTACGGGAAGGATGTTCAATTCCTGGCCGGGTCTCAGCGAGTGTGGATCGTCCAGCAAGATATTGTAATTGCCCCATAAAATGGTTTGCGGTTCGAGTCCAAATTTTTCAGCGATGCCAAAGACAGTATCGCCTTCCTGTACGATATAGATGGTGATGTCCTGCCGCGGGCGGGAGGGAATATTGGTATGGATTTGCGCGGAGCGCGAGATGCCGTCAATGATGGGAATATCCAAAGCGGGAACCGAGCCAATGTCCACCACGGCGGTCGAGGTTGGACCTGAAGCCTGCGTCGTGTTTCCTGACAGGGGACTCTGCGCCTGGCGGTAATATGCCTGCACCAGCACGATCACAATGACGATCGCAAGGATGGAAAACATATTTGTCCCAATCCGCAAAAGTGATTCACCGAGTCCCATTCCCACAAGGTCGTTCACCCGGCGCGTGATGAAACCGGCCTGTCTTAATGGGGTGTCTGCATTATTTTCCTGCCCTTTGTTTTTACCGGTCTCGGCGGGGTTGGGAGTATCTTCCTTGAAATCGTTTTGCATGGCATTCATCATAACATGGTCAAAAAATCAGCGTCAAGCAAGGCGAAGAAACACTTATTCTGCCTTAAGCAGTTGATTGCCCTGTGCGCAGGAAGAACAGGCGCACCAATGCAATTCCGAGCAGGCAAGCCACACCGCCCATGATGATGGCGGCTTGAACGCTCCAGGTTTGTGCCATCCATCCGACCATGATGCTCCCGAAAGGCGCCACGCCCTGCAATGCCCAGAAATAGATGCTGAACACGCGTCCGCGCAATTCGTTTGGCACATGCATCTGGATCGTGATATTCATGCTGATCAACTGCGCCACGGTTCCCCAACCAATAAAAGCCAGTAAAACCAATGCAACATAGGTGTTCGTGGCGATCCCAAGGATAATAACCGGAAAAATAAATGAGATCTGCCCCCACAATAACATTTTATTTTTACTGGTGGAACTGAGATAAGCCATCATAAATGCTGCGATCACTGCGCCTGCTCCCTGTGCAGTGTATAAACTGCTGGTACGGGCAGCGACCAGCACTTCCGTGTCAATCACGGTTTTATATACATCGCGCGCAAGAGCGGGGATTTGTTGAAGCAATGGAATACCGAAAAATCCCAGCAACGAAGACATCAGGACGGCAGATAAAATCACGGCATGATGACGGATGTAGATCAGTCCCTCTTTGAATTCACTCCCCATGTTTTGTCGTTTATTCGTGTCATACTCGACCTTGAAATGGGTTCGCGCAAAGAACAGTCCAGTGACTACGAATACAAAGCTAATCCCGTTTGCAAGGAAGACGCTCCCTTCGCTTCCTGTGGCAGCGATCAACCATGCCGCTCCAAGTGGACCGAGCACCCGCCCCAGATTAAATACGGTGGTTTGCAGGGCAATCGCGCTCGGTAAAGCCTCCCGCCCAGCCAGCTCGATCAGCATGGCCTGGCGCGCGGTCACCTCCACTGAAACGGCGGAACCGTAGAAGAAAGCCAATACAACCATATGCCAAACTTGAATATGACCCGCGAAAATGAGGTATGCCAGCCCAAAGGCCTGGATGGACATGATGGCTTGAAATAAGATTACCGTTTTACGTTTGTCCCAGCGTTCCACCAGTACGCCCGCGGGTAATGCAAATAACAAGGTCGGCAGGGTGTTTGCGAATCCGATCAGACCCAAATCCAGCGGGCGGCCTGAAAGCCGATATGCCAGATAGGGCAGGGCAGTGGCTTGCATCCATGTGCCGATGACGGAGATAAATTGACCGATCA
>CAZEGE010000215.1:0-2474 GCA_964511765.1 uncultured Anaerolinea sp.
CATTGGAAGGGAGGCGCAGGGTATTATCACGATTGCCCCAGTATTTTATGAAAGCAATATTTGGATTTGCTTGGGCAGTGGCAGAAGAGGGTTTCATGGCAAATTCTCGTTGAAAATAAGCAGTTTTTAGGGAAATTGAACTCAAAATAACATGTGTCGCTTGCGCTAACATCGCAGGCTTCATGTTTTGGGGAAACAAGTTAAGTGTACCATGTTGAAAATCTGCTTGTTTCATAAAGATGGGGATTTACTCTGGCATCGTGGAAGTATTTCTTATTTCTTGCTTATGAACGTGCTATGAGTATCAAAACTAAGAATACCGTGCATCCCGTATCTTTCAGAAGCAGGTATGAGCGTGTTTATCTGTCAAAAAGTTTACGCACAATAGCTGCGTGCCACACTAGCAATGATCCGCGCTAGATGGGTCAGTTCGGGGAGCGAGACCCATTCTTCGGGGGCGTGGAGGTTTCCTCCTGCTGCGCCAAACATCAGCGTGGGGATGCCTGCGTCTTGAAATAGTTGGGCGTCACCCCAGGAGTTTTCACCCACCGCAGAGGGAGTCAGTCCCGTTTCCTTTTCCATCTCAGAGGCAACGATTTTCCATAACTCTTCGTGCCCACATGCATCGAACGGATCGCGCGCCAGTTTGACATTCACCCTGCCTTTGAAGTTTGGATGGAGTTGGCGGAGTTCATCGAAAATCGCTTCGATTTCTGTTACTCGATTCTGAATAGTCTCGCCAGGTTGGGTGCCGATTTCAATTCCAAGAACACAGCGATCGGGATAGGTAGCGTAATCTGTTCCGCCCGTGATGGTTCCCGTGTGGAAAACAGTTCTCCCGTTAAGTGGATGAGCGGTAGCGGCAAACTTCTCCCGATCCAGAGTATGGAGGCGAGTGATAACCTCAGCCATGTGGACAATGGCGTCAACGCCGATGTCAGGCGCGGAGCCGTGCGTGGCGCGTCCCTCGACGATGATATCCATCCAGCCGAAGCCTTGGTGCGAAACGGTCACTTTTTCCATGCCCAATCCTTCCAAAACAATGACGGCGTCGGGATGATAATGTTTAACAAAATCCATGGAGCCACTAGATGTACCTTCTTCATCAATTGGCAGAAGCACCCAGACATCGCCGCGCAGGTGAATACCGCTCTCGACTAATGATTTGAGCGCCAACAAAGCCGCTGCGCCGTGACCCTTGTCGTCTGCCGCGCCAAGGCCAATTATGTTGTCGCCTTCGTTGCGAGAGGTGAGCGCCCTGTCACGCCATAGCCCATAGCCAACGGTATCGTTGTGTGCGTACAGGCAGAGGCTTTTCCCGCCGCCCGTGCCGTGCCAAATGGCAATGAGATTTGGGCGTCCAGGCTCCACTTCTTCCAGCCGCACTTCCACGCCCAGGGGTTTTAGCCAATTGACAATGTAGGCAGCGACATTCGCTTCGCCTGGCGAACCAGGCACCAGCCACGGGTTGGATGAATCGATTTTGACGAGTTCCGAAACCAAAGTGATGACATCTTGAATTTCAATAGACATGATGAGGGTTGGACCAGTCCTGAGTGATTACGCGTTAGGGTCAAAAAAACGTAACCAGTCAGGCACTGATTACGTTTTGAAACCTGACCCGCTTATGGTATTCCGCACTGGTTACGTTTCAACGTAATCAGTCAATTGACTCGACGAACCCTCCGTAGACTGCAAAAAAACACTTCCACTTGGGTTAATAAGCATGAAAAGCGTTACGATTGTTATACCCTTATCCATGTGGATACTACGACGAATTATGATTTTTAAACCAATATCCAAATCCCCTCAGGTCTATTCAGGATTCTCCAACGCCTGAAAGATCTCATGCGTCATATTCGAGAACCCCTTCACCGATCGTGTACGAATCACCAACGGCTATATAACCGTTGGACATGAGCAAAGTATATAAAAGGGGAATCCAAAACGCGGGTGGTCATGGATGACCACCCGCGTCCAAACAAATCGGTAAAACAGTTATGCAGTTTTCGGTCGAATGAGGCTGTAAACTGCAAGAACCAACATAAACCCTGCACCTATCCATGCAGCGATGACCACATTCGGCGCAGCCACCTGCTTGAGGGCGATACCCACAAATGACCAGACCAGCACAAACAGATATCCCACATCCCGACGCGTGAGCGCCATGAGCAATCCAAGTACGGATGCCACCGCAATCATGATCACCGCCCAAGTGGGAGCCGCGATGCCGAATCCGTTCCAGCCGACCAGATACAGCCAATCGGTCACGTTCGCCACGGTCGCAACCGTGATCCAGCCGAGATAAATGCCAAATGGCAAGTCCACCGACCACCATTCCGCGCCCGAAGCGGAAGAACGGTTTACATCGAGTCGCAGGTAACTGGCGATGAGCAATCCGAGTAGGGAGAACATAACCAGAACACCCAAGCCGAAAAAGTTATAGTGCCATGTGAACAGCCACGCGGCGTTGG
>CAZEGE010000216.1:0-2468 GCA_964511765.1 uncultured Anaerolinea sp.
CAGGGGCGCGAGGATCTTATCCCATGATTTTGTATCTTTGGCCTGCATGAAGCGGGCGCGTTCTGCGATCAAGTCCGGGTGCTTTCGCGCCACAATGATACGGCTGATGGCAAAAGCCAGGATACTTGCAATGGCATACGCCCAGGCCTGCCACCAATCCCAGCGACTGGAAATGATCATCGGGATAAAGGGTGCGATGAACACAACCGCGACCAACTGGACGACAGTGCGTAAAGGGAAGGTATTCTCATTTTCGGTCATAATTTCATCCTTAACCATTATAATAACCACAGACCCTGGATACAAACATGAAACTTACCCGTATTATCATCTTACTTTTGATCGCATTGACAACATTCCAATCCGTCCTTGCGCAAAATAACCAGCCGCTTGCCATCATCATGACCGCCGATGGTCCCATCATGCCGCCGATGCTGGAATATTTTAAACGCGGCATTGAAACAGCCGAACAGCGCAACGCGGAAGTGATCATCATCGAATTGAACACGCCCGGTGGAAGCGTGGACACCATGCTGGAGATGATCCAGGTGATGCGCGCCAGCAGCGTACCGGTGGTGGTGTATGTTTCACCCAACGACGCGATTGCGGGAAGCGCCGGTGCAATAATCACAATGGCAGGACATGCCTCCGCCATGGCGCCCAAGACAGCCATTGGCGCGGCGAGCCCGATTGATAATTCAGGCAATGATATTCAATCCACACTTGAAATGAAAATAAAGGAAATTTTAAAAGCGCGGGCCCGCGCCCTGGTGGAGGAGCGCGGCGTACCAGCGACCCAACTTGCCGAAGCCATGATAGATGATGCGAAAGCCGTCACAGCCAAAGAGGCGCTCGAAGCCAAGTTGATCGATTTCATTTCCGATGACACTGAAGATTTGTTACAGGAATTAAATGGCTTCACCGTACAAACGAAGGACGGCGAAATCACCATCCATACCGTGGACATCCGTACGGAAAATATCAACATCAGTTTCATCGAACAACTGCTCTTGATGCTCACCGATCCAAACATCGCCTTCCTTTTACTTGCCATAGGCGTACAGGCCATTCTGATCGAGATTTCATCGCCCGGCGGCTGGGTGGCCGGTTTCATCGGCGCGGTCTGCCTGGCTCTGGCTGTTTACGGCATGGGAGTATTATCCATCAACTGGTTTGGATTGATCCTGCTCCTGATCGCCTTTGTGTTGTTCATCCTCGATCTCAAAGCGCCGACACATGGCGCACTCACCGCGGCGGGCGTGGCTTCCTTTATTGTTGGCGCGCTGGTCCTGTTCAACTCGCCCGGCACGCCGCAATTCCAGCGCGTATCCGTTCCGCTCGTTGTCGGCATGGGACTCTTCCTCGGCTTGTTAACTTTTAGCGTGCTGATGTTCGCCATCCGCGCGCAGCGCACCCCCATCCACCTCGGCGTGGAGACCCTGATTGGGAAAACGGGAACAGCCGTATTGTTCAAGCAGGATGCGGGACAGGTTCAAGTTGGAAGCGAATTATGGAGCGCAGTAAAATCTGCGGAGGCGGAATCCATCCGTAAGGGCGATTTCATCGAAGTAGTCGAAGTACGCGGATTACGTTTAGTCGTTAAGAAAAAATAACCTATCACGCTTCAAAGAGGACCTAATGCCTGCCACCCCTACGAGAGACAGAGTCAAACCCGAATCAATTTCACGCCCATTGCGCCGCCCGGAATGGATCAAAGTCCGTGCGCCCTCGGGCGAAACCTTCGAACGCCTGCAGGTGCTGATGCGTTCGAAAGAATTGCACACCGTGTGCGAAGAAGCCATGTGTCCAAACCTGGGCGAATGCTGGGGCAGCGGCACGGCAACCTTCCTGATGCTGGGTGACGTATGCACACGCACCTGCGCATTCTGCGACATCAAACATGGCAAGCCCGCCTTAATGGATTGGGGCGAAGCTGAACGCGTGGCACAAGCCGTGAAATCCATGGAGTTGAAGCACGCGGTCATCACCTCTGTAAATCGTGATGAAAGACGCGACGGCGGCGCGCCCATTTTTGCGATGGTGATCCGGCGCATCCGTGAGTTACAGCACGGCTGCTCCATTGAAGTGCTGATCCCCGATTTCAAGGGCAGCATGGAAGCCTTGAAGATCGTCATGGAGGCACGCCCTGAGATATTGAATCACAATGTGGAAACCGTGCCGCGTTTGTTCAAAACCGTTCAACCGCAGGATAATTACGAATGGGCGGCAGCGACCTTATCCAACGCAAAGAAACTCGACCCGGAAGTGCTGACCAAGTCCGGCATCATGCTCGGCCTCGGCGAAACCATGGACGAGGTCAAAGCCGTGATGCGCGACCAGCGCAGTTGGGGCGTGGACATTCTGACCATCGGCCAGTATCTGCAACCCAGCAAAAAGCACATATCCATGGAACGTTATTACACCATGGAAGAATTCGCCGAACTGCGTGAATATGGAATGGAGATCGG
>CAZEGE010000217.1:0-2303 GCA_964511765.1 uncultured Anaerolinea sp.
GACGAATTCCATAGGCTGCATCCTGCCGTTGAGTTCGATGTGCAGGGCGGCGGCGCGGGCAAAGGCATGACCGATACCATCGCTGGCGCAGTCGACATCGGCATGATCTCCCGCACCATCAAGCCTGAAGAGGAGGCACAGGATATCTTCTGGGTATCCGTCGCCAAGGATGCGGTCTTTCCGATCATCAGCATTGAAAACCCGCTTGCCGCCGATATCATCGCCAAAGGTATCAGCCAGAAAATATTCGAAAAGATATTTATTAGCGGCGAAATCAAGACCTGGGGTGAAGTTGTCGGCAGGCCCGAAGTCACCGATGAAATCCACGTGTACTCTCGTTCCGATGCATGCGGTGCCGGAGAAATGTGGGCCAGGTTTTCCGGCGGCAAAGTCCAGGATGATATCAACGGCATTGGCGTCAACGGCGAGCCCGCCCTGGTGGATACCGTCATCAAGGACCCGCTAGGGATTGGCTACAGCAATCTAAACAGCGTGTTCGATATGAGCGGCGGCGGTCTTGTCCCCGGCGCCGTGGTCCCGCCGGTCGATATCAACGCAAACGGTCAGGCGGATGCCGATGAGTATTACAAAACCAAAGACGAAGCAGTAAACGCGGTTTCATCTGGGAAATATCCCTCGCCGCCCGCCCGCTTTGAAAACCTGGCAACCAAAGGCAAACCCAGCGGACTGATTCTGACATTCATTGAGTGGATCATAACCGACGGCCAGCAATATCTCGGTCAAGCAGGGTATGTCCAGCTTACTGCTGATCAACAAGCCGAGTCACTTGCAAAAATTAAATGAACCCGCTACATCAAATCAATACACCCCAATCAACCAAGAGAACGATGGATCGGGGGGAGTGGTCCATCGCCGCATCCCGTGCACGGCAGGATAATTTTGCCAAGCGCACTTTTTTGGGCTTCACATTGTTACCGGTCTTTCTAATTCTCATCGTCACCATTGCATTGCTCGTCCGTTCATGGCCGATCCTAAATACGTATCCACTCAGTCATCTGCTCTTCGGCAAAGTTTGGAAGCCAAACAATGGGCAGTTCGGTTTTTGGCCCTTCATCCTCGGCACGTTTTGGGTCGCGACCATGGGTGTGATTCTCGCCGTGCCGCCCTGCCTGTTGACTTCGATCTACCTGGCGGAATATGCCCACGCCAAAACGCGTTCGATAGCCCAGCCTGTGCTGGATTTGCTGGCCGCCATTCCGCCCGTTGTCTATGGCGTATGGGGATTGCTGGCCATTGTGCCGTTCGTGGATGACGTACTCGCGCCTCTCTCCGACCGTTGGCTGGGTTCTGTTTCGATATTTTCCGTCAACCAACCGACGGGCTTTGGCATTCTCGCCGCAGGCATCGTGCTGGCAGTAATGATCGCTCCGCTGATCATCTTGGTCATGTATGAAATTTTCGCCACAGTCCCCAATGACTTGCGGTACGCATCTCTGGCAGTCGGCGCAACACGATGGCAGACCATTCGCAAGATCATCCTGCCGCAGGTCGCGCCGGGCATTCTCGCAGCCATCGTCCTCGGAACTTCACGCGCCCTGGGCGAGACCATCGCCGTGTTGATGGTGGTGGGCAACGTCCCGCAAGTGCCAACCTCGATTTTTGATTCGGCATATCCGCTCCCAGCCTTGATCGCCAATAATTATGGCGAGATGATGTCCATCCCGTTATATGATGCAGCCTTATTGAGCGCGGCCCTTGTTTTGTTGGCAGTCATCCTGATCTTTAACGTTCTTTCCACGCTGGTGATCCAGCGCATGTTGAGGCGCAAATGGGCTTCCCAATAAAAAAACGCTGGCAAAGACGCCACCTCATGGAAGCCTTCATGAAATTCATTATGCGGGTTTCGTTCGGCATTGTTGCAGGCGCGCTGGGCCTGATTTTATGGATTATTATTGTGCGCGGCCTGCCGGCCCTCTCCTGGGACATGGTCACGAAAATCCCGGAAGGCGGTTACTACATGGGCAAGGGCGGCGGCATATTGAACGCCATCCTCGGCTCGTTGTATCTTGCATCGGGCGGCACACTTCTGGCAATGATCTTCAGCGTGCCGATTGCCATGTATCTCAAAACCTATCTCGGCGATTCAAAATGGGGACATTACGTGCGTCTCTCCCTGGATGTGCTTTGGGGCATCCCGTCAATTGTATACGGCGCATTCGGATTCACATTGATGATCGCTCTCGGAATCCGCGCTTCATTATTAGCAGGCATCATGGTTCTGGCGCTGATCGAACTGCCGATCATGACGCGCGCCATGGACGAAGTCATCCGCCGTATGCCCG
>CAZEGE010000218.1:0-2299 GCA_964511765.1 uncultured Anaerolinea sp.
CCGGCCATGGATAGAAGTAATCCCGTCGCGCCCCATAACCAGATCACACGAATGATGGCGGATAAGAGTCCCTGCTTATCGAACAGGTAACTTGCAGCGAGACCTGCCTTGAAAACCCCGCCTGCGACGATGGGAAGTAGAGCGATCAGGATGACGGCTTTCATCCATAAAGAACGCAGCCAACTTGCCTGCGGAAGAACACTGGCAATGGCAAGAGGTGGAGCGAGAACAGCGAGAATGAATAAGACAGCATTTGCTGAGGCGAAGGCAAACAACATTCCGCCAATCGCAAGTAATGATCCAATGGAAAGACCAATGGAAATCAATCCTCCGAGAAATGTCAGATTGGCAAGACCCAATACAACTGAAGTTGCGGTGGTTGAACTGACGAAGTTCATCGCCAGTCCTCCCGCTTCACCTATCACTTTTCCCACCATCCACCAACCCAGACGGACGATCAGATCAAGGAAAGGACCGGATACAACAGCCAGAACGCCTGCTGTGACCCAATCGCCAACCACACGCAGACCGCTGTCATCATCACCGAGCAATCTTCCCCAGTGATATAAAGCCAGACGCAAAAGAAACAACGCTGGAGCCAGTGCTGCCGCGACTGGCAGACTCGCTTGTGCGACCTTGCTGTAATCGCCCTGACTTGGGGCTTGCACGATCTCTCCCATCACCAGAGTCCAACTTGCAACTTCTTCACTCATCGCGCGGACTTCCTTATCGGCGGCCTTGTCGAAGATACCTGCCAATGCTTCGGAGATTGTTTCAGCAGGGAATACAAGGTGATGAAAGATCTGTGACATGTTGGTAATTGTTGAACCACTGCCATCGGGAGGAGTGGGAGTGGGTGTGATGGTGGGAGTCGGATTAATGTCATAGGCCAGATTTGAATTTTGTGCAGGCGCGCCAGCCATTGCCAGACTGCTCATTGACATCAGGGCGAGGAACAAGGCAAGTACGATGAAGGGACGGACTTTTTTCATAGGGTTGATAGGGAGTGAGGTGAGATGAAATTCTTTTCGAAACAGAGTGTTTGGTATCCACATTTCTTGCAGATCGAGGGTTGGCGCAGAGCATTTAATGGAGGCTGCGGTCCGTTCTTTGCCAGATTGGATAAGGACTGAACCACGCGTTCCAAATCCTTATCCGCAAGAGTCTGGTCGAAATGTTTTGCTTCGCCGTTTTCACAATCCAGGGCAAAGATGGCCGGCGTGTTCTGCCAGGGTTGTTTGCCGGATGAGTTACAGCGGCGCAAAAGGGAGAAACGTAGTTGATCCTGTTCCATTCTTGAAACGAGCAGGCCGATTTTTGTTTCCATCACGTGCCCAACTGGGACTTTCCATAACCAGGTATCGAATTGCACTGGCAGACGGGTGAAGGGCAAAACAAGAAGAACCTTTTCGCTGGATAAGATGTAACCTGAGTCGCGCTCGATCCTCATTCCGATGCGCCAGTCCTGGGTAAGGAACGCCCAGGTGCGGACATAGATGAAAAGATTGCGCCAGTCTCCACCCAGATTATTGATCGCATTCTGTGAACCAAAGCGGCGGGCCGTGTCAATTTTTCCACCGCGAAAGATGGGCATGGTTTCAGGAGCCTGTACGGGATGCAGTGAACGATAGGTTTGCACATCCTTTACATAGGACTTGATATCTTCAGCCAGACTCTCAAAGCCATACCGAGTGAGATGATTCAGAAGTGTTCCACCGGAAGTCAGGTCTTGCAGGCATTGCCAAACTGGATCGAAAGGCGGGGTGGGGTCCGCCCCCGCCAGCCACCAGCGAGCCGCAGTGGGACAGAAAGCGTACAGCATCGCTGACAGGATCGGATGCCCACGTGCATTGTTACGATTGAGCAGCGCGTAAAAAAGATCAGTGAACATACCAACTCAACAGGATAAAAGGAATGGTTCGCCATGCGCCAGGCGTCAACGAGTGGGTTGGCGATTGTTGTCTTGCCAATCGCCAGAGGATTTGGGCAAGACCGCTGATAAAGAATGAGGCAAACATAATTAAAAGAACCTGTGATAAAGACTCAACTGGCAGAGCCCATAGCAGTGCAATCCAGAGTTTGACATCGCCTGCTCTCATCCAATCACCAGCCCAGGCGGATAATAAGGCAAGACAGGCAAGCCATACATCTGGATGGCCTGGGAAATGTGCGACCATTCCAGCGACGATCAATGGAAACGTATACCAGTTCGGAATACAACGGGTATGCAGGTCATACAGGCTGATGGCTAAAACGTAAATGAACAACCAGATCATCGGTTGTTCATCATATAGGGATT
>CAZEGE010000219.1:0-2263 GCA_964511765.1 uncultured Anaerolinea sp.
GAGATCAGGAAGAGATATGGGAAGTGAGAGAGTAGTTATCAGTTACCAATAAGCAGTAAGATATACTACACCCAAGCAGCGGCCTGTTTTGACAGGGAGTCCAAGTCCGTCCCAACTGTCCGCTGCGTGCAGGGCGCTTCGCGACACAAACCATTGGGCGCATGAAACAAGAAGGGATAACATCATATGACTACAGAAAAACCTCCCCTCGATTGGCGATATCGCGTTGTAACCACACTTGCAAAGGATTTTAAATCCCCTTGGACAGGCATATTGCATAAGCGGGGTGCGCCTGTATCGTTGAGTACATCTGTGAGGCACGGAAAACGTACAATAGGAATCGGTGATCCAAGTGCGCCCGCCCTGTTCTTAAGTCAATCATATAAAGCATATGAACAATCTCAAAAGAACCATCCTTTCATAATCGAGGATCCAAACGCTCTAGGAGATGAGCTTTCCGCCTTTGTTTATGATTATTTAGAACAAATCATGGCGTCAATCATTTTTGCCTATACCGCAATCGAAGCTTTTGCCAATGAGGAAATTCCTGAGGATTATGTCTACGAATCGGAAAAACGATCTAGCGAAATTCTCATTGCTTATCAAAAGGATTCTATTGAACGTCGAATAAGTCTTGATGAAAAACTCGGCTCAATTTTTCCTAAAACGAAAAATCTAGCTACTCCAAAAGGATTAAAAATTTGGTCAGATTACGTAGAATTGAAACGTTTGCGTGATCGGATTGTCCATCTAAAAAGTCGAGATCGAGCCCATTCCAAAGCCAATGATCTTTTTCCCGACTCCATTTGGAGTCAACTCCTACACCCAAAGCAATTACATTATCCATTAGTTGCTAAAAACATGATGTTGCATTTTGTAAAAAAGGAGAGTTTTCACTGGCTAAAGTATTGTCCCTTTTAATTATGCGCCCAGCACAGCGTGCAGTGGGCGCAGGGAAAGCTCTTGAGTGCACATTTTACAAGGATTTTTTCTGGATTCGGGTTTTTCCTGCTCCCAAGCATTGTCTAGCCTGTGCTGACGGTTCGACTCGCTATGCGGCTCACCGTGTCGAAGCACCCGCCCACCTGCCGTTAACACTTGCCGTTGGGCGTTTTTTCATATATAAACCCGCCTTACACCAAGTTCACATATATGGTAACATCGGCATATGCGGACAGTAAATTTCTATCGCCTTCCCAATGGTCAAAGTCCAGTTGATGAATTTTTAGATTCTTTGACAGGTAAACAAGCGCAAAAGGTTTCATGGGCATTAAGATTAATCGAAGAATTGGATATTGTTCCTGTTCAATATTTCAAAAAACTTGTTGATAGCGAAAATATTTGGGAAGTCCGAATACAATTTGGAAATGATATTTTCAGACTGCTGGGATTTTTTGAGAGCGGCACTTTGTTGATTTTGACAAATGGTTTCGCTAAGAAAAAGCAAAAAACACCTCCGCAAGTGATTGAACTTGCTGTCAGCCGTAAAAATGATTATTTGAAAAGGAGAAAAAAATCATGAGCGATGTCAAACGATATATTCAACAACGCGCCGAGCGCGATCCAGAATTCGCAGACAATTATGAAGTTGGTTATGCTGATTTCAAAATTGGCGTTATTTTACGTCAAGCAAGAGAAGCGGCTGGTTTAACGCAGGATGAAGTAGCGGAAAGATTACACACCCAAAAGTCTGCTATTTCCCGTATTGAGAATCATGCTGATGATGTAAGGCTTTCTACAATTCGTCGGTATGCGGAAGCAATTGGCTCTCATCTTCAAATCAGGTTTAAATCAGGTTGATCAATTCGCAAAAATAACAAAACTGGCGGCGGCGTCTTTTTTAGCAAGCAAGTCTGGCGCAACACAAAAACGCCCACCGATAAACAGCAGTGTGAAGGGATAAGCACTCCGAATTTGAAAATTGATCTCAACCCTCGCCGCCCCCGCCCTATTTTCTCAGAGTGGGGTTGTGCCGTCGAGCGGGAGGGGTGTTCATCTTTACTCGATCTGCCTGAGTTCTGGGCGCAATGCCAGAACTTCCGCCTCACTTGCCAGCCTCACCCTGCCGCTAAGCCTTGCCGTTAGCTGGCTTCCTCGCAAACAGTAGTTATAGAAGCAGGGCTAGGCGCTTGACATTTAGCGCGACGCGCTATAAAATAAAGCCGTGATAAAAACCTTCAACAATGACGAAACTCAAAAAATCTATCAGCGCCAACGTATATGTAAAACTGGACAGGAATGACGAAGCCATGGTCGATTATAA
>CAZEGE010000220.1:0-2212 GCA_964511765.1 uncultured Anaerolinea sp.
GTCCCCACCTCGGCCGAAAACCCAAATCCGTACCCGATCCTGCACGCCATACCCAAATTGCTGCAAACCTATGCGGGGCTCAACATCCTTGTCATCAGCATGTACGCCGAGCGCGGCTTGATCCGCGCGGTCATGGAAGCCGGGGCGAGTGGATATATCTTGAAGGACGACCAGACCACGGCCCAGGACCTTGGAAGCGTGGTCATGTCGATTGCCGGGGGAGGCATCTATTTCAGCCAAAAGGCGCATCAGCTTTACATCAAACACCTGTCAAAAGAGGGTGAATTATTAACCGTCCGCCAATTGGAAGCCTTGTCCCTGTGTGCGGCTTATCCCAATGACACCACTGCCGAGTTTGCGAAAAGGATGACGGTCAGTAATTCCACCGTGCGCAATTTACTTTCCACCGCCTACTTGAAACTGGGTGTAAACAACCGCGCCGCGGCCATCGCCAGGGCGCAGCAATTGGGCCTGATCACTCCCATCCAGCCATCATCTCCGCTATAGACAGGTCGGCGGGCGCTGCGCCAACCGCCTGAAAAAGCTTGCAGGCCGGCCTGACTACGTCTTCAAACAAGGACGTCAATGCCTCGCGCCGCGCGAGAGACAGGGTGGGCAAAATCTCGGTTACCGTTTGATACCTGCTCAACAATTGATGGATGCAATAACTGACCGCCCCGCATTGGATTAAGATCTCCTGCGCTTCCTCCAAAATCCTGGGGTTGCTTCCGGCATGCGGACAGAGTTCCTCAAAGCGGGCGCGCAGCGGATGGTCCACCAGCCTGGCAAAAAGAATCGGCAGCGGCGAGCGGCCTTCGCTCCAATCTGGATTGGCAGGCGCTTCCATCGTGTCATTCAAATCGTCATGGATCTGGATCATCTCGCCATATATACTTCCCAAATTATTAATTTGTGCAGCCAGGCTCAAAGAAGCGCCGCCCATCAACGCGCCAAGCTGCAAAGCCGCGCCAAAAAAGGGCGAGCTTTTTGTGCGGGCAATGCGCCAATATCCCTCTTCATCTGTCACAGGTTGAACATCCCAATATTGGCCGAGGGTCGTGGAAAGAAACATTTCATTGAGGCTTTCCAGAGCCGTCAATTTTGTATTCGAATCCATTTCACAACGAGCAATGACTGCCAGCGCGGCGGATTGCAAAGCGGAAGCCATGTTCGCAACCGCCGGCGCGCCGGCGCGCAGATGTTCGCCGCGCGGGTCGGCATCCAGCATATCGTCCACAAGCACAATCCCAATATGACTGCAAGCCACAGCTGCCAAAGCCGGGACAGATTGCTGCGCTGTCCCGCCGACTGCCTCGCACGCGCGCAGAGGCAAAAGCCAATGCCGCGGCTTTCCAGAAGCAACGCGGCGGAACAAAGCCTGCACCTCCGGCCATTCATTCACATGAGGAATGGTTGAAAATTCATTGATAATTTGATCGAATATTTCCATAGTTTTCTCCTGAGAAACAGGCCGGGGAACCCCGGCCTGTTTACTAAATCCTTACTATGCAACGATAGGCTGGCTAGCTTCCCATTGGAACCATGACAATTCACTCGAGACGTTCGAAAGTTGTGCGCGGTCGAGATGAGTCAATGCCGCCAGGCAATGCTGGTAAAGCGCGGATGTTGCATTCGTTACAGACAACCATTCACGAAAATCTTGCATGTGTTTCATTTGAAAGTACCTCCTGAATTTGATTTTTATAAAACTGCCGGCTCTTATAAACAGCTTTGGCACGAACGGACAAATTATGTTGAAAATTTTAGTACTAAGCTATAATCGAACCACCACCTTTCACTTTTATAAATAATCTGAACCCGGCTTGACAAGGAGAAAACCATGCGCAAAAACATGTTTCCCCACTGGCAAATAACTGAACTGCCATTTTCTGCGCTGGTATTGTTCATACTAGTTTGGTTTACATACGGGATTTTATTCAAAGCACCCTACTCAGGTTTTGATTTCAGCACCGGCAACGGGCAAGTGATGGAAATTTTTACAAAACCCACACAAGGACCAACCTTGCAAACGGGTGACACTCTGGTAAAGATTGGGCCTGTTTCCTGGGTAGACTATAAAAAGGATGCCAGACTGTCATTCTTTGAAAATAGTAAAGCGGGAGATAAAGTAGATATCGCCATCAAGCGAAACGACGCCGAGTTGACGATCCCATGGAAATTTCCTGGTTTCAACCGAATAGAATTCAACGCA
>CAZEGE010000221.1:0-2198 GCA_964511765.1 uncultured Anaerolinea sp.
ACTCGGTCGGATTCTCGAGACGAGAGTAGCGTTGGGGTATGGCGCCAACCATGCAAGTTGTATCCAGTGCCTGGTCGTAAAATGAAAAATCATTCGATGGGATGATGTCAATGCCTGCTTCCTGCTGAATCCTCCAATGCGCAAGCCGTAATTCTTTTCCGGTCTTCAGGAGGTCCGCTGCGCTGATTTTCCCCGACCAATAGCCTTCCAAAGCCCATTTCAATTCACGCTTTGCGCCCAAACGCGGATAACCAAGATTTGCCGTAACTGTCATTTTTTTATTCTCTCCTTTTATTTTCCATCTTGCGCTTAATTTTATCCAGCGACTTGCCCTTCCAGAGAACTTTGGAGGGAGAGGAAATTATATAGAGCTAATCGTACCATGATATTCATCATAAATATCATAAATATATTATATATTCCGACATATGGTCATTACTCCTTCGGCATCATTTTCATTTGACTTAATACGCGGCTTCCATTTGGGAGCGGACTCCCAACTTTTACGTTAATCGCCGAAGATTCCCCAATGCGGTTTCTATTTCATCAATAGTGACCAACCGATCACCATCAAAATGCTTAAGCGTGCCTGCTTTTGCTTTTTCCACGGCAATTTCGTGTATTGTCAGGCCGCGTATCGCAGCCTCCTTGACTAGTTCCGCGCCCTGGCCGTAACCGATCAGCGGGTTCAGCGCGGTCACCACAATCGGGTTCTGTGCCAGCCAGCCTTCCGCCTTTGCCCGGTTTGCAGTGAGTCCCTTTACGGCCTGAGAAGTGAATGCTTGTACAGCAGCGATTGTTATTTGCATCATCTCAAAAAGATTGTGGGCAATGACCGGCATCATTACATTCAATTCAAGCTGTCCGGCCTGAGCCGCCAATGCTACGGTCGTGTCGCAGCCGACAACCTGAAACATTGCCATATTAAGCATCTCAGCCATGACTGGATTAACCTTGCCCGGCATAATACTCGAGCCGGGTTGTACTGCCGGTAAACGAATCTCATCCAATCCAGTTGCGGGTCCCGAGGATAGCAGGCGAAAATCGTTGGCAATGCGGATGAGGGTCAGGGCCAGTATCCGCAGCGAGGCTGAAAAAGCAGCCGCATCGGCCATTGATTGCATCGATTCAAATAGATTGTCAGACTCGTTTAGCTGAAGACCGGTTAATTCGGACAGTTTTTTTACCATCCGGCGATGATAATCAGGATGCGCGTTCAACCCCGACCCGACAGCGGTGCCGCCAATCCCCAAGCGTCTCAACCCCTCAGCAGCATACTGAATTCGTTCCGCGTCCCGCTCGACTGCTTTGGCATACGCGCCGAATTCCTGTCCCAATCGAAGTGGGACGGCATCCTGTAAATGGGTACGCCCCGATTTGACAATGTCATCGAACTCGCTGGCTTTGGCGTTCAATGCGCCCGACAGATCATTCAGCATGTGGAGCAGTTCATCCAAACGCCATAGACAGCCCAACCGGATGGCGGTCGGGATGGTGTCGTTAGTGGATTGGGCCATGTTAACGTGATCGTTGGGATGGACGCGGTATTCCCCCAGATTTCCTCCCAGCAGTTGCGTGGCGCGGTTGGCAATGACTTCATTGACATTCATGTGATGACTGGTTCCCGCACCCGCCTGGAATGGATCAACGACAAACTGCTCGTTCCACTGCCCATCAATTACTTCTTGTGCGGCTGCGATGATGGCATTCGCTTTTTCTGCGTCAAGCAGTCCCAAGTCCCCGTTTACTTCGGCAGCAGCCTTTTTGATTATTCCCATCGACCAGATAAAAGCCTGGCGAGGCTTTAGCCCTGATATGGGGAAGTTCTCAACTGCCCGTTGAGTCTGTGCGCCGTACAGAACCTTTGCGGGGACAATAACTTCACCAAGCGAGTCGCGTTCAATACGATTAGTATAGGTCATATGTAATTCATTCACAAATGGAAGGTGATTGGAATTTAGCATGGCAGTTGATTTGGCAACTTCCTTGATTGTTAGCCCACCGTCATCCTCCCAGCGTAGAATGTTTTGGATTTCAGTTCCTTCCAATTGAGGCTTTATCAATTTAGGCATGTTGTTTGAGTCCTTACTGTTTATTTTGAGTTCGTTCGCGGACCCGGCAAAGACACAATCAGACTCACGGCGCGCTCAAAAAAAAGGTAATCCCAAGCCCAATTGATTAATACCAGCAGCCGGTTG
>CAZEGE010000222.1:0-2198 GCA_964511765.1 uncultured Anaerolinea sp.
AAGAGCGACACCGGCAATATTATCTATACCGTCACCCGCCCTGATATTCGCGGTGGTCCGCCGTCAGTGACAATGTATGACCTGATCCGCTCCGCATTGCGTTCACGCCCTCATGGGGTGGTGATCGGTGAAGCGCGTGGGGCGGAGGCCTGGGAACTGATTCGCGCTGCCGCGACCGGACATGGACACTCGGCCTTCACGATCCATGCCACCAGCGCCGAGCATGTCTGGCCGCGTTTCCTGCAAGTGGTACAGGCTCATCCCGATGCAGCCCGCATGTCTGAAATTCAGATCGCCCAATCTTTTGCGGAAGCAGTGACTGCCGTGGTGTATATCGAGCGTAATCCGGGACATGGACAGGTCGTGCGTGAGATCGTGGAAGTCTCGCCAATCGTGGAACGCACTGCAGCACGCCCCTCATTCTCTCCCTTGTTTCGATATGAACAGGGCAAAGGATTATTGCCAACGGGCAATCGCCCCATGCGTCCTGGCTTTCGCGCTTCCGATTTGAATATTCCCGAATCTATTTTCAAGGGGATGAATTAATGACTGAACAAACAATTGGCTCTACTCGTACCTTTGTGCTTGCAAAAGGATTCACACAAGCCGGCGCCCATGCGGCTCTGATCGGTGAGGATGATACGCGGCGCCTGTTTGCTGAGCTATATGCCGATCCTGATCGCCCCGATGTGAGACCACAGGAGGCATATCAATCTGTTCTATCTTCCATGCAGCCTGGTTGGACTCTGCGACTCTTGCAGTTGTTTTGGCCGGATCCTGATCCAAGGTTGGAGTTTCAAAAACAAGTTCAGAGTTGGAAAGTTTCAAATACTGAAGGATTGGATATTCTGCATCAAGGGTTGTTACTCTCTATACAGGAATACCCATTACCCTTTGTACGTCGGACGGTTCTTGAGTTTGTCATGCCTGGTGATGAGGGTGTAGCATGGTGGGATGCACTTACGGGTTTGTGCGCCAGTTTTGGATTGCGTGTTCGTTATCTGGACCAGGTTGCCGTTGAAGGATTGACCCGTTGGGTGCTCAATCCAAATCTGGAATATCATCACGCTTGAGTCTCAATCATCCTAATCGTGACTTTTTCATTTCACCAATGCAACCTTCTCCGCCCTCAAAAATGGTTCTCCGCGTTCAGTATCCATCGATCATGGCGCAATACAATCTTTCTCCTGAAACTGTCGCTGTTCAAGACGAGGATGCATGGGAAATTCCCGGGTTTGGCGTCAAGATCGCCACCAGGCGTGGACTCGTACCTGAAACGCTCAAGCCAATGATCGATAAACGCGTGACGCTCAAGCGTATATTAAAAACCATGGAAAAGGCTGATCCGAGGCGGCGTCGATATAAATCGCAGGCCGATGCAATGAAGAATTTGGGGATTGTTTCCAATGGGCGCATGGGCTTCGCCAATTCGATATTCGGACGCATCAACGCCTTCGAGGCAATCTCCTATATCGGGCGGAAGATCATCCTGCAAGCCAGGGCCATCGCTGAAGAACATGGGTTTAGAGTCCTGCACATGTATGTCGACAGCCTGTTTCTTGCAAAGGATGGCGCGACTACACCGGAGGACTTTAGAGCTGTGATGGATGAGATCGAGGCTGTGACAAAACTGCCGATCGATCTCGAAGACGTTTATTCCTGGATCGCTTTTGTATCTTCACGCCGCGATCCGGATGTGCCTGTTTCAAATCGATTCTATTGTCGAAAATCCAACGGGGAATTCAAAATACGCGGCCTGGCGCAGCGCCGCAGAGATACTTGTGAGTTTGTGCGCGAGGTGCAGGTGCTGGCCTTGAATGTCCTGGGGCAGGAGCAGGACCCCAAGCGCTTGATGAACTTGTTGCCGCAGCTTGTGGAGATCGTAAAAGAAAGATGCGCGGCTCTGCAGGCTGGAATGATTCCGCTTGAAGAGTTGATTGTGACGCAAACGCTGAGTCGTGAATTGAATGAATATAAGGCGTCTTCAGCGTTACGCACAGCCGCAACACAGCTCAAAGCCGCCGGCAAAAAGATGAATATGGGTCAGATCGTGCGATATGTTCATACGCGTGGAAAGCCAGGTGCCTACGCCTGGGATCTGCCTGCGGCCACCAAACCAAATATGATCAATGTCCTTCATTATAAGGAATTGGTTTTGCGGGCGATATGGGAAGTCGTGCAGCCACTGGGAGTGACTG
>CAZEGE010000223.1:0-2163 GCA_964511765.1 uncultured Anaerolinea sp.
CGTCACACCCCAGAACATCTGATGCGGATTGGTTGTCTCAGGGCGTTGAGGCGTTAGGTTATCGCCCAGAGCGTCGCCGCCAAGCCAGAATGCGCGCCAAACCGATTTGCCTGCATGGTGAGTTTGCATTAGGAACTGAAGCATTGCAATCACTTCGTCGAGCGAGAGTGCGATCATGATCAGCATAAACAGCGCGGAGAGGAGACACACCGTACACCACGCACCGATAATGATCGGCTGCAACATAATCAGCACGACACTGACGACACCAAGCGGTATCACCATAAAGCCAAAAAGTGCCACCATCCACGGCATGGTGCGCCAGCGGCGCGGGTCGCCCATAAAACCCGATAAGAGTTCGACAAGGTACGTGAACGCGCCCAGGCCTCCATCTGAGATGGGAAATGATTTTGAGAGATCAGAACCGAGAACCAGAGCGGTGCCGTTACCAAAAATCGGATCCCACGCTGAAGTGATATGACCCAATTGGAAGGCAGTCATGTAGCGCGCCAGGAAAAAACTCAAGAGGCCGAGCGCCAGAATGGGCGCACGCTGTAACCAGGTCGAAGGGTTGTAAGACCATCCAAGTGGAATTTCGGCCCCCGGCATGGTCATCATCATTGGGATCAGCACAGCAAATGTAATCACGAACATGCCCATCAAAGTATCGTTTGCGTATGCGGCGGCATCCGGCGCCCAGAAGGCGATTGGGGCGAAAGCCAGCCATAAGCCCACGAATGCGTTCGCCCAGGCGGCCCAGACGCGCTTCGTGCGAAAGGCAATCACCGCCAGCGCTGTGACCAGAATGCCGCTAATTATGTCGCTCCAGATCAATGGCACACTGCGATAGCCGAGAGAGAATGGACTAACGATCAGCCACAAGCCTAATACGAGCAGAGGAATCTGCGACCAACGCGCCATAGCCACCATCTGTCCCATCATCTTGCCAGTCTCGGGCATCTTGGCTTGGGCGGCAACCTGCGCATTTTGCAATTCCTGATAGACGTGCGCTTCATGTTGCAGCAATATGCGGGGAAGTTCGAGCGCCAACTGCCGATGTTCCTGTTCCATCTTCATCATGGCAATATGCCCGCGCGGGTCGCTCTCCATCAGCGCGTGTGCTTTGGCGTCTTCTTCTTTCTGAGCGGCTATTTCGCGTTGGTAGGCTTGTTGCACCTGCGTTTGCTGCGCGCGCAATTGTTTAAGCTGCAACTCTTTAGCGCGCACATCTTCATTGTCTTTGTCAGACCCGCTCATATTCATTTCCATTGAGCCGTTATTGCCGGCGTTCGAATCGCCCATCTTTGACATATCATGCTTAGCCATGTTCATGTCCTTTCATCTGTTCAGCCATTTCGGGTATCGCCATTGAACTGGACATCGCGATCGCATGCCGCACCTCTTCGCCCAAGCGCATCAATTCATGCGCCTCAATCTCTTTTGCCTGATCGACTGGGGATGCCAATTCACGCAGCCATAGCGGCGGCTTGATATCATTCTCGCGATACCATGCAAGCGGGTCGGCTTTGAGCGCTGGTATCATTTTCGGCAGTATGTCACGCAACGAGCGCTTTGGATCCCAACCGAGGATTGTGTGCGCGCGCGTGATGTCGAGTTCGAAATTGTCGGTGGCGAGGTCGATCATCCACGGTTTGATAAAAGGCGGGCGTTTCAGGGGCAGTTTTTCCTGCGCCCACGCACCCAGTTTGGCTGCCCACTTGGGAAGTGAGTGCGTTTTCCATTCTGAGCCGTGGATCAGACGACCGAAGATGCGTTGCAGTTCATCATAGCTCGGTGACTCGGCCTCGCCAATGAGCAGCGTCACCTCGGGCGGCAATTCCTTGCGGCGCGTGACCGCAAGCACGATGGAGTCCAGCACATCTTCATTATGCACGAACGCCTGACGACCGGCAGTGACCTCGCCGGGAAAGAGATAGGCAGTGATGTCGTGCTCATAGAAGCGCTGTATCTGTTGCGCCAGCGGAATGGAATCACACAGGTCATTGTAGACGCCGGCGATGCGCAGGATGACGGCGGGAATCTTGCCCCGTTCGGCGTGGATGACTTGCTCGGTCTTGACCTTCGACTCTGGATAGGGCCACTTGGGCTGGAGCGGCGAATCTTCGTTGATGCGCTGTCCGGGCGCGGAGGGTGCGTACACCA
>CAZEGE010000224.1:0-2160 GCA_964511765.1 uncultured Anaerolinea sp.
TTCTTGTGGATCCGCATGTTTCCCTGGCGGATGCCTTCCTGGATGCGATTGCACAGCTGCCGCAAGAGGAACGTCAGAAGGCGATCAAACGCTTGCGGGTCATCACACCGGATCAACCGCAGGTCATTCCATTGAACTTGTTGGCCGTGCCCGAATTCACCTGGGCGGGCAATGCCATTGTTCAAATTGGTCGTCGCATCTGGGATGACTACTGGGGTCCACGCATGCAGGCCGCATTGCTCGGTTTGTTCCGCATCGCGCATGTCTGGAATCAAAATCATGCGGAGGCCGGGCTTGGACTTTTACATGTGGTCTTCATGGCTTTCAACAAAACGTGGCGGCATAAGGCGATGGCATTGCTGCCGCCTGGTGAACGCATGGGCGCTCTTGCTCTGGACGCCTTGCTTGGGCAAACAGGTGAAGGCGATAAATGGAGTCAGGGCTGGGTCACGGAAGTGATCAGCCCGGTGCTTTCAAAAGTAATGGCTTTGGAACTCTCGCCCTGGTTGTTCGCGGCCATGCACCAGGATCGCTTTGTGGATATGAATCAATGGATCGAGGAAAAAGCCTGGATCATATTGCGCCTGCCATCGGGAGAAATGGGTCGTGAAGGAGCGCGGCTGACCGCTTCCGTTTTATACAACGTCTTCGATGCAGCCTATCGGCGTGCGACCTTGGAAAAGCCGGTGCCTTTTTATTTCATCGTGGATGAAGCGCAGGAGATCGGCTCAGGCATGCGCTTGGAATCCATGCTGGCCGAAGGCGCCAAATTCGGCGCGCGCATGTTCGTCCTGGCTCAATCGCTCTCGATGATGCGCAAGGTGGAAGGCATGGAGCCCGTCGTACAAGCCATGTTGGCTAACTCATCGACACAGACGTTCTTCTCTCCCGACCCCGAAGATGCCGACCTGATCCGTGCCACGTTGAGTTCAACCGTGCGCTATGGAAATATGACGCTTGACCTGCCCTCCCTGCAATGCTGGCTGCGGGCGCGCATCGACGGGCGCTGGCAGCCGCCAACCTTGATTCAGATCAAGCCTTTGCCTCGTGCGGATGGCAGCAGAGTCAAGCGACTGATTGAAGAAGTGATTACCTGCCACCCTGCCGATTATCTGCCAGCGGATGGCTGGCAGGAAAAAGCCTCCAGAGTTTTGGAGCAAATGCTTCCTGCGGCTCTGGCCAGGCTATTGGATGAATTTTTGTCTGTGCGTATGGCAAATCAGGATGCAAAGGTATCGCAGCCTGAACCGCAGGATGACGGCCGCAGGCTGGGTTTCTGATGATCGTGACTTTCTTGAAGACTGTGCTTTTATTCGGCGGCATCACAATGGCCGCCCTGCTGCTGGCGCTGGGAGTCCTTTATCTGGCCTGGGTATTTTCCCAAAAAGATAATGGCTGGTAAGCATGGAAAATATCCATATTCTGATCGAACAAATCGTTTCGGATATTTCGATCCAGGCTGCCAGACTCGATAATGTTCGTAGCCAAATGTTCCTGGAATGGTTGATGTCTCACAGCAGCACGATGAAGACTGTGGTCTGCACCGACCGGCAAGTCGGGGCGCGCGATCATTTTGAGGGCGCAGTTCATGGTCCAGACCGAAACTCTGAGCGCCTGCGCAGCGGCTTGAAAGCGTGGTTTGGATCTTTACCCGTCCAGGGTTGGCTCTGGGAATATTATCTAATTCTCGATGAAATTGCCTGGTGGCGCGATCTTGATCAACCTTCCCTGGCGAGAATCCTAAAATCTAAAATCAGGGATTAACATGTTCAAACTCTTGATCGGATTTATAGCTGGGGTAATCACAGGCTTTGGGTTGGGCTTGACGCTGCCTGCTGAGATTTTCATTGTAGCTTGTCTGGTCCTGACGGTTCTAGCAGTTTTGTTGTTTTACATCTTTCATCTTGGATTACGCGATTTTCAGTAATGGGTGACACCTTGGAGAACGGCATGCAACGCGCAAGAATTGGCTTTATTTCAATATTGCTTTCCATCATCATCCTGCTCACGGCCGCCTTTACGGAGGCTGTTCCACGCCTGGCCTTCGCTTTAAATGAAGACCGCACGTACGACCAGGCGCATGATACAGGCCACATAGATTGGAGCGGACCTGTTCAATATGTGTACCTTACACACCGGGATAACACGACCCTGCCGCCA
>CAZEGE010000225.1:0-2101 GCA_964511765.1 uncultured Anaerolinea sp.
CATGTCGACCTCCAAAAACGAACGCGAATGATCTGTCTGATTTTATGCTATTTCCCCGTTGTGGAGCAGGGAGTTCGGCAATTCATGCTAGAATCGTATTCATAATCCAATCAATCGGAAATCGCAAATTGTTAAAACTCTCCCGCCCTCTCAATCTCCTGCTTGCCGCGTTGACTTACCTGCTCGGCGCGAGCATCCCCGCCTATCTTGGCAAACCTTTTCAACCCGTACCTTTTGCGCTTGGCCTTGCGGGTGTGCTCTGCGCGCAATTGTGCATGGCTTTGCTTGCTGAAGTCTTTCGGCCGCACAACGAACCGCTTGTGGAGGGTGAAACTCCCCGGCAAAAAGAGACCCTGCGCAGCAATCTGCTTTATTTCTCAATCGGGCTGCTTGCCACCTATGCTGTGATCATTTTTATTATCTACATCAACCACACTTTAACCCTGCCTGCTTTTCTCTTTTTACTTTCTTCCATACTGCTCATCCTGGCCTATGCCATTCCTCCCATTCGGCTGGTCGATCGCGGCTTCGGCGAATTTACGCTTGCCGCGCATATCGCCTATGTGATTCCATCCATCGCGTTTTTGCTCCAGACCGGCGAACATCACCGCCTGCTTACCATCCTGATATTTCCACTCACTGCGCTTGCCCTCGCATATTTTCTGATACTCAATTTCACAACCTTCGCCGCTGACCAAAAATATCAACGCGCCACCCTGCTGCGCAGCCTTACCTGGGAACGCGCTGTGCCATTCCATCACAGCCTGATTGCATTTGCCTATTTGATGTTCGCCTTTGCGCCCACGCTTGGCTTCTCATTTAATCTGATCTGGCCAGCCTTCCTGACGTTTCCATTTGCGATCCTGCAAATCGTGATGCTTCGTTTTATTTCCCTGGGCGGTAAACCAAACTGGACTCTCCTGACCGTCACCGCCCTCGCCGTTTTTGGCCTCACTACTTATTTTTTGACTTTGACTTTCTGGCTGAGATAACATGCCTGAATTTTTGACTCTCCTGCCTCCCGACCGGGCCCGCGACAAATTACTCGCGCATCTTTCCGCGCCGGTGCTTGATCCTGAATCAAGTGACATTGTCCACGCCTTGGGACGCTTCACCGCATCTGACATATTCGCGCCGCACCCATTGCCGGAATTCCAACGCACCACTGTCGATGGTTACGCCCTCCGCGCGAAGGATACTTTTGGCTCAAGCGACACGCTTCCCGCCTATCTGACCCTGATCGGCGAAGTGCCGATGGGCCATACGCCGACTTTTGAATTGGGCGCGGGTCAATGCGCATTGATCCACACGGGTGGGATGTTACCCGGCGGCGCGGACGCGGTTGTGATGGTCGAATATACACAATCGGCGCGGACCAATGAAATCGAAATCTTCAAATCCGTTGCCGATGGCGAGAACGTCATCCGCATTGGGGAGGATGTCGCCCGGGGACAATTGGTTTTACCGAAAGGCTCACAAATCCGCCCCGCAGAAATTGGCGGATTGATGGCATTGGGAATCATGTCCATTCAAGTAGCAAAAAAGCCGCGTGTAGGTCTGATCTCAACGGGTGACGAAGTCATTGAGCCCAGCCAAACTCCACGGCTAGGACAAGTCCGCGACATCAACTCATATACACTCGGCGCGCTCGTCGAAAAAAGCGGAGGGGAGGCGGTCCGCTATGGGATTTTTAGTGACCAGTTTGAAGTCCTGAAAGAAGCGGCGGCGAAGGCGCTGTCCGAATGCGACATGTTCATCATCACCGCGGGTTCATCCGCATCCACAAGAGACATGACCGCCGATGTCATCCGCACATTGGGCGAGCCCGGAGTGCTGGTGCATGGGATCAATACAAGACCTGGCAAACCAACCATTCTGGGCGTATGCAAGGGCAAAGCCGTCATCGGCCTGCCAGGCAACCCTGTCAGCGCATTGGTGAATGGATACTTATTCGTCGTGCCGGTCATCGAGAAATTATTGGGCGCATTGCCAAGACCGAAAGCAACTGTTCAAGCAAAATTGATAGTGAACCTCCCGTCTCAAGCCGGCCGCGAAGATTGGTGGCCTGTACGACTCGTACCCTCTCCCTCAGGGAGAGGGC
>CAZEGE010000226.1:0-2094 GCA_964511765.1 uncultured Anaerolinea sp.
AGATAAAAATGCCAAACGAAAATAGAGTATCAGAAAGTAGAACGTCACAAAGCGATTCAGAACGAGAGCAGCGCATCTTTACTTTTAAAGCCACTCAATTGGTCTGGTTGTTTTTCGGAATCCTCGAGGCATTGATTGCGCTGCGCATCGGATTGATGCTGATCGGGGCTAATCCCAACAGCCCGATCGTTGCCTTGATCTACGGGTTTACCTACCTGTTCCTGTTCCCCTTCGAAGGAATGACTGTAACACCCTCTGCCGGAGGCATGGTGCTGGAACTCTCCTCCCTCTTTGCAATGGCAATCTATGCCTTGATTGCGTGGGCTGTGGAAAGAATAGTTTGGGTGATCTTTTATCGCCCGCGCGGTCCAGTGGTAGCCGTTACTGAAACTACCACCAGTGAAAACCATACCACCCGATAAACCAAGAGGCAGCAATGGATAAGTCCTTCCGTCGGCATGAGTCCGGCACACAGAAGCCGAGCAGTTTTATTGTCAACCCGCAGGTTTTTGAAAACATCCTGCATTGGCTGGTTGGACTTGTCCAGTTGACGAAAGAAGAACAAACAGAAGCCGGTATTTATCTTGGAGATTAACCCTATAGGAAATATTACCTGGCATGACAATCGTAACAAATGTTCATCACGTTTGAATAATAAGGAGAAAACAAAATGGACAGTGAAAATCAAAGGCCCGAGCATCACAACAATAATTTTTTAGGTGTTTTAATCGGCATACTGATCGGCGGACTTGCTGGCGCCTTGACAATGCTATTACTGGCGCCGCAATCTGGGGAAGATACCAGAATGAAAATCCAGGAAAAAGGCATTGAACTGCGCGATCGAACCACCGGAATGTTGGAAGATGCCATGGCGCAGATGCGTTTGGATAGGAACAAATTAACTGCCGCTGGACGCAAGAAAGCCAAAGAATTATTGGAACAAGGTCAAGCGTTGATGGTCGACCAATTAGATCGCGTATCCGAAGCGGCACAAGCCGGAAAAAAAACAATCCAAAGTTCCTAAGAGGCTGAACCCGGCGTGTTTCGCCGTCGCGAATGTTGAAAGATTTAGACGATAGGACAAGAATCATCGGTCGTTGGCGGTTAGATCAGTTTCTTTAAAACGCTAAACCGTAATTGGTTCTTACATTTTAAAGAAAGGAGACTATTATGAGAATCAATCGAAACATAGGCTTTCTCTTGTTAGCCATCTGGCTCATCCTCACGGGCCTTTCCGCGTTCGTCGCAATGGGCAATTTGGGCGTCATTCTGGCGATCCTTGCCCTGGCAGCCGGCATCTTCATTTTGATGGACCGCTAGACTAAACAGCCACCCGGTCAATAACAAGGCCGGGTGGCAAAAGCATTATTCATAAGAAGGGTATTTTGCTTGACTTGATCCTCCTGATATCGAGTGTGAAATAGTTGCCAGGTTTCTTCAGTCAATCATTCCCGTCATCCCGCACTCAGGTGGTTTCATCTAGCTGTCATCCTTATGCTCCAGCCGCCGTCCCCGGCGACGTTTTCAGGGTAAATCTTGCGCCGGGGACAGCGCAAGGAGCAACATGCAAAAATCAGTTCATCAAAACATTGAGGCTGACAAACTAACTACCGACGATGTTAAAGTCGTCAACTGGAGTATCTATTATGAAGGGTTTTGTACAAAACATCGAAAGCATCGCCGTCAAGAATGAAGATTTTCGCCAGGTGCTTTACACGGCCAGGAACTGCCAGCTCGTTGTCATGGCGTTGAAACCCAAGGAGGAGATCGGGATGGAAGTGCACAAGCTTGATCAGTTCTTTCGCGTGGAGGAAGGCACGGGCGAGGCTGTTCTCGATGGTGTTCGCACAGTGATCAGCGTGGGCTTCGCCGTGCTCGTCCCTGCTGGGACGAATCACAACATCATCAATACCGGCAGTGTTCCGCTGAAGCTCTATACGCTCTACGCGCCGCCGAATCATCGGGACGGCGTGATCCACCATACCCGCGCCGAAGCGGAGGCAGACAACGAACACTTCGACGGTAAAACGACGGAATAGAAATCTGACTGAACCGGATGTGATTATCCGCGCTGAGGCGGGCGAGTATGTTTAT
>CAZEGE010000227.1:0-2077 GCA_964511765.1 uncultured Anaerolinea sp.
CATCGAATTCGCCTTGACGTCACTGCCTCATGCCGATATAATCAGCGGGCTTCATCAATAAAAACAATCCAGACGGGCGCAGCTGCCCGTCTGATGTCTGTATAAAGGAGAAAGTATTCATGACCCCACATCCAAAACGCAAACATTCCAAGGGACGCCGTGATCGCCGCCGCGCACATGACGCCCTGACTGCGGTAAACACAGTCGCGTGCTCCAATTGCGGAGCCAAACGCCTGCCTCATACGGTTTGCCCTAATTGCGGTTACTACAAGGGCCGCGAAGTTATTCAGGTTAAAAAAGAAAAGAAATCCGCCGAATAGGGGTGAGGTCAGGCTATCCCGCCCGTAAAACGGGTCGTGACATTCACGACCCGTTTGTGTTTTAATTGCCACATGGAGACCTTATGAAACTTATTTCCAAAAACACAGCATTTGTTTTTCCCGGTCAAGGCTCGCAAACCGCTGGCATGGGCAGGGAACTCGCCGCGCAATTTCCCAGTGCAAAACAAACTTTTGAGCAGGCTGATTCCATCCTTGGCTTTTCGCTTTCCAGAATTATGTGGGAGGGCCCCGATGCGGAGCTAAACGACACGATCAACACCCAGCCCGCGCTTTACGTCCATTCACTTGCCGCCTTTGGGACTTTTTCACTCCTTTACCCGGACTTGAAACTTGCTTTCCTGGCCGGGCATTCTCTTGGCGAGTTATCCGCTTTGGCAGCCTCGGGTGCATTGTCCTTCGAGGATGGACTTCGCCTCGTCCGCAAACGCGGCGAGTTGATGAAGCGCGCCGGTACATTGGCGCCTGGCGGCATGGCTGCCATCCTCGGCCTGGATATTTCCACTTTGGATAACGTGTGTGCAGAAGCCAGCGCTCCCGATGAAATTGTGCAAGTTGCCAATGATAATTGTCCCGGCCAGGTTGTGATCTCGGGTGCAAAACCTGCTGTGGAACGCGCCATGACGGGGGCGAAGGCGGCGGGAGCAAAACGGGCCTTGCCTTTGGCAGTTTCGATAGCCGCACATTCTCCATTGATGGCTTCCATCCAGGAAGAGTGGAATGATTCAGTAAACAATGCCAAATTTGCAGCTTTACAGATATCGGTAATTGGAAACGTCCATGCGCAACCGTTGACAGACGCCGCCTCTGCCCGCGCCGATATCAAGGCTCAAATGCAGTCACGAGTGCGCTGGACAGAGTCTGTAAAATATTTGTCTGCCCAGGGAATTACCGCCTATGTAGAAGCAGGTACAGGCGCGGTATTAGGCGGCCTGGTCAAACGCATTGTGGATGGCGCAACCATGTATCCGCTTGGCAATCCGCAAGATTTCTCAGCCCTGGAATAATATTGAAGTTCCAAGCATCGCCATTGGATAAATTTATCCCCCAGAACGGATCGTTAATCTCATGAAGATTTGCGAATGAAAAGTCCCCGAGTTTTTTCTAAAACTCGGGGACTTTATTACCTTTTATTCATACACAGGAGTTGCAATTGACCCTGCAATTCCAGGCGTTTTTTCCATGCGCATGCTGCGGGCAAAAGCGCGTTTCTCTGCGCGTTGCGCCTCGATCTTACGCTGGACATGCGGGGCAAAGAATCCCGCATAGCGTTTCTGAAGTTCAGGCTTTTGCCAATCATTGCCGCCTACATAACCGCGGCATGTCGCACTCCCGCACTCGCATTCAAATTCATCATAGGGCATGGTATCACACATGGCATAATCGAAACAAACTTCTTCGCCAATTTTGATGTCTCGCATGGCAACGAGTCCAATCTGGCCAGAAAGACCTGCATTCGGATTACAAGAATGATTGACATAATCTCCTTCGCCAATGGGGCGCGGCACCAGGAAATGGCGATCTTCTACCTGGATGCACAAACTGCGCTCACGGTCTGGAAGGTGAATAAAGGCGTCCCATTCATAGACGACGCCCCCGAAAACGGCAACGAGCTCTCCCTGATTAATAGGCTGTAATGTGTAGATGCCGTTTCCACTGCCATCGGCCTTCGGGCGGCCTTCCAACTTAGAAGACAGATAGGAACTTGGTTGCTTGGACATTCATATAACTTCCTTTTC
>CAZEGE010000228.1:0-2051 GCA_964511765.1 uncultured Anaerolinea sp.
CCGTAGACCGTCAAGAATTCGGATTTGGTGTATTTGTAAATTTTGGCAGTAATCCATGCGGCCATGAGTTTGGATACATACGCGACAATGGTAACGCCGATGGCAACGACGATGGTTTGCGGACTCTTGAGGAATGCGAGCGGGTCAGTGATGAGACCGCTGTAAAGCAGGAAGACGGGAATGAAAAATGATTCGCCGATGAAAAGCACATGACCCGTGACAGGGCTGTGACGTGGAAGCATGGAGTTGACCGCAAGCCCCGCGATAAAAGCGCCGACAACTTCATGTACGCCGATGAGTTCAGCGCCGAACGCCGCGATAAAAAGTATTACAATGACGAATTGAAACTCCACTGCGCGGCCAGTGAGTTTTTGAAAAATTAATTTTCCGAGACGGGGAAGACCGAAAATAATTATCCCAGTGAAGATTGCGAGCATGATAAGCAGTTGTACGAAATAACTGATGGTAAATCCGCCGCCTGATTTTGCGCCGAGTACAACTGCAAGGACGATGAAAGCGCCAATGTCAGTAAGAACGGTCGCGCCAATAGTGACTGCAATCGCTTCGTTACGGGTGATCCCAAATTTTGTGAGGATGGGAAATGCAATGAGTGTGTGAGAGGCAAATGCTGAACCAAGCAGGATCATACCCAGCCAGTCGAGACCGAGGATGTAGCCTAGCCCCATGCCCATGAGCTGTGGGAATATAAAAGTGATCATGCCAAAGACAAGCGCGCGCGAACGGACACGCATGAATTGGTTGATATCCACTTCCAAGCCTGCGCTGAACATTAGATAGACAAGCCCGATGGTGGAGAGGAATTGTATGCGGTCACCATCCTGCATGAGACCAAATCCATGCGGGCCGATCAACATGCCGCCGATGATGATGCCGACGATGCCAGGCAATCGCAACCGCTCAGACAACAGAGGTGTGATGAGGATGATGGTCATCGTGAGCAGGAAAAAACCAACGGGCTTGTTGAAGAGTTCGAGTAGCATGGAATTCCTTTATAAAGATGAATTGTGAAGGATGAAGGGTGAAGAAAAGTCAAAGGCCTTTTTGCGACCTTTGACTTTTGACTTATTTATTTCAGGGTTGATTTTAATTCAGCAATATGTTCAGGAGTTGTACCACAACATCCACCAATTATTTTAGCGGACCAGTGGACGGCATGCCCACAATAAGATTTAGGATTTTCAGAATCAGTATTAACCCAGCCAACCTTTTCATCTGCGTAGCCGATATTGCCGTAGGCAATCAAAGGGAAATCCCTGCCGCATGCAATTTGTAATTCAGCAAGCGGTTTGGCGAGATTGGGCGTTGGCCCGCAGTTGACTCCAATGGCGGAGATGCCAAGCGGAAGCAATTGATTCGCGGCATCGGTGAGAGTTTCGCCCGAGAGTATTTTTCCTTCACGGTTACAAACGAAACTGACGATAACAGGCGTGCCGGTGATCGTGGCAAGTTTCGCCATGACGACTGCTTCCCGAATCGTGTTGACAGTTTCAATGAGGATCAAATCCACACCGCATTCGATGAGGTGGTGAATCCGCTCGGAGTGTTCAGCGCGAAGTTCATCATCAGGAGGAACTAAATCAGGGCGATAGCAATCTTCGAGGGTGGAGATCGAGCCAGCTACAAAGCGCGGAGTATCGGATGGGACGCTTGCAATTGCGGCGCGGGCAATGTCCGCGGCACGGCGGGTGAGGTCGAGGGCGCGATCAGCATTTCCACTGGGAGCCAATGCACGGCAATGTGTGCGAAATGTATTCGTGGTGATGATGTCTGCGCCTGCGCGAAGATAATCTTCATGGATCTGTCCCAGGATTTTCGCATCGCGGTCATTCATCAAGGCGTTGGCTGACCAAAGCGGCAGTCCAGTATCCACGCCGCGACGGTTTAGCTCAGTACCAGTGGCGCCGTCGAGGATGAGTTTGTGAAGTTGGGAGAGAGTTGTTGAGAAAGTCATGAGAAAGTCATTAGTTATCAGTGTTCAGTGTTCAGTGTTCAGTTGTTGAGGATGGTAAGAAAGATGAAAGAAGAGGAAT
>CAZEGE010000229.1:0-1963 GCA_964511765.1 uncultured Anaerolinea sp.
CTCTTATCTCGGTGTCCACTTCTCTGGGAAGGTCCAGACCGGCGGAAGCTACGCTTGTTTTCTTGCGGGCATTCCGTCCGCCGGCCGCTCAAGCGCGGGTCGTTAGGCAGCAAGGAGATCTTGCGCTAGACTCCAGGCGATGGAGGAAGCTATGGGCAAGCAACCTCGCGTCGTTCACAGCGATCCCGAGATCCTAGGCGGTACGCCCGTGTTCGTTGGAACGCGGGTGCCCCTTCGAAACCTCATCGACTACCTGGAGCGTGGCCACAGCCTTGACGAGTTTCTTGATGCGTTTCCATCGGTTTCACGCGAGCAGGCGATCGCCGCGCTCGAAGCGGCCCATGAGGTCCTGACCGCCGGTGCGCGTCCTTCTCGATGAACAGCTTCCGCGTCAGCTTGCTCCAGAGCTGACGGGCCATGAGGTCCGCACCGTGCAACAGGAGAGGTGGGCCGGCCTCAAGAATGGCGAGTTGCTCCGCCGCGCAATCGAGCAAGGGTTCCAAGTCTTCATCACGGCCGACCAAAATCTTGAGTTCCAGCAGAATCTCGAACGATCCCCCTTGGCCGTCATCGTTTTGGTTGCACCGAGCAACGCACTTGAGGATCTTCTTCCTCTGGTTCCGAGCATCCTTGTTGCAGTCCCGAAGAGCCAGCCTGGGCGCGTGGTGCGCGTTGCTGCCTAACCAGCGCTTCGAGCGGACTGATCTTCCCCGGAAAAAGTAGACACGCAGTTAAGCTGCACTGCCGACAGTCTCATAGTCAACCGGCGATCGATAGCCGAGAGAAGAATGCATCCGAGTGCGATTGTAGAATCCCTCGATGTAGTCGAAGACGTAGCTCCGAGCCTGCGCACGCGAATCGAACGTGAAGTGGTAGAGCCACTCGGTTTTGATCGTGTGGAAGAAGCTTTCGGCGAGGGCGTTGTCCCAGCAGTTCCGAGCTCGGCTCATGCTGGATCGGATGCCGTGCCGATCGAGAAGGTCCTGATACTCCGCGCCGCCGTACTGAGAGCCACGATCGCTGTGATGGATGAGCCCCGGCGCAGGGCGGCGAGCTCGCAGGGCGTTGCGCAGCGCTTGGAGAGCCAGCGCATGGCTGATTCGGTCGGCGGTGGACCAACCCACGACGCGACGGGAGAAGACGTCGACGATGACGGCGAGGAAGATCCAGCCCTCGCGTGTGCGGATCTGGGTGATGTCAGCAACCCAAAGTCGATTGGGTCCCTGAGCGGAGAAGTTTCTTTGCACGAGGTTGGGAGCCGCAGGGAAATCGCTACGAGGCGTGGAGATACGCCGGAAACGCTGAGCAGCCTTGGCGCGCAGGCCCTCCAGGCGCATCAGCCGCGCCACACGGTGCTTTCCGGCTCGCACGCCCGCAATCCGCAGAGTTCGGTGTACACGTGGCGAGCCGTAGATCCCTCGGTTCTCACGATGAACCAGGTGGATGCGCTTTACGAGTGCGTCGTTCTGCTGCCAACGCGCGCTGGGCGGGCGTCGAAGCCAGGCGTAAAAGCCGCTGCGGGAGACCTCCAGGACGCGGCAAAGCTGGCCTACCGGGAAGGTCTCCCGTTGCTCTTCGATGAAGCGGAACTTCACTTCTGTTCGTCCGCAAAGTAGGCCAGCGCTTTTTTTAGGATGTCACGCTCCATGATCACATCGCGCAGCTTCTTCTCGAGATCGCGAACCTTCTGTGCCTGCCCACTCATCCGACCGTGGCCAGGAAAGGCCTCTGGCGTCGGCTTGCTCGAGAGCTGCTGCTTCCAGTACTGCAGCAGACTCCGAGCGATCCCCAGATGTGCCGCGACCTCGGTGAGGCTCTTGCCTTCCTCGGTCACCAAGCGCACAGCATCTTTCTTGAACTGCGGGGTGAACGTGCGGCGGAGCCGGGTCGTTTGCTTTCCCATGGATCACCTCCGAGCCCTTCATGGCTCTTATCTCGGTGTCCACTTCTCTGGGAAGGTCCA
>CAZEGE010000230.1:0-1925 GCA_964511765.1 uncultured Anaerolinea sp.
CTGTGATTGTGCGTGAGCATCCCGAGAAATTGCATTATATTGAAGAACCGAAATATTAACGGTTCTTTATTTTGGCGTTCGCATAATACAAGTTGAAATAAAATCTCGTTCGTGTGTAAATGCTGCTGATAGGATTTTGCTCATGGCAAATACCTCAACAATTTCTAAACGTCAGTTTTTTTTGTTTTTTCAGATTCTCCTGGTTTCCGTTTTCATTCTGGTTCTTGTTTTAGTGGTTTTACAGCAGGCGAATCCATTAAAAACCAGATTGGAGCGCGACTCGGGTATTTACATTTATGTATCAAACACTCTTCTGAAGGGTGGACTTCCCTATGTTTCTGCCATGGAGACAAAGCCGCCCGGTATCTTTTTTATTGATGCGTTTGCGTTATGGGTCGGCAATGGAACTCGATGGGGAATCTGGCTGGTCGAGTTTTTGTTCCTGTTTACAGCCGCATGTGTCGGTTATTACATGCTCTACAGCCAGTTCGGCTTTGGCTCGGCATTGATTGGCTCTGCTGTTTGGCTGTTGGGGTTGAATCTGACTCTCGACGGAGGGAATTTTACAGAGGAGTATTCCCTTGTATTTGGATTTATTTCATTGCTATTATGGACGTTATCAGCAAACAAACCTCGTACGTTTTGGCTGGATGTTGGCGTTGGTCTTTGCGCAGGTTTCAGCGCGCTTTTGAGACCGAATAATACGGGCGTTCAGATTTCGATCATCCTTGCGATTGTGATTCTTAATCTTATCAATAATAATCATCGCGCTATTTTTACACGCCTCAGTGTGATTGGGATTGCCGCCGCACTTCCCTTAATTGCATCAGGTCTTTATTTTTATTCGCAGGGAGCGTTTGTTGAATTCATTGAAGGCGGCTTTCTTTATAACTTTTCTTATACAGGCGGAAATTTTGATTTGTGGGGCGCTTTCCTAAAAGGCCTTGGAAATTTAGGATTCCCCATTGGAATTGGATTAATTGGATACTTTGTTTCTCTTGGGGAGTTACGCAAACAAATTGCAAACTTGAAAATTATCCCGATTTTTTTGTGGCTTTCTGTGAATGGCGTTTTAGAGGTAATCTTGAGCAGCTTGTCTGGGAAAGGTTTTCAGCATTATTTTATATGCTGGCTCCCGGCAATCGCTTCGGCAACGGCTATTTTAATATATTCGATTTTCCCATCCTTTTGCCGCTTGAGTGGCAGATACCCCTCTTGGACAGCGTTGACTGCCGCATTAATTTGTTCGATGTTGTACACTAATGTTACCAGCGATTATGTTGATACGGCAATGTATTTATGGACTCGACGGGGTCGGGTGACGGAAAAAGCTGATCCTGTGGTGGATTATGTAAAAGCGCACACTCTCCGTGGCGATCTTGTACTTGTTTGGGGTGGGCAGGCAGGAATTAATTATCTGTCCAGACGGGATGCCCCCACACCTTATATTTTTTATCCATTATTTGTATCATCCAAAATATCCGATCGCTGGTCCTATGAATATTATCGAAATATCCAGCAGAATCGGCCTATCTTGATTTTGGATGATTCTTACGTTGCTCAAGGAAATATGATTCCGCTTGATGAAAAAGATCCAAAAAAATGGGTGGCTGAGCATAATAATCAAGATTACCCATATTTGGTTGAGGTGTTGAAGTTTATCCAGAATAACTATTCTCTCAAGGATATCGTAAATGAAGTCCGGATCTATAGACTAAATCGCTGAAATGAATTTTAAGTCTAGTTAAGCAGATGTAAAATTAAATAAGGAAACATATGATGAAATCTTATTCTTCTTTAAAAGCCGTGCTGGCAGAATTCTTTCCGCTGCATCGGACATTGGCTTCCGACGACCATGATAAAACTTTGCAGATCGTCGGCTCGTACATGCCCGACTCATCGAACTATACCATCGAGACCTACGC
>CAZEGE010000231.1:0-1887 GCA_964511765.1 uncultured Anaerolinea sp.
CACTTGGATGTTCGATCTGCGTGGATATTACCAAGGATGTCATGCGGATGTTGCAGGATGGAAAAACGCCTGCAGAAGCCAGAACATATGTCGACGCAACCTATGCCAAGTTCGGTCCGTCCAATATCCCATAATCTCATGCAATCTCGCTTCATTCTTCTCCTCCTTGTAATGGCTGGACTGGTGGTGGCTTTTGCGCCACTGCCAGTTCAGCCCGTTGCGCCTCAAGAACGGACCTTTCGGATTGAAGCGGGACAATTTGCATATTCTCCCTCCGAGCTTAAAGTCAACCCTGGCGATACAGTGACCTTTCAACTCGTCAGCACAGATGTTGTACACGGATTGTATGTGGATGGTTACGATATTTCCATCGAAGCCTACCCAGGACAGACCAAAACATTATCTTTCGTTGCCGACAAGTCAGGCTCCTTTCGTTTCCGATGTAATGTCACCTGTGGCGCGATGCATCCGTTCATGATTGGAAAAATAACAGTAGGTTCAAATAATTGGCTGTATCGCTCCATTGGTTTAGCAACTCTTGCCGTACTTGGAATCTTTCCTCTTTCGTCTTTCTTTCAACAAAGAAAGACGAAAGAATTGTTGTGTAGCAAATGAATCGCATTGAACTTACCCGTAGTCTCTTTATAAAAAACGCGCTGAAAAGTCGCTATCCTCAACTAGCCGTCCTTATTGTGGTGCTGGCTGGATATATCTTCGCCATTCTTGCAGGACTCGTCGGTACTCCCGTTGGAAGTCACAATTTCAGCATTGTCTTCGTTTGGATCACATGGTGGGCGGTACTGATTCTCGTTGCCGTGCCATTCTTTGGGCGTGGATGGTGCGCGGTCTGCCCAATCCCACTTCCTGGTGAATGGTTGCAGCGCGGTGGGGTATTAAGTCCTCCACATAAAAAACCAAATTGGCTCAACTTACGTTGGCCTAAGTTCCTGCGCAACATTTGGCTGCAGAATATCTCCTTTCTTCTGCTGGCTCTCTTTAGCAGTGTCCTGCTCACAACTCCAAATATCACAGGCATTGTCCTTGCCGCCATGCTCTTCGCCGCTATTGGACTGAGCACAGTCTTCGAGCGTCGCGCCTTTTGCCGCTATCTCTGTCCAGTCGGTGGATTTATAGGTTTGTATTCTCAAACGGCACCGATTGAATTGCGGATCAAAGACAAACAGGTCTGTGTGACTTGCGATGGCAAGCCTTGCTACAACGGTTCGCAAGCAGGTTATGGCTGTCCGTGGGATGTCTTCCCGGGCGGATTAACAAAGAACACCTACTGCGGCTTGTGTATGGAATGCATCCGCACCTGCCCGCACGATAATATTGCGATCAACCTTCGTCCATTCTCTACTGATCTAGCAAAACCATCCACAAGAATGGATGAGGCATTCAAAGCCTTCATTATGCTCGGTTCTGCCATGATCTATGCGGGTGTATTGCTTGGCCCGTGGGGTGCATTCAAAGATGCTGCTTATAACGTCGGCACGAGTGCCTGGTTTATTTACGCTGTCATTTTTCTTGCAATCATCTTCGTCATTCTTCCAGGACTTTTCGCACTTGGCATTCTGAAATCGAAGAACACTCTCCCTCTCAAGCAGCGATTTGCTTCTCTCGCAACCGCTCTGATTCCTCTCGGCTTGATGTTCTGGGTTGCATTCAGTCTATCCTTCGTCCTGACCAATGCTTCCTATATCATCGCCGCTCTCTCCGATCCGCTTGGCATCGGCTGGAATTTGTTTGGCACAGCAAATGCCATTTGGCAGCCAATGCTCACAACCATTCTTGCACCCGCGCAAACATTGTCGCTGGTTGGTGGCTTGATTTGGTCCGCACGCACGGCGCAGAGAGCTGCAAATGAAATAAGGACATCTTCAATTT
>CAZEGE010000232.1:0-1879 GCA_964511765.1 uncultured Anaerolinea sp.
CGAAAAACTGAGACACTGGCATCGTTGAAATCTGTATTGTTGTCCACATAGCCGGGGGTTGTACACGCGGAGATGGAGACGCCGGGGTTGCCGTAGGTGTCGCCGTCGGCATCCTGGTAACGGGTAGCGACGGTACAGCAGAGGTTGGAGGTGTTGTAGCTCCCATCGTTGCAATCAGTATTTCCGGCATCAAGAGTGGTGGCAAGATTTTTTCTTCTGTAGCCAGCAAGTTGGGTTCCGTAATAAACCTTGCCGTCGGAGCTATAACCGTCCTCGTCGGCATCAACAATCCAGACTGGTTGGCCGATTTTGATGACTCCACCATCGGCGATGGCAATAGAGCCACCGGTAAGACTAAGAGATCCTACAGCTAGGGTATCGGTGCTATTTAACGTCATAATGCAACTCCTGGCTTCGAAAACGGCACTATTATCGGTACCGGTACCACTGTCAAGGCCGATGATATAACGCGTCGGGTTTTCACCCGGCCTATTGCCATCCAAGTAGCGGTCGGTGAATGAGCCGGAGTTGATGGTAGCCTGGGTGCAGATATAGTCGCCGGGAAGAGCGGCGGCGAATGTTTGGCCGACCACTGTTCCGCTCGCGATTGAATCAGAAGAGGCGTTATAGGTGCCGATTTTCCGAGTGTACTGTGTACTAGGTGAAAGGCCGGTTTCATCGCAGTAGGTAAGATTAGCAGTGGCACAGGTTACAAGAACCGTGGTGCCGGTCGAGTCGTATATTTTAAAGCCCGTTTCTTCAGTGGAGTTGTCGATAAAATTCCAGCGGACAGAGGTACTGGAAAGTGGTGAGGCTGTTCCTAACGTGGGGACAAAAAGAGCGTTGGTCTGGATATCGTCAAGGTAAAAACTCGCTCCGCTTGTGTCACCGGTAAAGGTAAAGGCATATTTGGTAACGGCATTTCTGGAAACGGCCGAGATGCTTTCAATATTCCAGGATTTTTGTTCCCAAGTGTTGGCTTGATCGATAGTAATGTTTTGAGTTTGTTCGGTGGCCACACTCTCACCAAAACCAAAAGTGGCGTAACTACCGGTAACTGAAGAACGTACCCAGTAGGTAATATTAGCAACCCCGGAGAGGTCTGTAGCGGCAGTGGTGCGGGTGACGGTGTCGTTGAGGGAGGTATAAGTAACCATGTTGTCCAGGTAAAAAGTATTGCCGGCATCGGCGTTGACGACGGTTATAATGATTTTGTCGATGACGTCTTTATTGGCATTGGTTACTCCTGACAAATTAAGAGTTACAGATTGAAAAACGTTGGCACTTGTAATGTTTGGCGTTACCTCGGTGGTTGTGCCACCTGAGTCGTGAAGTCCGATCTTGATATTACTGCCGGTCCTGCTGGCTCTAATATCAAAAGTAACGTTTTGCCTGCCGGACAGATCAATTGGCGAGGCAAAAGTGCGAATTAAGGTTTTGTTGAGACTGGTTGTTTGATAGGCAATGCCTTTGAGAGCGTAAGTCCCCTGGGTTTTAATTGTGGCTTCGGAGTAAGATTGGAGATTAAAATAAGGAATATAGCTGATAATAACGATTCCCGAGCCGCCGCCTCCGGCTTGTCCGCCTCTGCCATAACCGCTACCCCAACTTCCGCCCCACCCCGCGCTACCGGCGCCTCCACCGCCGCCTCCATATCCAACCGATGAGCCGCTAATACTGCTTGTAAGACCAGGGCCACCACCACCACCGACGAATCTACTGGCGCCGCCACCGTTGCCGATTGCGCCACCGCCACCGCCACCAGCTTCTTCATGAGGATCTCCACCGACATAACCACTACCAGAAGTTCCTCCTTGTCCGCTACCATAATTACCCTGACCTCCGCCGTTTCCAGAAGCTAAGGCTCCAACCGATGAAA
>CAZEGE010000233.1:0-1846 GCA_964511765.1 uncultured Anaerolinea sp.
CAAATTAGATTCATGTCACCCTGAGCGATAGCGAAGGGTCTCGGTTCTGCCCTAAAAGGGCTTTAGAAACATTGAGATTGTCCAAAGCCCTTTCTTTTCTGAATGTTTTTTGCCCCTTGACAACTGCTACTCATCGGTAGGCAGCATTGCCACGTTGTGGGCTCTGTTCTTTGTACTTTGGCACCCTATGCTCGACAGTTGTCGCTACGCGTTTACCTAAAGCACATCCGTGTGTCTTTACCGCAAGTACTCCATGTAATACAGGGTCGTGAACGCCAACGCTAGAGCAACGGCTGGCAAAACGAGGCGCTTTGCCACCTTCAGCGGCTGGCGCCAATCAGCCGTGATCAGGAATACCAGACCTGTTGGCAGAAGCAGTCCGATGGCGAGCTGAAAGAGGTGCGCCGCCGTGCCTTCATCGCCGTTGGGCGACGGGTTGAACCTACCAAGCATCGTGAGAATAGTTGCGCCGCTGACCAAGAACATCGCAAACAACGATAAGCCAAGTACGACGTAACTACTGACTCGGTTGATTGTCTGGTTGCTCATATCGTGGTTCTCCTTAGTTCATCGCTAGTTCGCTATCCCGTGGGATCGCTGCCCAACGGTTTGCGCCATCGTCCCCGTAGGGGATACTGGCGCTGGGACGGGCACTTCGACACGGCTTCGCCAGTCAGTATAAGCGTGGGCAATGCTTGGGGGCAGGAAAAACTCGAAGCCAGAAAAATGCCTGAAAATGCGGCAGAATCCCCTTTCATCTGTGCACGCTTTGTGGCACGCTTTTGACTTTAAGACTCGCTGCCTGAAACAAGGCAACACAGCCTACTTGGCGCAAACGGCGGGAATGGCAATATCAAGCGAGCCATCCTCCACTGGGATGTAGTTGTATGCAGTGGTGATGTCTGTAAATTGATTTGGGTCAAGCCCCTGATAATCTGTTTTGCTTCGTCCTTGCATTTCAAAGAGCGTAATAAAACCACCGTCACGAACCACATACACAAACGCGCCGATCAACTCATCATCCGCATCCATGTTTTCGCTGGTCAGCTCATATTTGTCGGTAACAAATCCATTGACATCAATTCCACTTTCCACGCGCTGTGCCTGCCCTGTGATCCCATCCTGAAGTTTGGGCATCCCCTCTGACAGGCTTTGTTCATCCACGCTTGACAGCGGGGATGGGTAACATGCTTCTTGAAATACGGTATATACCTGATCGCCAATGACCACCGTTTCAGCCGACCCTTCACCGCCTGTTACCACCACTAAAAAGCGTTGTGACTTTTGCGGCAGGGTTTGGGTCTCCTCCGTCATGAGTAATGAAACTTCCTTGGCAGTTCCAGTTGAATCCACACCAGTAAATTTGGTATTCGTGTCAAATTTATATGCCGGCTCACTGGATGTGATATATAACGCGGGGTTTGTCAGGTCAATCGTTTCGGGACCTGGAGGACCGTCAATAGCGACCGCCTCCTGAGATGGAACTGTTGTGGCAGCGGGGTTCGTTGGCGCACTTACAATGGTTGGTTCTTGTTCAACTTCTGTTGATGGCACTGTGCTTCCAATATTACATGCCAGGCTTGCTAAGAGAATTATTGCCAATGCGATATAAACAGAATTTTGTTTTTTCATTTTATCCTTCTAATTATTGGAAAAGATTTGAATACAAGTGTCAAACTAATTGCGTTGTAGATGTAGCAGTTCTATAATCCAGTTGCGTGGTAGAACTTCCGCTTGTGGCTATGGATGTGATTTTTTGAATCTGGTCATCTTTTTCCCATTTTCAATTCTCCTTATTCTTGAAGGGGCGTGCCAACGGTTTGCGCTATCATTCCCGAAGGGAACA
>CAZEGE010000234.1:0-1836 GCA_964511765.1 uncultured Anaerolinea sp.
TCGATATCCATTTTTCTTAAACTGCCAACCTTGTTGACGTGGAACTCCAGACAATTGTGTTGTTCATTAATGATGTAATCGTGATAGCCCGATTTATCAAAGGCCTGTTTTACGGCGGGAATATCCTCTCCAAAAACCTTGGCGGTTTTCAGGAAATAATCCTTCTGCGAGAATTGCATCCGATTTGACAAAAGATGTCCGCTGTTTTGTTTAAAGATCTGACCGGTATGCTTGTTTTCGAGCGAGCAGTAATGCACGCCAAGTTTCAAGCCAGCCTCCAGCGCAAAATCGACCAGGTCAAGGCAGACAGTTTCGCTCCCCGCAACGGGCAATCCGCCTGCATACCAATAGTCGAATAACACGCGAAAGGGTCTAGCCTTGATCTTATATTTTTTTTCGCGATAGATTTCGGAATTATTCAATGGGAAACAAAATTCAAGCAAGTTAATCCCGAAGATATCCAAGCGGTCGAGCTCGAGCAAAACATCCTTCATCTCTTCCAATGTATTCGGCAGGACGGGCATTTCGACCATCACATTCGGGATGTATTCCCGCGCCAGTGCGATATTATCGTAGGTATTGCGGTGTCCCTTTGCCAGGTCGTGCATTCGGATGCTGAAGCGGATTTCCTGCAAGCCCGATTTCTGCAACGCTTCAAGCGTGGGGCGGTCGATCTGATCCCCGCTCGTGTAAAGCCGCGTATGCGAGTTTGGATACAATTCCCGCGTGTGTTCAAAGAAACGATAGGTCTCATCCTTGTATAGAAGCGGTTCCCCTCCTGTCAAGGCAATATGTCCCATACGCGGGTTAGTGCGTTGTAATTCGTCCAATTCCGCAATCACATCGCGCGTGTGTTCGCGGTAATACGCATAATTTTCCTGATTGGGATTGAAACAATAAAAGCAATCGCGATGACACTTCAACGAAATGAAAAACGTCACACTGCCAACGCCGGTCTGACAAGCCACACACGAAGGCGATATGCGGTTGACGTAAATGCTCTTGTCGTTGTTGCGCACCAGCGCGCCTTTTTTTCGTAACTCCGCGATTTTTTGCACGACTATGGCAGTCGTATCCTGCGCTTCTATTTCGAGCCCCATCTCCCGCACCTGTTCCATAAAATCCTGATAAATCTGCACATAGATATTGGTATACTCACGCAGCGCGGTATTTTTTATTTCAGGCAAAGCGGATTTCGTCACATCCAAAATCATGAACGCGTCTCCCCGGTAATTTTTTTCGGCATCATCGAACCGAACGGATGCGCGCGGCGAAATTCACATAATGGACATATCTTAACTCCTTTGCGTGCCGCCAGTAAAGAATTACAGCGTTCACATCGGACCATCTGGCCAGAATCCACGATAACGGGTTCCTTCGTCCCGAAAACTTGTTCAAATGTCGGCACACGATCTAGGGTGATTGCATTCGGCAGGCAAAGGTGGGCGCAAATGTCACAACCAATGCAGTTCCGGGCGGAGAATGAGATGGAGAAGGTCATCTCTTTCTCGTTCTTTTCGAATCGCAATGCCTCGGTCGGGCAAGCCCGCCCGCACGCGCCACAGGCTGTGCAATCTTCTGAGACGGTGAGGGTGGCAAAGCCAAAGTCCTCGAGTTGGGCGGTAGAAGAGGGTTCAGGAAGGTGAGATGTTGCTGATAATAGGCGCAACCTATCGCGCCCGGGCTGGCGATTGGAAGCAGTCAGGCCATTTTCCATGGCGCGTGCCATGGCAACCCCTCCCTGCTGTGCCATCATGCGGAACAGATCACGACGTGAGAGCGGAGGATTCTTCGCATCCCACAATGGACGTTCGACAGGCGCTTCAATTTCATCCA
>CAZEGE010000235.1:0-1830 GCA_964511765.1 uncultured Anaerolinea sp.
TTCCTGACATGCCGCGTATGTCGGCAGAAGCCCTGGCCAATGCAGATGTGATGGATGTAGCTCGAATCACCGCACAGGCTCATCACCAGTTATTCAAGTCAAATCATTTGAGAACGGACTTTGTAGTGATGGTTCTATATGGACTGATGCGTCAATCTCTGGGAAGTCTCGAAGAAGTGATTGAAGGTACCCCTGCCCTGTGGCAGGCATTCAACCAGAGCAGTCTGCCCTGGAAATGTCGCCACGACGCCACGGCGACGCCCAACAAAAACGATTGGAGAAAACAAAATGCTTAAACGAATCGCCTCGACCAGCGTGAACCTGGTGGTACTGGGTGTGTCGGTTGGAATTTTTCTGGTTGCCTTCATTGCCTTGAATGCTTTGGGCGCGGCGCAAAAACCACCCACCCTTGCAGTCTTATCCGCGACCCATGATCTCAATATCGGAGATGTCATCACTCCGAATGATCTGGCCGTCAAGACTGTCTTTCATGATGACAATGCCAACCTGTATATTCCCGGCGCCGAAGTCACAGGGGTTGTCGGCGGCGTGGTGGCACAACCGATCTTCAACGGCCAACCCATCTTTCGTTCCGCGATCATGGCGCAAGCTGCGGAAGGCACACGTCTCTCTGCAGTGCTTGCGAAATATCCTGGATTTAGTTTGTTCCCACTGCCGTTGGATGCGATGAATCTGGTTGCCCCGGATGTGGATGCGTTTTTACCTGGTGATCTGGTTGGAGTCACCGTGGTAATCACCAGCCGGCCTCAACAGATGACCACGCCCACACCTATGCCTGAATTGATACTTCAACCGGGTTATGGCATCGAACCGACTGCGACTGCTATGCCCAAGGAAATCGAACAGGTCGATGCATTGAGTCGCGCATTGCCGCCTCTTGCCAAGGACTTATTCCCGATGGGCGTGCGCGTGATCTCGGTGCAGGGATTACCGCCTCAGACTGACTCTTCCAATACAAGTGATACATCTTCATCTTTCTCCGCAACAACTCCGGCCCACATGCTGATCCTGCTTGTGCCGAATGCCAGTCGCGAAGTGTTATCGCTGGCATTACAGCAGGGAGATCGCCTGGTAGTTTCATTGATGGCAGTTGGCGATGAGACACCCACCGCCGGCTTCACGTATTGGGACTTTGAAGATTTATTCAAATCGGATCGTAAAGAAGTTTTGAGAGGAGGACAGTAATGCAAGTTCTCTTGCTTGGCGCGGGGACCGTCACGTCACGGTTAAATATGCAACTGGCGGAACAGGGCCATTCTGTCATTGCACAGATTGCGGCCTTCTCACCGCAGCATATTGACTTGTTTGATTTCCGCGCATTGATCGTGGTCTCGCCTGAATCTTCGATTTCCCCGGAGAGTCTGGTCAAGGCTGCCGAGCGAGGCAAGTTGATCTTCGTCATTGCTGGTGTGGGCGATGGCATGTCTTCGTGGGCGAATGGTGTCGGCGTTCCAGCATTTGCATATCCGCCCTCGGAAGTGGACATCAATCGTTTGTATGAAGACATGCGCAGAGCAGAGGCGGGTAATCTTGCCGCAGATGATCAATATCGCAGAGCAGTACTTGGCAGTGACATGTCGGCTCGCATTCAATCCGGTATGGCCGTGCGCAAGATCGCCATCACTTCACCAAAAGGCGGTACAGGCAAAACGACTGTGGCGGTTAATCTTGCTGTAGCACTTGCCTTATCAGGCATCACTACCTATCTGGTAGACGCCGATGGCAACGCCGGCTCACTGCAATATCACATGCGTCTGGAACGCGTCAACACCACCATGATCGGATTACTTCGGCGTGAGATCGCAAAAA
>CAZEGE010000236.1:0-1830 GCA_964511765.1 uncultured Anaerolinea sp.
CGCTTATCGTTCCTAACCGCCACCGTGATTCCGCTTATCCGTCTTTCCGACGAACTCGGTACTGCGTTTACCGTCATTTCTGGCGTATATCGCAGTAGCGCCTACCAGTCGTTGACACGGGGCTCACGTTCTATCAGCCACTCCACCGTGATAGATGGGGATAGCCCCTTGGTGGTGCCCCCGAACTCGACGATGCAGCTTCCCACGTAGCTCGACAAGGACTTAGAGGCCATCCAGCCCGTCTGCGCCTGGAAGGAGGGCAGGATCAGGCCGAAGACGTTCTGCGTGTCCATGCACAGGCACTTGTGCATGTTCCCCATCGCTACGAGGTTGGGCCTGGGGCGAGGCAGGTTCTCAACCCAAAGCTCCATCCGGTAGGACCGCTGGCGCGTCGAGCCCAGGTGCGGGTGACACATCTGTATCTCGACATCACCGAAGCGCACGTACCCCACGGAATGGCGGGCGGCAACCTTCTCTCCCAGAGACGGGATGTCATCAGGCGACAAGTAGGTGAAGTCGTCCCGCGCCCCGCATATAGCCTTCACCACGTCGACGCCACCGGACTTCCAATGCGAAGCGTCGTGGTTGCCACCGATGAAGAACCACGGGATGCCCACGTTCGGGAAGTGCTCCACGACGTAGGCAGCCTGTGCGTCTGCCCCTTGAAGGAACGTCTCGTAGGCGAACCCTGGGTGCATCTGGATCGAGCCGTCGGTCACGTCCCCGCAGTGAAGGATGGCCTGGACCTTGCGCTTCTTCATGTAGGCGATGTGTTCGTGAAGGTAGGTGAGCTGCTGGAACTTCGAGCCCGAGTGGGTATCTGACACGATGCCGACCCGGAACGGCTTACCCTTCAGCCGCGAGATGTCCACATCCAGCACCGGGGCCGGCGGCTGGGGCTTGTGAACGACGTAGCCAGCCCGCTCGGTGGCAGCGATGGCCTCGTCGAGTTCGCGCTTCTGCTCGGCCTTGGACTTGGACTTGGCTAACTCGGCGTCTAAGTCCTCGGCGAAGGTCATACCTGGCCCTCCTGGTAGTGCTTGGATTCGAAGTGGCTCATGAGCTTGGCCCTGGTCGTGCGCGTGTAGCCCGCCTCGATGAGAGTGCGTGCGATCGACGCCCAGGGCACAGCCTTAGCCGCAGCCAGCCTGGGCTGCACGCGCTCGGTGATGATGGCCCTCAGCTCTGCGGGTATCTCCTCACAGAAGTAGCAGGAGCCGTTGTTGCGTTGCATGGCTATCGCTACATCTAGAGCGGCTGCGAAGTCCTTGGCGGTTCCCCGGTCTGCCATGCCTTCGTCCTTTCTTTAGCGGTAGTCCTCCCAGGTTTCAGCCCCCAGGTAGAGCGTGCATCGCGGGCACTCGACATCTCCGAGGGACACGGACGCGCCGCACTCGGGGCAGCGGAACGTCAGTTCCTTCATTGCAGGTGCTCGCGTATCAGATTCAGGTACCACTGGCGTCTCACCTCATACAGAGCGTCTTCGAGCTGGACGAGTCGGCGCAGCGGCATCTCGGCGTGCCAGGTCCACACTGCCCCCAGCCCTATCGGATGCACGAACGCGACGACTGGAACCTCCATGTCAGGACTGACTCCATTGGAGAGCCGAGTTCCAGATCACGGACAGCGCGGCCGCACCGGCGGCGATGGCTGCGGCCTTCAGCACCGGCAGGTTCGCGCTGGTGATGGCCTCGACGGGAACGGCCACGAGGAAACTCTGAACCGCCGTCTTGGCGGCTCGAATCACGATGTCTCGGATGTCCATGCGTAGTCCTTTCATGCGGGAGTGGGCTCGGTCGGAGCCAACTCGATAACTGACACGACACAACT
>CAZEGE010000237.1:0-1781 GCA_964511765.1 uncultured Anaerolinea sp.
AACAAATCTTTCTCTTCCTTATCCACAAAGACTTTCTCGCTGACTTTGAAGATTTCCTTTTGGTCGCGTGTGATTCTGACGCAGCGCGCGAAGCCATCCAAAATGGTCGACCAATCTTCGCGTCCCACCCACGCTTGAAGTTGCTTCACCGCCCGAACCGTTCCCGCAGGGTTATTGGATTGCGCAGCCAGGATGGCGTCCACGACATCATGTTTATAACCGAGATCACCCAATACTACCTTCAAGCGTCCAGTAATGAAATCTAAAATTTGTTCCTGTGTTTCATCCTTGACTTCGATCGGTTGTGTCTTCGCAGATTTCTTCACAGCTTCTGCCAAATCAAAATCAACATCATGCTCGATCAAGGGTTGGACCACGCCAATCGCAGCGCGGCGCAGGCCGAACGGGTCTTTCGCGCCTGTGGGAGCGAGTCCCGCGGCGAAGAGACCGACCAAAGAGTCGAGCCTGTCTGCCAATGCAACTATGAGGCCTTCTTTCGATTGCGGGACAGTATGATATTGCTCAGCAATTGCGGCGGCAACCTCTTTGGGTTCGCCGCTTCGCAAGGCATATTCACCGCCGATCATGCCTTGCAGAGAGGTCATTTCCGTCACCATATGCGTAACCAGGTCTGCCTTGGCCAGATAAACGCTGCGCGCCACATGCTTGATCAAGGTCGCATCCTTGTAGCCGAGCATGGCAGCCAGCTCCGCGCCAAGTTTCAACATGCGGTCGGACTTGTCAAGCATGGAACCCAGCTTGGCGTGGAAGGTCAAAGAGGAAAGTTTGGGGCGATATTCTTCGAGTTTGAGTTTGAGGTCTTCGCGGACGAAGAAGTCCGCGTCGGCAAAACGCGCACCAAGCACGTGTTCATTGCCCTCTCTTACCGTGTCGATATGCAAATCGTCTCCGTTGCGGATGGCGATGAAATGAGGCAACAATCCCTCACCCTGTCTCCCATCCCTCACCCCTTGCCCCTCTCCCTTAGGGAGAGGGGTTGGGGTGAGGGGAAAATATCGCTGGTGTTTCTTCATCACCGAGATCAAAACATCTCTTGGCAGCGAGAGAAATTCTTCGTTGAAGCCACCCATAACGGCCGTCGGCATTTCAATTAGATTCGTCACTTCATTCAATAAACCTTCATCAATAATAGCTTCGCCGCCGACCAATGCAGCGGCTTGCTTGACTTGCTCGACGATGGAGGCTTTACGTTCATCTTTATCCAACACAATTCCTGATGCCCGAATCACATCAAAATATTTATCGGCAGAAGGAATTTTGATTTCGGGGGAGCCGTAGGGGCGAAGACCACGCGAGACATTGCCTGAGGCAACGCCTGCATATTCAAAGGGAATGACCATGTCACCGAGCAAAGCCACAATCCAACGAATCGGACGTGAGAAGGCTACGCCTGAGTCATTCCAGCGCATGGACTTCTCGAACTTGATGCTTTCGACCAGTTTGGGCAATGCTTCAGCTAAGACCTCAGGAGTCGGGCGTCCCTTATATTTGACTATGGCAAAGACATACTTACCACCATTTTCTTCACGAACTTCAAGCGCGGAAGGATCAATGCCGTTTTTCTTTGCAAAACCAAGCGCGGCCTGGGTGTAGGTCGGATTGGCAATCCGACTTACATCATCGGCGGAGGTGGTCGGACTACCAGTCCGACCTACGATGGCTTTATCGGCGGGAGGTCCCTTGACGAGGTCTTCGCGGTCTGGCTGATTCGGGGAGAGAGAGTCGATTGAAAGGACGATCCGCCTCGGGGTGGTGAAGAT
>CAZEGE010000238.1:0-1776 GCA_964511765.1 uncultured Anaerolinea sp.
CGCGCTTGCATGGGGTGCAAGAGGTCGGAGGTTCAAATCCTCTCGCCCCGACAGCCGTACGAAAAATCATCCTGCCGGCAGGATGATTTTATTTTAATAATCTTGGCGTTTATTTCATGAAAACGAACGAGGGAATTCCTTCCCCCACAAATTGACATTTCATTATCAGTCGTCATCTTGGGAGTACTAACCATCGCCTCGTCCTGCGGCGGAATCATAGTCCCAATCCCCTTTACCATTCTTATTTGCATTCCTGCAAGTCCTTTACCCGACATTCCGGCTTTGTGACATTCCTGCAATGAATTTAAAAAAATAATAAATCAAGCCGCCTTTCCTTGAAAACTTTAAAATAATAAGGGATCGTTAACCTGCAACTTGCGAATCTATCCTCTCTCGGTTATCCTTGCCAACGGGAGTGGTTAGGTCCCGGTGGGCTTCCTGGTCTTCAAAACCTGTGGCGGGTCGCGTTGCGGGTCGCGGTGGGTTCGACTCCCATCCACTCCCGCTCCAATTCATTGAAAAACCCTAAAGGTCTGTTTGCATATTTGTATTTTCAAATCACAAAAGCCCTTTAGGGTTTCCTACAAGGAGAAGCATGTCCTTTCCAGAACCTGAAATATTAACAAGACTTGTCTCACGTATCTTCCGCATCGACGATGTAACCAGCGAGGACCCGCAAAAAGGATTCTTCCTGCGTTATCGCGGACAATTGCTGGGCGAAGATTCTGCTGAAGCCTACGATCAATTGGCCGAATCGTTGAGTCCATACAACGTCATGCCGCTCTTCCGAATTGAAGAAGACAGACACGTCATCTATCTTGCACCCAAACGACCCGAACCCAAAAAGGATAAAGTTTCCACGAACATCATCCTATTCGTGTTAACCGTTTTCAGTGTGATGCTCGCCGGCGCACAGCCCGTAGGCCCCATGCCAAATGACCTTGCTGGGCAGGTACTCGCGTTTGCCAAAAGCATTTTTACAGGCTGGCCTTTTGCGTTAAGCCTGCTTGGGATTTTGGTGGCGCATGAACTGGGTCACTACTTCATGAGCCGTTATCACAAGACGCCCGCCACCCTGCCATATTTCATTCCATTCCCATTAAGTCCGCTTGGCACCATGGGTGCGGCGATCATCATGCGCGGCATCCCAAAGAACAAGCGCGTCCTTTTTGACATTGGCATCGCAGGCCCCATTGCCGGGCTGGTCGTTGCCATTCCAGTTTTATTTTTTGGTCTATCCCTCTCAAGATTAGGCACCATTGACCCCAGCCCAAACAGCTTTATCGAGGGCAATTCGCTCCTTTATCTTTTCGCAAAATATGTCACCTTTGGTCAATTGCTGCCCGCGCCCGTTGAACCGCAAGGCATCTTATATTGGATGCGCTATTTTTTCACGGGCAGCCCAATTCCCTTTGGCGGCCTGGACGTCTTCATTCACCCCGTGGCTTTCGCAGGCTGGGCGGGCATGCTTGTCACTGCATTGAATCTGATCCCTGCCGGCACATTGGACGGCGGACATGTCATTTATGCCTTGTTCGGCGATAAATCACGAAAGGCATTCCCATTCATCATCGGTTTGCTGGCCGTACTCGGCATTTCCTGGAGCGGATGGTGGTTATGGGCCGCGCTGCTTTTCTGGCTGGGGCGGGTCAACGCCCAGCCATTGGATCAGATCACCACGCTTGACCCCACCCGCCGCCTGATCGCTTATACAATGATGGTTGTCTTCTTTTTGGTATTCATGCCCGTTCCCTTTATGACGATGTCGTAATAAAA
>CAZEGE010000239.1:0-1723 GCA_964511765.1 uncultured Anaerolinea sp.
CTCTTGTTGGCGGTTACGCCGGTTGGTTTCTCAGACATATTTTCCTTTTCATTTTTGGTGAGGGTTTACGGCGATGGGATGACAGCCAGAAAATCTGCGGCAGCCCAGCCAGCGCGGGTTGCATCGTATGGTGCGACGACATACCACCAGGTATGTCCGTCGGCGGATTGCGGACCATCCTGCACGACAAAAACCTCCGCTTCCTCCCCGCGAAAGACCGTCTCTGTATTCAGGCCTGGCGCCAAACGGATTCTTAACCCCTGCCCTTCTGTACCAGTGATCTGTACATAGCCGTTCAGGTTGATGGAGGTCGGGTCCAATGTGGGTGTGACGAGTGGATCATTGGTGGGGACGGCAGAAGCCAGAGGGGTATGAGTCGGGGCAGGGATCATGGTCAGGTCAGCCGGGGCAAACCCGACTTCAGGAGAGAAGCGCGGAGAGGTCCAGCCGATGACGATGAGGGTGATGATGAGCAAAATCCCTGCAACGCCCAGCCCACCAATGATCACCCAGCGGTTCAAATATGGTCGTAAATTCATTATTAATCACCTGAATAATTGAGCAGTTCGGTGGTTGAGTAGCCCTGAGCGCTTTTTGTGAAGGGCGTACACTTGCACCGCACTGCGTTTGGTGCAGTGCAGGTGTCGAAACCACATTTTATCTCTTTGGGTTTTTCAACAATTGTAAAGCGTTTTTGGGCATAAGCACTTTGAGGGCGCGATGCAGGGTGGTGATCTCTGCCCTGCTGCCGCCAAGCACGGGGTCACCGTCCACTTGAATGGAGAAGTTCGCATCGGATTCGATCCGCGCAGTGCGGAAGGGAAGCCGCCGCGCATTTTCAGAAGTGAGGTGACGTCCTGATACCAGGTCAAAGAAATGGCGAAACGCATCCGCAAGACTATCGCCGCTGAGAAGCCACATATCCATCTCGCCGTCATCGAGCAAAGCATTTGGAGAGATGACGGACATACCGCCGGCGTAATGACGGATATTGGTGGCAACTGCCACCAGATAATGTCCTTCAACGAGTTTGCCGTCCGCGTAAACGCGGAGATCGAGGCCATGCCAGAAGGATGCCTCCCAAACGGTGGTGGCAAAATAATGCGGGACAGCCATATGTTTGAAGAAACGCGGACGAGGTTCTATCTTCCGAATGGTTTCCGCGTCCAGGCCAATGCCTGCCCATAATAAAAATGGACGGTCATTGCAAATACCTGCATCCACATATTGCGGCTCGACGTTTGCAAGCAGCTTTGCGTTTTCGCGTAACGCCCACCATTGAAACCAACTAAAGGGTTTTTGCCCCTGCTCTATTGCCCAGACGTTGGTTGTGCCTGCGGGGAGGACCGCCAATGCGGTCTGTGTGTTGATCAACCCGCTTGCCACCTGGCCCACCGTCCCGTCACCGCCGATGGCAAAAACTGCATCATATTTTTCATTTGCGGCCTGATGCGCCGTTTGAGTTGCATGTGTGCCGCTTAACGTCTCTGCGATATCCACACTCCAGCCGGCAGCCTTCAGCGGATGAATGATTCCATGCACAAAACGTCCCACGGGATAGCGTCCAGCCGTCGGGTTGTAGAGCAAAAGTCCCTTTCGCATGACAGGGATTATACCTTTGAACTTTTACACCCTTTGTATCCCTGCTCTTTTCGTAATGATATAATCCCCCTCAATGACCGAAGGCGCTCTTCTCAACGACCGTTATCAACTGCTCGAAAAA
>CAZEGE010000240.1:0-1704 GCA_964511765.1 uncultured Anaerolinea sp.
AAAGGTGAACCCAATCCCACCTTTTACGGACCGGACTATTTGCCCTTTTATGGAGTTAATGTTGTCAGGCGATTTTATAACCCCTTCTTTATCCCATCAACTTTGTATGAAGTGTATTTTGCAGAATTACCCGAAGATTCCAACTCTACCAGTTGGTTGGGTGGATTTTATCTGGGAAGGGAATACGAAGATATGAAGTATGGTTTTAACTTTATGAGTCCGTTTAACAGAGGCGCATCAACCGCTGAAATAGACTCGCCTTTGCAGGGTACGGTGGATGGAAGTTCTGTGCGATGGGAGTCTCCCTATAATAAAGTAGGGGGGCAGGACGAGTTTGTCCTTGGGGCTGATTACTCTTATAATTTCCTGCCAACCTATAAGGCCTGGGCTGCTTATGCCCATAGTATTTATCGGCCTACCGGAGGTGATGGAATCGATGTTCATGGAAATCTGTTAAATACAGGCATCAGCGGTACAATAGGCAGGGCAAGTTTTAACCTGGAGGGTTTTTGGGTTGAACCAAAGTATGACCCATTTGTGATAAAGACAGAAAGACCCGGTGATATCCAATCCCCGGGTCTCTTTTATGAATTTCCCTATTTTACAACGTATGCGGACGGTTGGCAACTCCACGATGCAAAGAAATATCCACAAAACAGAGAGGGGGTACGACTCCACCTTGACTATCCATTCCCCGGTATCCTTTCTTTTACAAGGCTTTTTGCAGACCTGGATTATTTACGGCAGATAGAAAGCTCAAGGGCAGACAACGTTCAGGAACCTGGTTTTATAGAGCCTTTCTTTGGCATCAGAACGGAAGAAGGAACGGGAAAAAAGGGGAGTATATCTCACGGAGGAATAGGTGTTGCCTCTGATTTGCCTTACAATCATAAGATTTCTTTGGGGTATTCGCTGTATCAATACAGTCGTAAAACAGATGATGCCAATAATATGGAATTTGATGTGAATGCCATTTCCCTGACGTATGGCTATCCGATACTTTACCGGCTCAGGTCTAAGATGTATTTCAATGTGGGAAACACCTTCCTGGTAGTTGATGGTAAGTTTTTCTCTGAATCACAGAATGCAGACTTCTTTCAATCTGCGCCTTTTATGGGAATTGATTATAAGTATCTACGATCGCCTGACACGATTCTGTCGTTCTTTGTTAATTCGAGGTATCTTGTACAGAACGACAGCGCAGAGACACTACTCTTGGGTGATTACGATGCCTTTCTTACCAGCTTCGGATTAAAAGTTGAATTTTAGGTTTTGTGTCACGATGTAAAATTTAGTAACAGTTCATCTCATCGCAGAACGCTGAGAGCGCAAAACAACCCCCTCAGTCCCCCTTTTCTAAGGGAGATTGTGGCGATAGTTCCCCTTAACAAAGGAGGATTTAGGGGGTTGTAACTTCGCTTTCTTTACGCCCTTTGCAGATAAGTAGGGTAGGCATAGCCTACCATTTATTCTATTCCGATTCGGTTCGGGTTAGGAAATATCCATGAATACATTTAAAATAATCCTGGTCTTTGTAGTTGGTATAACCGTATCCCGTGTTTTGTTGGGCAACGATGCCTGTGTTACATTTATTGGCCCATCAAATTATATGCCTCGATTAGACTTGCCCCAAAATATCCCTTTACACAGCGCCGACTCATGCAAGGATTGCCACCAGGAAATTTATGACCAGTGGCGGGAGTC
>CAZEGE010000241.1:0-1695 GCA_964511765.1 uncultured Anaerolinea sp.
AGACATGCTCGGCGCTGGTGGCATGGATCGTGAAGGCCGAGTGTCCATGTCCGGTGGCTGCGGCACGAATTAACTCCCAGGCTTCCGCCCCACGCGCTTCACCGATCACCACCCCATGCGGGCGTGAACGCAAGGCAGAACGGATCAGGTCATACATGGTCACAGGAGGTGGACCGCCGCGAATTTCGGGACGGGTCACCGTGTAAATGATGTTGCCTGTATCCGTTTTGCCATCGCCATTCCAACCGTTCAAGATGATCTCATTGCTGTCTTCCACAATGAACAAACGGATTGCGCCACGGGGGTAATAGTCCAACATCTCCTGCAAAATTCTTTGACCGACAAAGGTCTTGCCCGAACCTGTCGTGCCGGCAATCACCAATGTACCTCCATGTACCATGACACTCAAAAGATAATTCGCGACCTCGGGTGTCAGGATGCCGTCACCACGCGGGAAATCCTTTGCGTCAAAACGCGGGCGGGATACCGGCGGAAGTCGCTGTTGACACAGCATGGCCAGGCTGCCCTGCGTCAGATCAGCGGCTGTACGATAGTTCGAGATACGCAACGTGATCGTATCGCCATAAGGCGAGGCAGGCGGCATGATGTAATTAATACGCACTCCCTTTCGACGAACCGTTCCATCAAGGAGTGGAACCATGACCTGCAACATGGCATCTGCGATTGGATAATCCGGTGTCGGCGCGCGTTGGGCGGCGCGGTCGATCATGACACGCAGGGCATCCCCAATGCCATCGGGTGCTGGACCGGCATATTCCCAGCCCTGGGTGGTGGTGTACACATGGATGTGTCCAAGGTTAATGGCGATATCTTCGATGTCGGAGCGGGCTATGAGTTCGAGCAAGGGTCCCATACCGGAGAGTTCACCGATCAAACGCAGAATATATTCCGGTGGCAGCGCCACACCTGCATCGACCGCACGCAGGCTCACTTCTTCAAAAACCTTACGCGCCATCCCTTCGATTTCAGTGGAGGTCATACTGTGCTGCAACGACTGACTGGCTTTCTTCGCGCGACCCTCTTCCGCGAGAATATTCCACCAGCGTTCCAGCACATCGGATGAACGCGCCTCGGTAACAGGCTTCAAGGTTTTGCCGGTAACATCAAACATGAATCACTTCCTGAACCAGCTGCGCTTTTTTGTACCATTGGGCAGGAGCCCAACGCGTGATGCGCCTTCGCGCACGGCAGGCACAAAGTGGGCAGCGAAGCCCAACAGTGAATCCACGAACGGTCCGAGCTCTTCCAGTTTTTCCTTCTTGTATCTCCAGACCAAAATATCCTCACGCCGGTCCGAGTTGACCGCCTGTGCTGCCAGACTGGGATCCACGATCGGAAGAATGCCGTTGGGGATCAGCGCCAGTTCGATCTTGTCCTCATTCAAAGCCTGTTGCAGCATCTTGTGCGCCGACTTGAAGCCGTCGCCGACCACCTGGTTGTAGCACAGCTTGACGCGACTGCCGATGAATTCATGCGCGCTGTCTTTGCCAACCACGCTTGCCAGCGAATTGATCATGCGTGCGATCCAGCGGCGTGTTTCCGCCAGATCCGGGATCTCGGGTTTGATGACGATCGCAATGCCCTCGGCGGCTTTCAATGCCGCGCGATGCACGACATGCGCGGGGTTGATGCCGACATCCATGATGACCACGCCGCCTGCGGCCACACCGGCTT
>CAZEGE010000242.1:0-1666 GCA_964511765.1 uncultured Anaerolinea sp.
AGAACACCCAAGCCGAAAAAGTTATAGTGCCATGTGAACAGCCACGCGGCGTTGGCAACCCCACTGAATGCAAACAGGTATGCAAGTCGGCGCAAGCGCGGGCTTTCCTTCTGCGAAGGTCGGAATTGGAAAATCGTGAAGGCGATCCAACCAATGTAGATGATGCCCCAGATGGCAAAGACATATCCCGCAGGCACAAAATAAACCTGGAAGCGATCCGAGATTTCGCCCGTGTTCTGTCCGTTGAGCGGCAGGACGGAAGCGAGAACATTGACCGTCAGCGCCAGGATGACGCTCAACAGGTTTGCAAATTGACGCAGTGTATCTTTTGACATGAAAACTCCTTTTTGAATATCCCTATTTTACCAATTTATACAGTTTTGTCAATGTTTTGTCCACATATATCTTGACAAATACTAGACAATATGTATAATCACCATCAACAAGGAACTCAAATGCCCAGCAAAACTCCCACCTTCAACCTGAAAGCCGTTCTACAAGAAACCAACCTTGCCGCCGACACCCTGCGCGCCTGGGAACGACGCTACGGTATGCCCAAGCCCCAACGCACCGCAGGCGGGCATCGCTTGTATTCGCAATATGATATCGAGACAATCAAATGGCTGATGACGCGCCAGGCAGAGGGACTTTCGATTTCCCGCGCAGTGGATTTGTGGAATGAAAAAACCGCTTCGGGGCTGGACCCTCTGGCTGGTACGGCCCCCTCGACATTTTCCTTCCCCCAAGCGACTCTCGCCCTCGCCCCGCCCGAAACGAATCTTGATTCCCTGCGTTCTCAATGGATCGCCGCCTGCTTGAATTTTAGCGAAGCCGCTGCCGAGCAAATTTTGAACCAGGCTTTCTCCATGTATCCTGTCGAAGCAGTTTGCATGGATGTTTTGCAAAAAGGGCTGTCAGAACTCGGCGGACTTTGGTACGCAAACGAAGCATCCGTGCAACAGGAACACTTTGCATCAGGTCTCGCCATGCGCCGGCTCGACTCGCTCATCGGCGGCACGCCCGCTCCCGTACGGAATCAAACCGTGCTGGTCGGCTGTCCGCCAAACGAGTGGCACACCTTCACGCCGTTACATCTCACTTTGCTCCTGCGCCGCCGCGGACTGAACGTAATCCATCTCGGCGCAAACGTCCCTGCTGAACGCTTCGAGGAAACTGTCACCGCCGTCCATGCAAACCTCGTCATCCTCGCCGCACAGACGTTGACCACCGCCGCCACCCTGCAATCCACAGCGCTCGCGCTGACAGGACTGCGCGTCTCCGTCGGCTACGGCGGACGCATCTTCAATCTCCATCCGAATCTGGCGGACCATATCCCAGGTCACCATCTCGGCGATTCGCTGACTGCTTCCCTCGACACAGTGGAAACGCTCCTGCAAGCCAGGATCAAACCCACCCAGACCAGGAGCCTCTCACAGTCGTATATCGAAGCGCATCGGGCGTTTACCTCCAAGCGCATCCACATCGAAAGCGCGATCAAAGAAAACATGCCACCCGCCGCCCATTCCGAAGACTTCGACACAGGCGTCCGCTTTCTCGGCGACAACATCGCCGCTGCCCTGCAACTTGGCGACATCGAACACGTCACCGCAGAAATGGAATGGGTGAAGGTTCTGATGAATTCGCGCCAACGGCCTCCAGAAGAATT
>CAZEGE010000243.1:0-1661 GCA_964511765.1 uncultured Anaerolinea sp.
CAAGACACCATCACCGGGATGCATCCGGGGTGTGAGCATCAGGGCAAACCGTTGCCGCCTATGAGAGAGAAGTCGTATTCTCCACTCGTGTTGTTACTTGGTTGCCCGGTGGATTCTCGTCTGGGCTTCGAGCCCGAATCGGTGTGTATCACTCACTGCCCGAAAATCCACGCCCCAACATCAAACCAAGGAGAGTTTAGCATGAGTGAAGAAAACAATGCAAGACCTTCGCACCGTTTTGTCGCCCTGGATATTCACAAGCACTATTGTGTGGTTGCGGCAGTCGATCGGGAAGGACAGGTTGTGCTCCAGCCAGTGCGGGTTGAACATCAGGATCTGGAAGGCTGGTTGAAGAAAAGCCTATGTGGAAGCGATCATGTCGTGATCGAATCCACGACGAATGCCTGGCATGTGTACGATCTGCTTGAACCGTTGGCCGAGCGTGTGCTGGTGGCCAATCCGATCAAAGTCAAACAGATCGCTTTGGCCAGGGTGAAGACAGATATTCGTGACACGCTGATCCTGGCGCGGTTATTGGCGGCCAATCTGGTACCCGTGGTGTGGGTGCCTCCAGCGCATATTCGCCAGATGCGGCAACTGCTTTCCCAGCGCAGGCAAATGGTGGAAACGCACACCCAGATCATCAACCGCATGCACAGTGCAGCTCATCGTCATCATCTGACACACGAGCGCGGCAAACGCTTCAATGAGAAAACCACGGCCTGGCAGAAAGATGAAAGTCTTTCTCAGATCGAACAATTTCAACTCGCGCTTGAGATGGAAAACAAGATCTACATCGAGCAGCAAATCGGACGAATTACTGAAAGGGTTTCAAAAATGTGTCACCAGAAGCCGTGGGCAGAAAGCATGACCTACATCATGCAGCTGCCAGGTTTTGGAGTGATCACCGCGATGACGGTGCTGGCAGCCATTGGAGATATCGGACGGTTTGAGTCTCCGAACAAATTAGGTAGTTATTCCGGATTGACGCCGGGACTGGAGCAGAGTGGCACAAAGAACCGCGGCAAAGGCATCACCAAGGAAGGACGCAGGGAATTGCGTTGGGCACTGGTGGAAGCCGCCCAGATGGCGGTGAAGTCGGATCCGCACTTGAAACGGCGTTTTCAGGAACTCCAGCATCGGATGCATCGCAACCAGGCGATCGTGGCGATCGCACATCGTTTGGTCGAGCTGGTTTGGTATGTGCTGAGCCGCCGCCAACCCTATAGCCACTTTTCACACGAACGGATCGCATACAAGTACGTGACCTGGGCTTCGCGGATGAGCGAAGATGCGCGTGATGGACTGACTCGCCAGCAATTTGCGCGTTATTATCTGATGCGCCTTGGTATTGGGCAGGATCTGACACGTGTGGCGCTTGATCCAAGATATCCTCGCAGGCTGGCAAGCGAAGAAGAATTGTTTGCTCTGAGACCCGAACTGCAGAAGATCGAATAACGAACGTCGCATTCTCGTTATACAGAAACAACCCCACTCTGAATACAAAGGGCGGGGGTGTGGAAGGCTGTCTGCAAGTTGAAAATTATGGACGCAGGCAGCAAAATACGGCTCCGAAAGGTGAACTTTCACAACCGTTTTCCATTTGACCTTCTCAGTTCACGCCCCTCATTACTTTTTTCTTGACACTGCTGTTAATCGGT
>CAZEGE010000244.1:0-1632 GCA_964511765.1 uncultured Anaerolinea sp.
CTCAGTTCACGCCCCTCATTACTTTTTTCTTGACACTGCTGTTAATCGGTAGGCGGGGTTACTCTCTCTGGATACACTTAAACCTTATCGTAGTCGATTTTTTGAAATCTATTTGTTTCTTTTTTTAATTCAGCCCAATCGAAATCATATTTCTCTTCTTCGCTCCAATCATTTGGAAAATCAATGTGAAAAAAATCTCCCAAAGCTGGTTCGCTTGAATAGTAATCATAGCCTTCTACCGCTAGTGACCTATTTCCTGGCGCAAAATCCTCTGTTCTAAACTGTGATGATAGTAAAACTAATAATCCCGCTACAGCATTCAAAAGGTTGAAAAAATTAGCTTCCTTGAATGCGTTTTTTCTATCATGCTTGCTATTATTGTATGCCTGATACCAAGATAACTCTGTAGCAGTGGCCCATTGTGCAAATGGTTCAAAAGACGATTGTGTTCCGTCCCAGATTGGAATATACACTTTGTAAGAAGACAGATGGTGGGTCTTATTCACCATTCTATAGTTGTGAATATTCCATTTGTTTTCGGGTATTGGCTTTCCCTCCCGATTGGTTGGGTTATAAATGTTTTCTTTTAGAATTGCCTTGAAATTCGCCTCAATCTCAATGCAAGTCCGCATCAGAAGCTCGTGAATCCTAAAGGAATGGGTATCTAAATTGCAATCTGAAGGCTCAATAAATTCGAATAATCTCTGTAGGTCACTCTGGATCAGTAAAAAGGCACGAACATAATGCGCTGGTGAATCTGAATATTCTCGGTCAATGATGTAAGCCCATTGACTATATCCAGAGTTTGGGCTTTTTACAAATCCTCTGTAGTTTCGATGAAAGGGTTTTGAATGACTCAATTTATTTGTCCTCTTATGGTTGTGAAACGCCTAACGTTTTGGTCTGCGGCGGGCACCGCGCAGACATTTGCACTCGCGCGATGCTGATGGCCCGTCCGCAGCACCTAAAGTTAGAACTCATTCACGTAGAAGCGATTGCCGTTTTGATTGCAGCCGCCTGCGATCTGAAGAGATGGTGAGAATAGTCGGCTTGCGGCCCCGTCTCGACGCCGCGAGTCAAGAGAACTTCCTTGGGGTTGTCAAAGCCGAAGCCGAACATTCGGTCTGGCGTTCCGCTCTTCGTCTTTATGTTCTTGATGAACTCTGTCATCTCGGCGTTGGAGAAGACCAGACACATCGACTGCCACCAGGATTTTGCAACGGTCTTTGCTGAGCTTTGCTCGGCAGCATAGAGGCCATAGAGCATGAAGAAATCTGCCTGCGGTGGTACTTCGAAGCGATTGAACCATGTGTAATACGCGAACCTTCTGTTTTTCACCTTTCGAACAGCTGGCGTGCCCGGATAGGTGCGCGAGGACTTCACTTGGAACGAAAGAGTTCGCAAGCGATCGGTGTCACGTTTGGCAAGCAATAAATCTATGCCCTTTTCAGTACGGGACGCTGGTACGAAGACTGAATAGCCGTCCGATGGCTTGAAATGTTCCGCGAGCATGTTGGCAGCCGCGTATTCCGAGTAGGGGAGTGTGAAGATTGCGTCCATTGAGTACCTTGAGTTCTAACTAGAAACTCGGTTGACAGTTTCCATAATAACTGCTTATATTTTTCAATCCTC
>CAZEGE010000245.1:0-1617 GCA_964511765.1 uncultured Anaerolinea sp.
ATTATGACTTCCCGTCGAACATGCCGAACGACCGTTTTATTTCGGAGAAGTGGTTTATCCGCGAGGTGGTTTCGACACTTGCACCTGGCGCAAGTGCAGGTGTACGCCCCGCGAAAACCAGCGGGGCTACTCAACCGCCAGTGTATCCAAATATGAGATTAAATCTCGAGGCGGAGGCGCTGGCGCAGTTGACCGCGCTCGAGTCGACGAGTGAATATGATTTTTATGAGGAAGGCGCGGCGACGATGCAGTCGCGGCTGGGGTACGTGAAGGAACGCCTGCGTTTGTTGTACGTGGGGATCACGCGCGCGAAGAAGGATCTGATCGTGACGTGGAATTCAGGTCGTCAGGGTGACGCGACGCCGAGTCTGGCGATGTCTGAGTTGATGGGGTGGCGGGAAAACTTCCAGTAAAAGGATAAATATATGCCGTCAATAACTAACAAACAATTAAAAGGTAATTTTGCGGAAAACCTTGTAGCGGAATAGATAAGCCGCGTATGTTTAGTTAGACCTGTGGCTGTGGGAACAGATATAGGGATCGACTTATACTGCGAATCAATTGTCGAAAATAACCCCTATTTGCATTTTTGGGTTCAAGTAAAAGCAATTGGTGAAAAAGACATAACAAAGAAAGACGGCGTTGAATTTGCATCTTATAGATTTACACGGAGCCACTTGGAATATTGGTCGAGGCAACCAATACCTGTATACGCATTTCTAGTTCCTGTTATAGGCTGGCCTCCTAAATACCCCGACCGAATTTATAGTGTGAATATAACTCGACATGTCGTTATATCTGGTCTTCCTGAAGCAGGTACAATCCGATTGGAAACCTCTGACTGTACGGAATTTGTGAATATCGACAAAGATTGGAATCAATTTATTACTCAAATAGTGCCTACTGATACTGCAATCCTCTTGTTTAGCAAAGGCTTGGTCTCAAATATCAACTTTCATAAAACTGAATATCAACATTTTCCTCGTGGCATTGCTCTAAAGTATGGTGAAGAGATACTAGAAAAAGTTCGAGATGCTGTGGTAATTCTTGGCTCCGAAACTCTAGAAAGTATAAGCGATGAAAATAAAGGCTTTCGTCGTATTTGTGAGGGAATAGCATCCTTTTTCATCCCAAGCATACATGAGTTGGGAGTCAACTTTTTAATTGAATCAGCGCTGAAAGATGGAGATATTCCAAGAGCACTCCGATATGTTGATCTCATTAAAACTGAAGTTTTAAAGCGAACAGATATTGATGATACTAAGAAGGAAGAATACCAATCAAAGATTGAGAAATTGAGAAAGAAAATAATAAACATAGAATAGATATTTTGAACGAAATTTGTAATCGATACAGTGATGTGACGCCGAGTCTGGCGATGTCCGCTTGATGGGGTGGTGCAATCGAACGAATATGAAGAATGAAAAACGGTCTCGGACGGAATGTCAACGCCGGGCTAACCCACAGGGTGCTCCGCAAAGCCGCTTGCTCAGCTCATGGAAGCCCTTCGGGCTGATGATTGAGTCGAATTTACACTTGCACCTGACGCAAGTGCAGGTGTTCGACTTTCACGAACTGAGGCAGGACTTTAGTCCGCCGCCGATTCAAAGATGAAAA
>CAZEGE010000246.1:0-1595 GCA_964511765.1 uncultured Anaerolinea sp.
CATCCCAAATTTCCCTTGCCGCATTTGGGGGAGATGTCCGAAGGAGAAAGACAAAATCAGACAGCAATAAGCCGCTCTCCATGCTATAATTTTCACAGGTGAACGCCATGCAAAAGAAAAATTTCCGCATTCCACGCAAGAAGATCAGCGAATTCTGCCACCGCTGGAAGGTGGTGGAGTTCTCGTTGTTTGGCTCGGCGTTGCGCGCAGACTTTCGCCCCGACAGCGACGTGGATGTGTTGGTCACATTTTCAAAGGAAGCGGAAATCAGCCTCTTCGACCTGGTGCAAATGAAACTGGACCTGGAGAAAATCTTCCATCGCCCTGTGGATGTGATCGAAAAGGACGCGCTGGAGAATCCCTTCCGCAAGCGGGAAATCCTCAGAACCGCGCAGGTGATCTATGCCGCCTGATGAGAGGGACATGTCCTATTTGTGGGATATGCGGAAATACGCCTTAGAAATCACAGAAATCATCAAAGGTGTTCCGCACGCAAAATTCGTCGAGAACAAGACGATACGCTATGCCATTGAACGGTTGCTTCTCATTGTCGGCGAGGCGGCAAACCATGTTTCAAAAGATTTTCAAGAAAAATATCCAGAAATCGAATGGGCGCAAATCATCGGCTTGCGGAACATTCTCGCGCATGAATACGGCGAAGTGAAAATGGACAAGATTTATCTCGCTGCCACAAAAGCCGTCCCTGCATTGCTGGAAAATTTGAAGCCTCTTCTTTCAGAGTAACATCATGTACTACCGAAGAAAAATCCTCCTTGCCCTGATTGAAGTTTTTGGCGGCAGTCTCCCAAGCACGGACTGCGAAAAACTTCTATTTAATTTCTGCCAGCAGACAGGCAAGAATTATTACGACTTTTTTCCTTATAAGTTCGGACCTTTTAGTTTCCTGTCATATTACGATAAACGGCGAATGATTGATTTGGGGTTACTGAAATCCGCTGATGATTTCCAGCTAAGTACCAAACACTCGTACTTGAATGAAGTCACCCCAACAGACAAAACCGCTTTGTTGAAATTCAAGGCAAGCATGGGCGGTTTACGCGGAGACAAACTTGTCAAAAAGACCTATCGTGATTTCCCCCAATTCACGTTGAGAAGCAAGATTGCGGACAGGCACTTTACGGCTGAAGAATTGAAGCAACTTCAATTTGCTTTTCCTGTAGAAACCAAACCTACGGTATTTTCCGTTGGCTACGAAGGCTTGACCATCGACTCCTTTTTGTACAAACTTATTGCTACGAACATCACCGTTGTTGTGGATGTTCGCAATAATCCGCAATCCATGAAATATGGATTTTCTAAAAAGAGCTTCAAGCAATATATCGAAAATGCAGGGATGAAATATATCCACATTCCCGAGCTTGGAATTCCATCCTCCATGCGCAAGGGACTTGGCGAAAGCGTTTCGCACAAAACCTTATTCAAGGCATACGAAAATAAACTTTTGCCGAAACAAGAAACTGAAATCAAACAGCTAATAGATTTGACCAACAAAGATGAACGTATCGCATTGGTTTGTTTTGAAGCCGACCATAATCTTTGCCATCGACATACGTTGATCGAGCATTTGCAAAAGA
>CAZEGE010000247.1:0-1579 GCA_964511765.1 uncultured Anaerolinea sp.
TGATCTTACGGTATCCAATTAGACAATACGTTCACGATCAGATCAGGATTTGCCGGGTCATTCGTTTTGAGATGAACCCCGAAGTTATGTGGACCATCCATGCCTTCATGCATCATGAAAACACTGGATTCAAGGATCGTGCTTTCGCCAGGTTTTATTACCATCGAACCGATGGTTAGTTGAGGAGGTCAGCACCCCTCCAGAATTTCAATGTATGGTTCTTCCTTGAAGCGCAGTGTACCCTCGCCCGTATTGGTGACTTTGATGGCAAAGGTCTTATTGACGCCGAATTTTACGTCGCCATAATCAATCTTTTGCTGATCCACTGCAATGGATGGGGTTCCACCACCATCCCCACCGCCTTGATTGGCGAGGAAGAACGCGGCAATGATCAACAGAACACCACCGATAGCCACTAACGGCCAGGGGAAACTTTTCCTTTGTTTTTGCCTCTTATTTTTTTTGCTCATAGAGTCTCCTTAATTGTGATATTCAAACTGGAACGAATATAAATATGCAATCAAATTCCAGATTTGTTCTTCAGTAAATATCGTTCCCCACATCGGCATCCCCGTGCCCATGCCGCCGCGCAGGATTTTTCCCTGCAATAGCGCGGGGCTTGCGCCTAGCATACTGGTTGGGTTGGTGAAATCAACAGGGGTTTGCATCATCATATTGTCTGCGCCCGTCATGGTCTGCATGGATGCCTCGCCCGACGTAGCTAGATCATCTGCAAAGACTCCATCACCTGCTCCATTCTCACCATGACAAGCCGCGCAGTTTTGGGTGTAGAGTTGTCCTCCATTTGCGAGGGATTCTTTTGTTGTGTTCGATTGCCAGATATACGCAACTACATCCCAGCGTTGCGATTCAGTGAGTGCTGTGGTGTTCAGTTCATCAAATACTTGATAGGGTGAACGTGTGCGGTAGTAATCGGAGGATTGGTCAATGGATAAATCGGCTACCAACTGTTGTCCACTGATTGCTGACGGCTGACTGCTTGGAATAACAGGTGCATCGTGCGGAGCGTCAATGTCGAGGTCGAGAGTCACATACAATGGAAACCGTTCGACTTCGCTCAGAGCAGGCTCGGGATCTGAAGGTGAACCGCTGACTTCAATTGTGCCGCGCATCCGCCAGTGATTGAGTCCACACCAGCGCGTGCAAAAGAATGTGTAAATCCCAGGCTTGTCAAAAGTCAAAGTGATGTCGGTGACCTTGCCAGGCAGAACATCCACACTTTGCATGTCCATTTGACCAACCGCGAATCCGTGAACAACATCATCAGAAGTTAGTTTTAAATTAAGTGGCTCGTTAACATTAGCTTTGATTACATCTGGACTCCAGCCGCCATCTTCTGCGATGTGTGCATGGATCAGCGGTGTGCGTGACCAAAAGTACAGCGGCGCTCCAACTACGCTGACAATTGCTGCTGTTATCAATATGCGGGAAATGAATTCAGTGCGTTTCATAAGAGTAACCAAAGCATAACCAACGTGAGGATGAAGCTAAATGCGATGACAGAAATTGAAGATGTCCTTATTTCATTTGCAGCTCTCTGCGCCGTGCGTGCGGACCA
>CAZEGE010000248.1:0-1560 GCA_964511765.1 uncultured Anaerolinea sp.
ACTTGGTTGCCCGGTGGATCCTCGTCTGGGACAAAGATCCCGTATCGGTATGTATCACTCACAGCCCAAAAATCCATGCCCCAACCTCAAACCAAGGAGAGTCTAGCATGAATGGAGAAGGAAATACAAGAGATTCAAAACGCTATGTAGCTCTGGATATCCACAAACACTATTGCGTCGTGGCGGGTGTGGATCGGGAAGGGAAGGTGGTGTTACAACCAATACGAGTGGAACACCAGGATCTGGAAGGGTGGTTGAAGAAGAACCTGAGAGCGGATGATCATGTGGTGATCGAATCTACAACGAATGCCTGGCATGTATACGATGTACTATCACCGCTGGTGGAGCGGGTCATGGTCGCCAATTCGTTCAAAGTAAAACAGATCGCGAATGCGCGAGTAAAGACAGATGTTCGAGACACGCTTATTCTGGCAAGATTGCTAGCAGCGAATCTGGTGCCGGATGTATGGGTGCCCCCGCAACATGTTCGCGAATTACGCCAGTTGTTATCCCAACGCAGGCAGCTGGTGGAGGCACACACGCAAATGGTGAATCGGATGCACAGCGTGGCGCATCGTCACCATCTGAAACATGAAAGGGGGAAGCGGTTCAATGAGAAGAACACAGGCTGGCAAAAGGATAAACGATTGTCGAAGATGGAGCAGTTCCAGTTGGAATTGGAGATGGAGAATCGAGCCTATTTGGAGAAGCAAATCGAGCGGATCGGGAAAGTGGTGGCGAAGATGAGCCACCAAAAGCCATGGACAGAGAGCATGACCTACCTGATGCAAATGCCTGGTTTTGGAGTGATCACGGCCATGACGGTATTGGCCGCCATTGGGGATATCCAACGCTTTGAGACAGCACAGCATCTGGCGAGTTATTCAGGGCTGACGCCTGGGCTGGAGCAAAGCGGGACAAAGAACCGCGGCAAGGGGATCACGAAAGAAGGGCGCAAGGAACTGCGCTGGGCACTTGTGGAAGTGGCACAGAGGGCAGTGAAGTCCGACCCATATTGGAAAAAGCGTTTTGAGGCAATGCAGAAACGAATGCATCGGAACCAGGCGATTGTAGCGATTGCGCGACAGATCCTGGAATTGGTTTGGAATGTGCTGACCCGACGTCAGCCGTATCGACACTTCAGTCAGGAGCGGATCGCATACAAGTATTTGACCTGGGGTTGGCAGATGGATGAGGAAGCGCGGGATGGGATGACGCGGCAACAGTTCACACGTTATTATCTGATGCGGTTGGGTATTGGGCACGATCTCACACGCATCGCCCTGGACCCGAAACATCCCCGACGGATCGCGAGTGAAGCGGAAGTATTGGCATTGAGACCTGAACTTCAAAGAATCGAGTAAGGACAGGCATTCTCCCGTTCGGCATGACAACCCCATCCTGAGAAAAGAGGGCGAGGGCGGTGAAGGCTGTCTCTAGCTTGGAAATCGATGGAGCAGGGATAAAAAAACAACCCAGGATTAAGGGTTGTTTTTTGTTCTTAGATCAATTTTCTTCTTCTTGCTTTTCATCCCTTGACACTGCTGTTAATCGGTAGCC
>CAZEGE010000249.1:0-1545 GCA_964511765.1 uncultured Anaerolinea sp.
ACGCCCATCTTGCTGTGCAGCAATCCCGCATTTTTGAGCGTGAGAAGGATCTGCTCAAGGAATTTGGGGGAGATCTGCTCCTGGATCGAAATCTCCTTGATTTGCATCATCTGTGGGGCATCGTTTTTTTCGACGGGTTCCGCCAGTGCGATCATTGCCCGAAGACCGTATTCGCCGCGTTTGGAAAGTCTCATGTTTGCCATAACTCCTAGCGTTAAAATAGACTTTATCGAAAAAATCATAATTCAGTCTTTGAATTTTGTCAATCCCTCCCTGTTTTCTGCGATGGAAAGCCCGATCGCCAATCATTTCAATCGCAATGAGTTGACCGCCTTCCAGTACTCATATGCGGGCTTTGGCTTCCCATTATTATCAAACAAACTAATATGATCGAAAATGCCACCAGCCACTTCAAAGGATGAATCATGCGGGAATACCCAGATGATCGCCTTTACTTCAATGTCGTCGGCTTGCCGGATAAGCTTCATCATGTAATCGATCTGATCCTGATACGAGCCGCTTACCCCGCTTGCCGTATCTTCCGTGGGCCATCCGGTTTCAGTGATCATAATGGGCAGGGATGTATGCCTACGGATCTCGGCGAGATAGTCGTCAGGGATTTCAGCGACAGTCTTGTATTCTAAAAATGGATACACCGTAAAGGAAACGAGATCCATCTTTCCTTCAAACTTGCTGATGATATGCCAATTATGTTCAAATTCCTGTCCCGTAAGCGAAGTTTTTCCCTTCATGCGCTCAAGCTGGAAGTTATTCATAACCTGGGTATCTGGACTGACTGCCTTGATTTCGTCGTAGGCTTCCCTGGCATACTGTACATATAAATCGAAGGTCTCCTGCTGAAACAAGTAGAATGAGTTGCTCTCTACTCCCAGAGAGATATGTTTAGGTTGATATTTTTTGGCTATCGCCACAGCTGCGCGTTTAAGCTCTTCGCCTCGCTCATGTGTAAAAGGACCGTCTTCATAATTGACTGAAAAGGCGATATATGGCTCTACATCTCTTACCTGCTCAAATGCGAGCTGGGCTTGTTCGAGAATTCCATCTTCGTTAACTTTACCAGCGGGGTCGATATGAACACCATAAATTCCGCCGTACGATGCAGCGTCATGCTCAAATAAGTCCTGCCAATCATCCTGGCTTGAATTTGGATAATGCCTGGGTATGAAACCAGCGGTTCCCATCTCAAAACTTCTAGTTGAAATGGGAAGTTCAGCAATGACATCAGGATCAGCGCCCTCGCCGATTGAATTTCCAGCACGGTCATCCTGGGCGTCTTTCGGCGCGGGGCCAGCCTGACACGCTGCAGCCAACATAATGGGGAGAAAAACGGTCAAGAGGAATAATCTGAAATTCATGCTTTAAACTCCGGGGGATTTTCCTGTCATACTATTCAACAACCCGAGGGCTCACAATTTCGTTCCCGCCAGCCGGGCACACGCCTTGTCAGGTCGCAGTTTTCTTGATTTTTGGAAAACGACGTGTCTGTACAATAAGCGTTCCCATACCTGCTGCAATCAATCCGAT
>CAZEGE010000250.1:0-1541 GCA_964511765.1 uncultured Anaerolinea sp.
GTCATCACCGTCACTCATGACATACTTAAGAAATTGTCCCTGGTCGGCAAGGGACTGGATGAATACTCCCTGGATACGGTGAAGATGTTTGTTCTACGAAGATGCTTTAAAGGCAGGCTATCAGTTGTAATAAGAATATTGATGTCAGCAGTATCTTAAAAATAAGCCAGCTCCGCCCGTTGATTTTGGAGCTGGCTTATTATTTTTGGTTAGAGCGGTTTCTCTGCCGTGGCCTCGCCCATGTCGCCAGGCGCCGCCCTGACTAGCGCAGCTGTGTCGAAGGGCTGGTCCAGTTACCATGACTGCGATACCTGTCCTGAGCCGTGCCGAAGGGCGCACAACTACATCCATGATCTGTTGCGCCTTTGTTTTAAGGTACAATTCTTTTTACAGAGTACCGCTAATTTCTGTCAAAAGTTTACACAGTGCCGCAAAAATAACCAAACCAGAATGATGATTTTTATATAAAAAACCTACCAATGAGTTTTGTAAATTATGCAACATGCGGTAGTAAATTATGCGACAAGCGGTAGAAATTAGGAGAAACCTTATGAAACTTAAAGTCGTCGTGCATCCCGCTGAAGAAGGCGGCTACTGGGCGGAAGTGCCTGCCATCCCTGGCTGCGCCACGCAGGGCGAGACCATTGAAGAACTGTTTGAAAATTTACACGAAGCCATAGAAGGATGTTTATCGGTGGATGTCCAACCCGCGCAGGAAGTTGAAGATAGCCGCGTGCTGGAAATCACTGTATGAAAACGGTCAGCGGGGCGCGCTTTGCCAAACTTCTTGAAAAACACGGCTGGAAATTATTGCGCGTGAACGGCAGTCATCACATCTATGGCAAAGCAGAACAGACCGAACGCATCTCCATTCCAATTCATGGCAGCCAGCCGCTCAAGATTGGCTTGTTGCGTCACTTGCTCAAAGTCGCTGGCATAAGCGCGGACGAATTATAGAACCGATGGGGGGTAAACCATGTTCAACGAACAGACCTCCGTTGAAAATCACATCGTCAGTAGTGTATTGTTAAGTAGGTCTGCCCGCCTTGCGCGTGGAAATCATGTCGCCTCATATGACTCAGGAATTGCTTTGGGCCAGTCAGCGCGAGTTGTTGAATATTTTCCATGCAGATGAAGTGGGTTGTCATGCCATCACCGTCACTGATGACATCCTTAAGAAATTGTCACTGGTTGGGAAGCAATTGGATGAGTACTCCCTCGATACGGTGAAGATGTTCCATGAAGATGCACTTAAGGCGGGTTATCAGTTGTAATAAGAATATGCAATGCAATCACTGTCCCTTGTCTCCGTGATCATTGTCACCTGGAATAGTGAAAAATATTTGCCTGCCTGGGTCATCTATACCCAGCGCGGTCACAAATTGCGTGGCGCAAGGCGCCAGGGGAAACAGCAATTTGTGACCGTGGGTATTATATTAATGCATACTTTTCATGATTTTGAAGTTATTCGTCCTGGGTAACGGTTCAGAGCCTCAACTATTCGTCAACCATATTCTTCCAGTCATACAGGCCGACATCTT
>CAZEGE010000251.1:0-1539 GCA_964511765.1 uncultured Anaerolinea sp.
AGACTGAAAAATTTACATCCGATGGTGTGCTCTTCGCCACAAAGTGATAGAGCGCGCTGGAAAAAATCGCCAGGGTGATGGAAAAGTAAAAGAGAGACATGGCATGTTTTTCATTCATATCTGAGCTGTCAGAAACCGCATATTACTTGAACTCTACTCTTTCCTTGCTAACCACCACGTGATATATCAGATTGGTATCTGTCAGGCATAAAATAAGATCCCCCGTCCGAGCTACGGAGGGTTCATCGCCCGTTATCCAGGCATAGCCCCAGTAGCAGCCTGCCAGGACCTTGGCGGCGATTACATTTCCCTTTCCAAGACCAAATGAATAGGTAACACATTCTCCTTTGTCATTTGGCGTGTTCATACCAAACGCGAGATTGGCTTGTCCTTGAGATTCATTTTTCAACTCGACGTTAATCAAGGTCCCTTTGGGTTCAGCGGGAGCGACCTGGTTGCAAGGATCGGTTGTCGGTCCAGCAGCCAGTGTGACCGGCGGAAGGGTCAGAAGCGGCGGCAAGGTCGGTAAAGGGGTAAATGTTGGTTCGGGCGTAAAGGTAGGGGGCATAGGCGTTGCGGTAGGCAGCGCAGCCTGTGTTTGAGTGATCGAGATCCATGCGTCGGCAATGGCCGTATTCGCGATATCTGCAGAGCTCATGGTCGGTTCGGCGGAGCCGCAGGCAGCGAGTATGAGGATCATTAAGATCGAGGTAATAAGTGGGAATTTCTTGGTCATTTGTTCTCCAGGATGATATTTTTACCATGAAAAGGATGACTTCGGGTCTGGGTCGCGATCCGTCCCGGCAAAACCAGCTGGGTCTACTTGACGGCCTGTTTACCTAATATTGCAAGTATAAACTCTGCGGTTCTTTTTCCAGCGCTGGCATCGGTAAATGTGACTTCGTCTTCGACGAACTTCCTGCGTTCGGCATAATCAAGGGCTGGATTTTTCAGGTACGCATTCAACATGGCCCGCAGTTCATTCTCATTGGTCGCCACACGTCCGGCTTTTGCCAGGCGGAAGCGTTGATGCGTGGGCCAATTTCCGATCTCTTTCAGAGATAAAGAGAATTTTCCTTTTTTATTCCAGCCGCCAGGGACATCGATCGTTGCAGCGATCATCGGCGTATCGTGGACGGCGGTCTCGACCAGCATCGTCGAATAGACCGTCACCACCACATCCGAATACGCCATCATGGATGATTTCTCGTCCATGTCTTCGCCGCTGTAGTAGCCGAGCGAGCCGCCCAACGCCACAGGCTGGACCACATGCACATGCGGATATTTCTTCTCCAAGTCAAACACGCGCTGACGTTCTTCGGCGAAGATCTTCGGCTTGTCTTGAAAATGGCTCGGGTGCAAGCGAATCAATAATTGCGAAGGTTCTGCCAGCGAATCGGATGAAACCAACTTCGCCAGCGCTTCGATGTTCGGGAAGTTCGGCGCGAAATGGACAAAACTGCTGGCGTACGAGATCAACTTGCGGTTGGGGTCGAGTCCGTGCAGTTTGAAATATTCGTCGCGTGGCATGAGCCATTG
>CAZEGE010000252.1:0-1531 GCA_964511765.1 uncultured Anaerolinea sp.
ATCGCATCACTTTCCAAAAAATCGCGCCCCGCGATGCGTTGGGATATTTGGCTGACTCTCAATGTGGGTTTCGTTGCGCTCGTAGCTGGTTTTGGAGGCATGAATCACGCGATGATCTTTACAGGCGGCACGCTTATTTTCATCTCCGCGACATTACTATTAATTCAATTGTGGAATGTGCGCGGTGGCGATGCGCCTGAAAGCCTCAAGTTTTACATCGCGGGCATGTTCTATCTGTTGGTCGGCATCATCATCGGCACAGGTATATACCTCAATTGGAGTGACGCACTGTATATCAAAGTGCCGCTTGAAGCGCACATCCACGCCAACTCGTGGGGCTTCATGTCGCTGGTCTTCGCGGGCCTGCTGGTGGACTTCATCCCGATGATCACGGGACGCGCGCTCGGAACAGCGCGGGACGTCTCCATCATTTACTGTAGCATGACTCTCGGCGCGTTTGGTCTCGTGTTGGGTCCGTGGCTCGGCGGCAGTTTACCTCCCACCGTTTCAGGGTTGATCCTGCACCTGAGTTCAACGATCTGGTTGGTCGTGTTGATGATCCAGGCCTTCAAAGCCAGTGGAAAACTGAACAGCCCAGGCTCATGGCATCTTGTTTCCTCCTATGCCTGGATTACTGCACCAATCCTGGTTGCGCCATTGATCCTGCTTAAGATTCTGGATGGCAAGGCGATTGAATCCATTGCGCCCCAGGCCTTGATTTATGGCTGGGTTTTGCAATTCGGCATCGCCCTCATCCCCTACATTGCGCGGCGCTTCTTCCTCAAAGAGGAGAACCCGCAACTGGGCGGTTCATGGATAAGTCTCGCGGGCGTGACTCTCGGAAGCCTCTTCGTCTGGGTCAGCATCTTCCTCGTGGACGCGCGCGGCCTGCTGTACGGAATCGGCTTCGCGCTCTACGCGCTGGCGTTGATCCATCCCGTCATGGAAATGCTTGGCATCGTCCGCGATGGTTTACAAAAGCATGAATTGGCATAAAGGAATACGTTGGGCTGTGGTTGTAGAAAATAATCATGCCTTTGCGACACTTCACATTGGGAGAACTTTCGATGAAAAAAACTTTGCTCTTTTTGTTTATTGCTACTGCATTAACTCTTGCAGCCTGTAATAGCGGTGTACAACCACAGACAATTGCCACACTCGCCCCTGTCCCTGATGAGTATGCGGGCAAAACCAATCTTCTGGGAACAGATGCCGAGTCCGCAGGCGCAGCGGTGTTCAAGACTAACTGTGAGGTATGCCATGGTCCGCAAGGACACGGTGATGGGCCTGCAGGCACATCACTTGATCCTGCCCCGAAGAATTTGCCCGAGCTGACTACCGTTGCAACAGATGATTATCTGTTCTGGCGAATTTCCACAGGCAAGGATGGCACCGCGATGGTCGCATGGAAAGGTATTCTGACTGACGAACAAATCTGGCAGACTATCTCCTACATCCACACGTTAGAGTAAGGATATTCTTTCACATCAAATTGAAATTTCAATCAAAGGAGAACAAAATGCAATTCGTA
>CAZEGE010000253.1:0-1527 GCA_964511765.1 uncultured Anaerolinea sp.
GCGCAGAATCCCCAGCGTCAGGTGCATGCTTTGTTAGGCGCGGTTGACCTTGAAGACTCACTAACTGAAAAAAGACACTGCCGCCAACATGACAAAATCTTGACATACAACTTAATCTTTAGCAATGACCAAAAGACACAACCTGCCAAAGCAATTGCTTGTACACGATGTCAGTCAGGTTGAAGTGATTGTTAGAAGTCTTCTTTATTCGCAAATAGCCTTTCATAGCCATCATAAGCAGTAAGTTCTATAAGTTCATATAATATTAGATTGTTTTTTACTAATGGCAATTCATTTATTATTCCTCGAACTCTTTCTTCACTCTCCTCTTCTAATATTAATACTGCATCTCGTTTTGCAACTGTGAACCATATATTGCGAATTATATTATTTTTCTGAAGATTCCATACAATTTGAGCTTCCTCCCGAAGTATGGAGTCGCGGTGTTTCCAATTTACACCTGGATTATCTTTTGTAACTATTAGGAAAATCATAAATTTCATTCTCCTCGATTTAAAATAATAATTCTGTTTTAATAAGCATGCGAATTATTAGAAATCTTTTCTTCTATATTTTTCCTCTCTGAAGCGCCTAACGGTTTGCGTTCGCGAAGCATGGCGCTGGGGCGGGCGTGGATGGCGCCTTGGCGCCAAAGCCCGCTCCAGTGTTGGGCGGCATTTTCGTGATTGGGTGATCTGTGATTCCAGAGCAATCACGATCTAAACAGAAAGGCTGTAGCCAGGTCGGCGATGAAATGGACTCCAATTAATGGGATGAGGCGTCGTCGCCACAGCACAAACACAATTGGAAAACTGCTTATTGCGGCTGTTGCTGCAAGCACACGTGAGATAAGATATTTCTCGTCGAGGATAAACGGCATGGCAAGGTGCTGAATGCCCCAGAAAAATATTACAACCAGAACCGCTATCCATGTCTTTCCAGACAAAACTTCCAGGCGTGGGAGCAAATATCCCAAGTAGACAAGTTCTTCAGTAACTACCCAAATGATTGGCCAAACGAGTAGGCTATATAACTCACCGAGAGGGGGAAGATTTACAACGGCAATCATGGGAGGAAGGGCAGTCCCGTAAAAGGCCTGAGTGATTACGCTCGCCAGTATGGATGTAGGCGCAACTGCAAGCAAGTAGGCCGGTGTCCAGGCAAGTTGCTTGAGGATATCTTTTCCTTTGGCTCCAATCAAGTCAATGATCTTCATGCCTTCACGGCGGGTCAACAAAACAAGTGCGAACAAACAAAGTATGTCTGTAATTGTGCTGTAAACAGGCCACCATGCAGTTGCGTCTTGCCATGCGTTAGTAGATCCCCCGAATGCAAACAAGCCAGCTGTAAGAGATTGGGAAAGGAAGGCGAATATTAGACGGGCAGGCAGGAAAAGAATCACAGGCCACCACGATAGACCAGATAGAGAGTAAAGGGTTTTTATTGATGCGGTCGTGTTCTTGTCAATGGTTTGAGTCTCTGACATGATTACACCTTTATCTTATATCTTGGCGCAGCCGCCCAACG
>CAZEGE010000254.1:0-1514 GCA_964511765.1 uncultured Anaerolinea sp.
TCGAGATTCCCATTGCGCTTGTATATGTGTGGCTCTCCACTGCTTTGCCCCGCTCTGGCGGCGACTATGTCTTCCAAAGCCGCGTATTTGGCGGCGGCGTTGCGTTCACCGTTGTGATGTCCGGCTATGTGATCTGGATCCTGCAATGGGTTGCGCTTTCGGGATGGTTGTTATCCTATCTCGGATTTGCGCCTTTGTTCCTTGGGTTGGGTGCCACATTGGGCAGCGCGGCCATGACAAGCCTGGGCGTTTGGTTTTTTAGCTCGACCGGCATCATCATCACCAGTATTTTGAATGCGTTCGTTGCAATGATGATCCTGATCAGCGGTTTCAAGAACTACGTCCGTTTCCAGAATGTGATGATTACATTTACGCTTCTTGCTTTTGTGACGATGCTTGTTGTGCTCTTCCTTGGTAATCCTGCGACATCAATGGTTAAACTCGATGATTTTGCCCTCAAGATCAGTGGTGTCCAAAACTTTGTCCAAACTGCGCGGGATGCAACAATAGCGGCTGGTGTGGATCTAAACCCGCCTTTTAGTTTGTTGGCTACAATATTGATTGCCCCCTATGCTTGGACATCATTACAATGGGCAACCTATAGCGCACAACAGAATGGTGAGATTAAAAACGCCCGCTCCTTCCAAAGCCAGATGTTCATCATTGTCGGTTCTTTGATTCTCACTGGAGTGTTATTAGCGTTGCTTGCACTAGCGCTGGAAAAGGCTGTTGGCCCTGATTTCCTAGCTGTAGCCGCTTCAGCAACCATGGGAGATTTTTATCTATGGCCGAATTTGATCACTGTAGCTCTCACAGCTAGCCCGTTGGTTGTCCTCATCATTGGCCTGGGCTACATCCTGAACTCGCATCAGATCGTGCATAACTGCTATATCGGTATGACGCGCGTCATGGTCGCCATGTCTCTCGACCGCTTGCTTCCCGAATCTGTCAGCAAGGTGGACGAGAAACGCCATACTCCAGTAAACGCGCATTGGATCTATTTCCTTGCCAGCATTCCGGTCATACTGGTGTATAACTTGTGGGGCGCATGGTACGACTTGACCTTGGGCGTTACCTTTGCGTGTGGATACGTATTCGTCGTCACCTGCTTGGCTGGCGCACTTTTGCCATACCGCGCAAAGGATGTATACGAATCATCACCGGGTGCGGCTTATAAAGTCGGGAACATTCCGCTTGTGACCATCCTTGGCGTGGTCGGCTTCATCCTCGGCGGCGTGATGCTGATGTTGTTCATGCTCAATCCGCTATATGGACTTACAAGCTCGCTTGCATATACAGTTGTATTTGGCGTTTTGGCGGTATCCGCTATTTGGTATTTCTTTGTCAAGAATGCCCAGAAATCCAAAGGCATCAACGTGGATTTCGCCTTCAAGGAAATTCCGCCCGAATAAAGTCTCATGTGATTTTGTAGAGGTCGTAGGTCACGCTTAAAGCGTGACCTACGATTGATTTTTTAGAAACCTGGAGTTCCCATGTCTGTGGTTGAAGAAGTG
>CAZEGE010000255.1:0-1500 GCA_964511765.1 uncultured Anaerolinea sp.
GCGCCAAGGCGCCATCCACGCTTGTACTGACTGGCGAAGCCGTGTCGAAGTGCCCACCCCGCTGGATTGAGCTTGTCGAAATCACCTGCCATGCTTCGCGAACGCAAACCGTTGGGCAATCCCTTGCATTAAACCTTTTCATGCGGGAGATAATTATGAAACAGTCAATTGTACATATCGCATTAGTTGTAAGAGACTATGATGAAGCCATTGCTTTTTATACTGAGCAACTTCATTTCACACTTGTTGAAGATACATATCAGCCAGAACAGGATAAACGCTGGGTTGTGGTTTCTCCTCCTGGGTCAAGCGGAACAACATTACTTCTGGCCAAGGCATCAAAACCAGAACAACAACCCTTTATAGGCAACCAAGCAGGTGGAAGAGTATTTCTATTTCTTAACACAGATGATTTCTGGAGAGATTATAGCGAGATGGTCTCTAAAGGCATAAAATTTATAAGGGTTCCAAAAGAAGAATCCTATGGACTGGTTGCAGTATTTGAAGATTTATATGGAAATTTGTGGGACTTACTACAGATTAATGCTAATCATCCGCTATTCGAACGGAATAAATAAGTCAGGTTTCTAAAATTGGCTTTATTTCTTTTGTGAAAAGTGTTGGCAAATCAAGTTAAAATTTATAAATTGGGTAATTGCCAAAAGCCAAAGACCGTGCAATAATTTCTCAAGTTGGTTGTGGTTTCTTTTTTAGGCTGCGTGTCTTGCTCAATCGGGGTTGCCCAACACAGGGTGCACACCTTGCGCCACTCGTATGCAACTCATTTGCTGGAAGCGGGTGTGAACCTGCGCATTATCCAAAATTATCTGGGACATGCCTCTCCATCAACCACAGCCATTTACACTCACCTGACTTCGGTGACACAAACCCAGACCACAGATAGATCAACGAAATACTGGACGGGCTATGGCGCTAGAACTGGCAGACATCTTCCGTGAATATTGAGATGCTTATCGCCAGAAATTTGCTGTCAAATTGTTGTCCTCTCACCGCCAGGCCATGCGGGCAATTGAGCAGTGCCGCACACAAGCACTAGGCGGGCAGCTTTACACTTGCTCCACTTGCGGCGAGGTGGGCTACAGTTACCACTCCTCCCGAAGGACATCGGGACGATGTGCCGCAATCGTCATTGTCCGAAATGCCAGCATGAACAGGCTCAAGAATGACTCGACCTGCAAGAACGACTACTCTTGCAGGTTCCCTATTTTCTCTTGACCTTCACCATCCCGTCAGAGTTACGCATCCTTGCCAGCCGAAATCAGCAGCTCTTTTACACCACTCTCTTTCGCGCTTCTGCGGAAGCTTCCCAACAGTTGGCGTGCGACCCGCGCTTCATTGGAGGTCAGATCGGCCTGGTGGGTGTACTCCATACCTGGACTCGCAATTTGGCCTTTCATCCGCATGTTCATTATCTCGTTCCAGGTGGCGGCCCGACTTTCGGCAAGGCATTGATCGGTGAAACTTCGTAAAAGGAAAGCG
>CAZEGE010000256.1:0-1474 GCA_964511765.1 uncultured Anaerolinea sp.
TTTTTGTCATTTGAAATTGTTTCGTATTTCGATATTCGTATTTCGAATTTGGTTGTGGCCAGAGGCCGCGCCAGGTAAATCCGTGGTAGAAAAACCATTTGTGTCTTAGTGGTCTGAAAATTTCGGATTTAAAATTGCACTTTACATTTCGCAAGTTTATAAAAAATAGGATGTGTCCACAATTTGTCACAAGATATGAGGAGGATGTATATGTCAGTTAGATATGATATAGAAATACCAGAAAAGGTAATAAAAACTCTTGGCCTAAGAGAAAGTGAAGTGAGTGATGTGCTGAAAAAAGAACTGGCGTCGTATTTTTTCCAAAGGAATCTTTTAAGTTTTGGTCAGGCAAGGCAATTTGCTGGATTATCTGTTTGGGATTTTCTTGAATTTCTCAGGGAAAGAAAGATTTCATTACATTATGACGTGGCAGAATATGAGGAAGACTTGAAAACAATCAGGGAATTAACATAATGTCTGTTATTATCTCCAACGCTTCTCCATTAATAGGGTTGGCAGGAATTGAACTATTACACATTTTAAAAGAGTTGTGGTCTGAAATAATTATTCCTAATGCTGTTTATAATGAAGTTGTTATAAAAGGAAAAGGCAAACAGGGATGTAATACGATAGCTAAGGCATGTAAAAAGTGGATACAAGTCGTTTTTGTTAAAAATACGCAGGAAGTCGAAGCGCTAAAGGCAGTTCTGGACGAAGGCGAAGCTGAGGTTATTGCGCTTGGACAAGAGTTGAAAGCTGACCTTCTTTTGCTCGATAATAGGGAACCTCGTGTTTTTGCCAGAACTATTAATCTTAAGGTTATTGGAACACTCGGTATTATAAGCTTGGCATGGCAAAAAGGCGTAATAAAAGAACCAGTAAAAGAGGTAAACAAATTAAGACTCAATGGCTTCTGGATAAGTGAAAAGCTAATAGAACAAATAAAATTAGATATTGGAATTTGAGTATTATTTGAAATTTGGTATTTGTGCTTATGCCGATGCTGATATGTGATGGGAAAAAGCAGTTTCACACAGAGGCACAGAGATCACCAAGAAAACAGAACCTGAGCTGATAGTCACCCTTTGTGTTCTTCGTGTCTTCGTGTGAGGAAATTATAGTTTTTAATTAAATTACTGCATTATGCAAAATCTAAAACACCGTTATTAACACATCAAGACACATCTGAAGATTTAGCAAAGGTGAACTTATAATGACTACAAATGGTTTTGATCTGTTTTTCTTTGCGTCTTTGTGGATACTGCATTGATAAAGCTGAAGATCGGGACACTTTCAAAGAGGGATATTGCGGCGTTCAACACAGCGTTGAAACAGTGGCTGGAGCTATTTTAGGGGATACCAAGAAACAAGACTTGACCCCGTGGACTATTTTCAAGTGACTAAAATGATCTAAAGTTCAAAGTGTCTAAAGTTATGGATAATAAAGAATTTGCTAAGGGTCTCGAAAAGAGGA
>CAZEGE010000257.1:0-1473 GCA_964511765.1 uncultured Anaerolinea sp.
CCTGGAAACAGATCCCGCCCGTCGCGCCGCCGCCCTCCACGCGATGACTCGGCTTGGGGCACAGACCGAGGTAATCCTGAGCCATGATGCCCGCCATCAACTGTCGGCTAAAATGATCTGAGAAGTATGAGGCGACAGATCCGTCCACAACCCGCGTGAACGTCGGAAAGTCCAGACCGATATCATCGATGGCATAGTCATATGCCTCCTTGATAATCGCCTGGAAGGTCTTGTCCGGTCGTGCTTTTGCAAACTTCGATACCCCGCCTGAGATTGCGTAAACTGGTCTCATCAGCGAACCTCCTTATATATGGGTTGGGGTTATTGTAATGGAAAAAGTGGGGAATGAGGAATGATGTTATTATCAGGAAAAAGAGGAAAAAGTACGGAGCCCCTCATGCACTCTCGACGCGCACTTCTCTACATGCCAGGCGATGACTGGAAGAAGATCACAAAATCAATCACCCTCGGCGTGGATTGTATCTGCATGGACATGGAAGACGGCACAGCCATCAGCCGTAAGGCCGAGGCGCGTGCCATCATTGCCAAGGCTTTGCAGGAATTGGATTTCGGGGCAAGTGAAAAACTGGCGCGGATTAACTCGGTCGGTTCGGGCTGGGAGCAGGATGACATTGAAGCGGTTTTACCATGTCGTCCCGATGGGATTGTCATTCCAAAAGTGGAATCTTTTGAGCATGTGGATTGGGCAGCCGAAATCATCGAAACCGCGGAGTTGAAATACGGCTGGCCGATCAACTCCATCCGCATTTTGATTGGAGTGGAGACTGCCAAAGGGATTTTGAATCTCAAGGAACTCGCGGCGCATCCGCGTTTGGATGCAATCATTTTTGGAGGGGAGGATTACGCCGCATCCATCGGCGCGACGCGCACCAAAGATGCGGTTGAGTTGCTGTATGCCCGGCAGGCGGTGCTGGTCGCCTGTGCGGCGAACGATTTGCAGGCCATCGACATCGTTTCGATTGATTACAGGGCTATCGAGGCCCTGCGCAGCGAAGCTGAGTTTGGCGCGCGCCTGGGGTATAGCGGCAAGCAGATCATTCATCCCGCACAGGTGGAACCAGTCCAGACTGCATTTACGCCCGACGATGAAGCGGTTGCCCATGCCAGGCGAATCGTGGAAACATTTGAGGCCAGCCAGAAAGAGGGCAGGGGCGCGTATGCGCTGGACGGCAAGATGATCGACATGCCGCTGTTGAGGAACGCACAGAAGGTACTGGCGCGGGCGAAGGCTGCGGGAAAAAAATAATCGTTTCAAGGCTTCACAAAGGTCATATCTCAGAACACCTGCATGTACAACAGGTACAATTGTCTGCCGATAAAACAATCAGGAGTTTATTTTGTTGTCAATTATTTACGGTCTTTGTGCCGCGCTCGGCTGGGGAGCAGGTGATTTTACGGGCGGGCTTGCCTCGCGAAAAACAGGCGCATATCGCGCGGTTTTTTATAGCGAGG
>CAZEGE010000258.1:0-1464 GCA_964511765.1 uncultured Anaerolinea sp.
TCCAGCCTTTCGCGATAGTCTGCGCGGCTGTTGGCTTCCAGGGTAATACGGGCTTCGTTGCCGCTTAGAACAGATTCGTATAAATCATCAAACACGGGCGCCACCGCATCGCGGAAGCGCGGATGCCAGTCCAGCGCGCCGCGCTGGGCGGTGGTGGAGCAATTGGCATACATGAAGTCCATGCCGTCCTCACCGACGAGGCGGATCAAGGATTGGGTAAGTTCTTCGACGGTTTCGTTAAAGGCTTCGCTTGGGGAATGCCCGTGCTTGCGAAGGACGTTGTATTGGGCTTCCATCACACCAGACAGAGCGCCGATCAGAACGCCGCGTTCCCCTGTCAGGTCGCTGTAAACTTCATTCTTGAAAGTGGTCGGGAACAAATAGCCCGCACCGATGGCAATCCCCAAAGCAATCGCGCGTTCATTTGCATGGCCTGTATGATCCTGATGAACTGCAAAACTGGCGTTGATTCCGCTGCCCGCCAGGAAGTTGCGGCGGACGCTTGTGCCGGAGCCCTTCGGCGCGACGAGAGCCACATCCACGTGCGGAGGCGGGATTACGCCGGTGTCATCCTTGAATGTGACAGAAAAACCGTGCGAGAAATACAGCATATCGTTTTCGTTCAAACATTCAACGATCTTCGACCACTGGGAGCGTTGACCCGCATCCGAAAGCAGGTACTGAATCACAGTTCCCTTTTCCGCAGCCTCTTCAATATTAAATAATGTCTTGCCTGGGATCCAGCCATCGGCAACCGCCTTGTCCCAATTTTTCGTGCCTTCGCGCTGACCGACGATCACGTTGATGCCATTGTCGCGCATGTTCATCGCCTGCGCAGGTCCCTGTACACCGTAGCCAAGCACCGCCACGACTTCATTCTTCAAAACTTCACGCGCCTTTTCAAGCGGGAACTCTTCGCGTGTTACAACTTCTTCTTCCGTACCGCCAAAATTGATCTTTGCCATGATTCCTGTTCTCCTTTAATTTATGTCATCGCGAGGAGCCCTTCGGGCGACGAAGCCATCGCCTCGCATATGAAATTTAGTGTTTGAAGTTATTTAAGATTGCTTTGGGCTAACGCCCTCGCAACGACATGCTGATTAACTACGGCACCATCACCGCCAGCTCATACTCGTCGTCATATCGATTTCCCGGCACTCCCTGCACACGGCGGACGCCGTCATTTACGCCGCGCGTCATCGCGACCTGTCCCGTGCGCACCATTTCCACAATACCGAGCGGACGCAAGAGCTCGATCATGCCTTCGATCTTATCCTCCGTGCCTGTGATTTCCACGATCACGGAATCGACTGCCACGTCCACGATGTGAGCGCGGAAAATTTCAGCCAGGCCGTTGACTTCGGCGCGTTTTTCGGGGCCGACCTTTACCTTGATCAGAGCCAGGTCGCGGGTCACCGAAGGTTGACGCGTGACATCCTGCACGTCGATCACGTTGACCAGTTT
>CAZEGE010000259.1:0-1456 GCA_964511765.1 uncultured Anaerolinea sp.
CATATCGAAACCCCGCCTGACGAAGCAATCCCCGACTCGTGGGGAGAAAACCCCCCGTTCTTTGGGGGTTGCCACGCTCTCTTGGTTTCGATACGCCCCGAAGAACACGGGGCTACTCAACCATCGGGTTTTCTCAATAATAAAAATGGACTCGGCGGTTGGCTGAGTCCATTTTTATTTGCGGTGATTTGACCCCCTCTGTCCTTCGGACATCTCTCCCATTTGACCCCACAAAGAGCGTAGGGCAGGCGATCAAGAGATGAGGAGATTGAACTCTATGAAAACGAAAGCCTCTAATTTTGATAAAAAATTTGATGACGGCGAAAGCATCATCGAACATCTTGACATTTCCAAAGCGCGCCGCCCTGCTGAGGAACAAAAACTTATTAACATGGAGATTCCCGTCTGGATGCTTGCCGCCCTCGACCGTGAAGCAAAACGACTGGGCGTGACGCGCCAAGCCGTCATCAAAATCTGGCTGGCTGAACGATTACAGGCAGAACAATAAAACTTGCAGGTTCGAAAGAGGAGTGGATAGATGAGTATCCACTCCTCTTTATTTAAGTTACGGCGCTCTGGATCGGCATGGAAGTCAGGCCGCGCTTTCTGCGCAACTCAAAGTTGAAGCCGACGGATGTGTATTTCGTGTCGAAGGAATAAAGATAGTACGAAAAAGGTCCCCTTACAAGAGACCCTTTTATACCTTAGCTTTTATTTTTCTGCCGTATCAACTTTGCAGCATGCCAAGCCGCCGCTGAAATGCTGTGTCCCCATTGTGTATGCTCATGATCTTCGTGTGATACTCGATCTAACTCGAGCAAGGCGCTTTCGTCTCCGATTTCTGTCAGAGTATCTATAACAAACCATCGAACTTCGATATCCGAATCTTTTAAGGCAATAATAAGGTGTTCAATCGCCCGCACATCGTGAAATAACGAGAGAGCCTGAGCCGCTTTTTGACGAACATATTTATCAGGATCATTACAAAGAATAACCCCAATGTGCTTGGTTGCGTGATTATCACGAATTCTTCCTAATGCCTGAATTGTCTCATATCTTACAATGGATTCAAAATCATTCAGCAGGGCGATTAAGGGTTCAACAGCATCGATGTCTCGGATTTCCCCAAGTGCCTCGACTGCATATCGACGGACATTTGAATCAGGATCGTATAGAGTTTTGATTAGAGTTTGAACAGCAATTCGTGAATGCCGAAATGATCCTAGCATGTGGGCAGCGCGACAACGAACTGTCGGTTCTTCGGAATCCAATAACGAAATTATTGCTTCAATAGCCTGTTCCCCTATTTTAGCAAGGGCACCTGTCGCCGGCGGATTTATCCAAGCACCGGGTTCGCTCACAACTGCAATCAGTGCCTCGATGGCTGGCGCGCCAATTTCACCTAGTACACTACTAACTTGGTTATTTTATAATTGTGACGGGATAAAGCCGCTTG
>CAZEGE010000260.1:0-1447 GCA_964511765.1 uncultured Anaerolinea sp.
CGCTGTCCGTGATACAACCAAGTGAATTGCTATCGTTGATATAGAGATTGGAGAATCTCACCCCTCCCGCGGACATGTGACTCGGGACGCAAGCCTTTCGCGAAGACGCGCCTGTTTTGTTGTATACTCTCATAGTCAAGAAAATGTTTGGAATAATCAGGAGAGGAAAATATGGAAGAATCCATGCCCAGAAATTTTATTCCAGAAGAGTATAAATTTGCTCATGAGTATTGTTTTTTTCTCCACGACTTGCTGGCAAATATTGTTGTAGTGGGGGAACAGGAGAAAATATTTCATCACCGATTTGAATTAAAAGACCCTGCTCATGCCAAACAAATTGATGGAAAATCAGGAGAAGAGTTAGCTGATTGGATGGAGAAAAATGGCTATGTCACAGAGTTTCGGGAGGTAAGTCGAAGACATATCTGTGTAGCATTGCTGTCCGATTTTTGCCATTTTATTTATGAAGTCCTTGATAGTTCCCGAAAAGGAAAGTTAACCGTTTCTTTTGCTCTATTAAGAAAACCACTTAAGGAAAACTTATTTTATTTTGAGTGGCTCTCAGCTGATTCTGCAGATTTCATCAATCGTTTTCATGCTCCATTATCTAAAAAAGAGAATGGTAAGCGTCTTTTGCCTCAACCCATGCAACTTTCCAAAGAAAAAAGATTGGAAATTATTCGTAAATCTATGGAAAATACTGAGATTGGCAAATGGATTTCTCCTGAATTTATTTACGAGCTTAGGTACGATAAAAATGTTGAGTATGGACTTGAAAGATTGTTTCAAAGGGCGAATCATTTGATAACAACTTTTACAGCAGAAACAGAAGAACAGAATTTTAATTTTATTTTTTCAGATGACCAAGCTAAACTGTCGCAATGGCGAGATTTGTACAAGACTTTGCCTGTGCTTCTCTTGCACGCTGTAACAGTCATTGAATCTGTAATACGTAGCTTTGAAGATAGCAAACTTAAAGATTTGGCCTTTATTAGACTTAGGGCTACTATTGGTTTTCTACTTTATGCGCAGAGTGGTCTATGGAAGGCTGCTGATTTTGGTTCTGCATTTGAGAGTTTCCTGGAATCTTTTGCTAACATAGGAATTCCTTGTTTCGGTTGCCAAGAAATTATTCAGATTGATTCGCAAAACCTTCATAGTTTATATAGCGAGGGCGTATTTGTATGTCAACAATGTGGCTATAAAACATTGTTAACAAGTAGAAAAGAATTGTTGGTAGTAGGACACTTACTGCAAGAGAAAATTATTTGTCTGAACTGTAGCGCGATGGTTTTAGGCAGTGAAGAAAATGTTGAGAGTGTCATGCTAAAAATGAAAGTAATATGTCAAGATTGTAAAGAAGAAATTGAATTGGTTGATGAATAAGACCTTTTCCCCTCTTGACACATCCCTCCCTCCGTCATAGAATACCGACCAATAACATACA
>CAZEGE010000261.1:0-1429 GCA_964511765.1 uncultured Anaerolinea sp.
GATGGTTCCTTAAAAAAGGGGAGAATGAATTTACCTTCTTTTATTATTGGGATAGACCGTCTGAAATGAAGGAATTTATGGACACCGAATGGGAAGACTATGAAAAACTGGAAGAGGCTGTTTATCGAAAAACAAAGTCGCTGTGGGCTTCGGCAAATGCGGATGCGCGGGTGCGCGTGCGAGTCAAAATGCTCATAACGCGTTGGAAGAAGTTATAATTTTACAGTTACTCAAGCTGCGCCGAACGAAGGACAGCATATCGCCTGCTTCCCAGTGGCGAAACATTCCGCAGGCTGTTCTCTGAAATGTACCTGCATCGAAATATCGCAGGTCGAAAAGACCAATGCCGTGATGCTCTCCAAGCCGTTTCGGATAGGTGCTTTTTTCATTGCTTTTTCTTATCGCAAATTATGGACCGGAACCTTCGGGATACAATTGACAGTGACCGCCTGTTGGAGGCTCGATGACAGCAAAAGTAATATTAAATCCGTACTCGAATCGTTGGAACTCGCAGGCGCGCTGGCCGGAGGCTGAAGCCGCGCTCAAAGCCGCAGGGGTGGATTTTGAGTTGGGCATCTCGGAACGAAAGGGTCACATCACCGAATTAGTCGAGCAGGCTGTGCATGCCGGGTATTCGCCGCTAATCATTGCAGGCGGCGACGGCTCCATCGGCGACGCGGTCAATGGCTTGGCGCGCGCGGCCGGTTCAAAGGATGTGCCGCTCGGTCCACTTGGGATTATGCCATTGGGTTCTGCAAATGATTTGGTGGATAACCTCGGCATCCCCAAAGATTTAACTGCCGCGGCAAAAGTCATCGCAGCGGGAAAAATTGATTTGATTGACCTGGGCAAATGCAATGACCGTTATTTTGCCAACAATTCAGCCGCCGGACTCGAGCCTTATGTCACTACCAAGCAGGAAAAGATCCATTGGATAAAAGGCGTACCGCGATATTTGGTCGCCGCGATCCAGGGGATTATGGACAAGCCCGAATGGAATGTAAAGGTTGAATGGGATGACGGTTCCTTTGAAGGGCCGCTCTCGCTCATCTCGATTGGCAATGGACCGCGCACCGGCGGTATCTTCTTTATGTCCCCGCACGCCGACCCGCGCGATGGCAAGCTTACTTTTGCCTATGGTTATCGCAGTACGCGGCTTGGATTGTTCCAGGCTTTACCGCGCGCAATGAAACCGGGGGCAGGAAGTTTTGTCGAAATGGACGGCATGTACGAAATCCACTCGACGCGGCTTTCCATCGAACTTGATCATCCATCCCCCGTGCACACTGACGGGGAGTTGTTCCCCGAATACCTGCGATCTTTGAAATACGAAATCTTTCCGAAACGCCTGCAGATCCTGCTGCCATAATTTACCGCTTTCCTTTTACGAAGTTTCACCGATCAATGCCTTGCCGAAAGTCGGGCCGCC
>CAZEGE010000262.1:0-1425 GCA_964511765.1 uncultured Anaerolinea sp.
CCACAAACCAAAAGATAACTGACCTTCTGCTCCAACAGAAATCGCTTGGAAAGCAACTGCAAGTTCTTTTGAGCTATATGTCAATTCTGCTGTTCCATCTCTAAAAAGTTTAACTTCCGGGATTAAATTTCCTTGAACATCTTTCATTTCATAATACCCGTCAGGGTTTTCGATCAAAGAATAGTTTCCCCATTTTTTTGCATCCAAGTTCTCAATTGAAAGTGAAGTTCCCATTGCCCCCCACTTGCCGGTTGCTTCGTCCAGGGTGTAGCCATTCACGTTTACGCCTTTTGTGTCGTCAAAGCTCACGTCCTCGGGATTGATGATCACCTGCGAGGAGTCTCCTTGCAGGGTGATTGCGCCGTTTTTGTCCACGGAGAGTCCAGGCACGGTCTTGGCGCCATCTTGGATCGTCCCGTCAGACAGGAGGGTAAACCGCTCGCCCGAGGCGGCGATCTGTTCCTGAACTTCAATAAATTGCGGATGCAAGGTCGACGTGGGGATGATAGTCGCGGTTGGAGGCAAAGAGGTGACAGTCACTTCGGAAGTGGCTGTCACCTGCGGCTGTTGAACAGAACAAGCGGCAAGGCTTGTGCTGAGCGCAGTCGAAGTGAAAATAAAAAGGATTATGGAAATTTTTTTCATTACAACCTCCCAAACGTTTGCAAAGCAACCCCAATTTATGGGACTATTTCACTATTCCTCTATCATCCAGAAATTCAACAGGGTCTTTCTCCCTGCCGTGTTGCCACATTAACGAGAAAAACCAGATCGCGCTTTCGCCAATCCAGAAATCGGCGGGCGTGAAGGTCATATTCGAATCCAAGGGTTTCTTGTCGCTTTGCGGTGCGTATTCCGCCTGCCAGCCGAAGATTTCTCCCTGCCAGTGTTTGCCAAGCGTGTGCAGGTGATTTGCAAATGCCTTTATTTCCTGCAAATCAGGAACAGCCAGTGGGAGGATCGGCTCATAACCCGTGTGCGCCGGGATTCTTGCTTTAACCGTCAACATGCCTGCTCTTCTCCTCTTTCCATGCGTTCAAAAGAAACTCCAAATTGTCCTCGATAATTCGCTCCATGTCACGTAAATCATTCTTTCGAAACCTGCCTGCGCGCGCAATCCTGACCGGGTCCAGCCAGAATTTTGCTTCAACTCCCTCTTTGGTAACATGAACATCAGGCTGTTCATTCGCCACATCCGCTTGATAGAAGAAAAACTTATAGCCACACTCGCAGGATAACGGGCATGGGATCACCCAATGACGGATAGTAAAAATATTATAGCACTTCCATGATTAACAGGCAGATTCATCCACAATCGTGATCTTATCTTCCTGGTTGGGAATAATGCACAAGAACTCAAACGGTTCCTGGCCAATATTGTCATAAAAATGAATTTCCCCAGCGGGGATATAGACCACATCGCCT
>CAZEGE010000263.1:0-1390 GCA_964511765.1 uncultured Anaerolinea sp.
TGTTAGCCCAAAGTAGAAATGTCACCTATTTTCCAAAGTAGAAATGTCCCCGCCGCGCGCGGCGGGGACATTTCTACTTTTTTTTGAAAGCGAGAAGGTGCGCCAGGGATGGTTCGGGGCAGGCTTGTGTGGAACTGGCGCAGATTTCGTCTTGATCGTTGTGTTGAGATCTTTTGCAATGACAACCTCAGATTGTTTTGTCTGTTTATGAAAAACATTGTAGGGCAAAGACTTGCCTTTGTAAAGCAGGGTAATGTTTTGTTTGGCATCCACGCAAACAGTAACAGCCGCATTTCGCATGGTATACGTGGGACGGTCGGTTTGAATTTGATAAACAATATTTTCAAATTGCACGGTTAAGTTTTTTGAAATTGTGCGAGATACCTGCCAGGTCAAAATACGCGCAAGATCATCTTTGGCAGTGAGTGGACGATGGGCGTCTACAGAACTTCTCGGTTCGTCTGCAAAACGTTGGTTGAAATCAGCCATAAATTCAGGCAGGTAGGCGTTCCCGTCTTCACGACTGCGAATGTCCAACAGTCGCATTTCTTTCGGTAGGCGGTCTTGCAAAGTTTGGATGGCGCGTTCCACGCGCCCTTTGGCTTGCGGTGTACTGGCGCAGATGATTTGAATATCCAATTCTCGCATGGCGCGTCCAAATTGGGTGATCGCGTCACTGGAGCCAGCACTGGGCTGATTCACTCGAAAAATGCCGTGTTTATCGCTGTAAAAGGCTACCGGTTTGCCACAGCGCTTGAAGTAATTTTCGGCTGCCTGAGAATAACTGAAAAAACTTTCACTGTCCACAAATTGTAACTGCACCAGTTTGCCCGTTGCGTCGTCAATGAAAACCAGCAGAACACATGCCTCTGCTCGCCCTTCAAACCAATCATGCGGCGAACCATCAATCTGAACCAATTCTCCAAAACAGGTGCGTCGTTCACGCAGTTGATGTGCCACAGCCTTTTTCAGCTTGCGAGATTTCCACAAGTTTTCCTCAATCATGATCTTGCGCACACTTTCCACCGAGAGTTGGAGCTTGTCTTTATCCACCAACTTCTCATGCGCCAGTGTTGGACCAAAGCCCTGGTATTTCGTTTTTAGTAAATCTAAAGTCTTTTTCTGCACCTCTTCCGGCAAACGATTATTACTTTTTCGTCCACGATGTTTTGAGACCAAGCCTGCTGCACCATGTTTTTTGTAGCGCTTCAACAGCCGTCTCACTTGCCGCGTGCCAAGATGCAGGATTTCTCCTGCTTCTTTCTGGCTCATGCGGTCTTCTGATAACCTTTGCATGACTTCCAACCTGCTCAATTCTTTTGTGCTCATTTGTAGCAATGTCTCCATTTTCTCGTCCTCCGAAGGGGACATTTTAACTTTGGAGAAAAGG
>CAZEGE010000264.1:0-1385 GCA_964511765.1 uncultured Anaerolinea sp.
CTGTTAGCCCAAAGTTAAAATGTCACCCATTTTCCAAAGTAGAAATGTCCCCGCCCCGCGGGGCGGGGACATTTCTACTTTTTTGCGAAGCGCTGAACGGGTACTTGCGCCAGGGGTGGTCGGGCGCAGGCTTGGCATAAGTTCGCGCTTTGAGGGCAGCGCCAAGGTCTTTTGTAGAAACCACTTCGGATTGGTTTGCTTGTTGATGATAAATCGTGTAGGGCATGACTTTGCCTTTATACAGAATGGTAATCTGTTCTTGCATGTTAACACAGACGGTCACAGAAGCGTTACGCAAGGCATACGAGGGACGCTCAGTTTGAATTTGGTAGACTACCTTTTCAAATTGAATGGTCAGGTTTTTTGAAACAGTCCGTGCTTCCTGCCAGGTCAAGATGCGCGTCAAATCATCTTGGGGGGTGAGCGCGCGGTGCGCATTGACAGAACTTCTGGGTTCAACTGCAAAGCGCTGGTTGAAACCCTCGATGAAATCGGGGAGATAGGCATTGCCGTCTGCCATGCTGGAAATGTCCCGTAAGTGCATTTCCTTGACCAGGCGGTCTTGCAGAGTCTGGTTGACCCGCTCCACGCGTCCTTTTGCCTGAGGACTGTTAGCACAGATGATCTGGATATCCAACTCTTGCATGGCGCGCCCAAACTGCGTCAAGGCGTCTGTTTTGCCCACGCTGGGCGTATTCACCCGAAAAATGCCGTGTTGATCGCTGTAAAAAGCGGCTGGCTTGCCGTATTGCCTGAAATATCCTGCCGCTGCCTCGCTGTAACTGAAAAAGCTCTCGCTTTTGACGAAGAGTAACTGTAACAACTTCCCTGTGGCGTCGTCAATGAAAACCAGCAAAACACACGCCTCCGCCCGCCCTTCAAACCAATCATGCGGCGAACCATCTATCTGCACCAATTCTCCAAAACAGGCCCGCCGTTCTCGAAGTTGATGCACCACCACTTTTTTCACTTTGCGCGGTTTCCACAACCCTTCCGCGATCATCAACTTTCGCACGCTCTCATCCGAGAGTTTCAACTTTTCCCTCTCGATCAACTTCTCATGCGCCAGCGTCGGTCCAAAACCCTGGTATTTGCTTTTCAATGCGTCCAGCGCCTTTTTCTTCACTTCCGCTGACAAACGGTTGTTGCTTTTTCGTCCGCGATGTTTTGAGATTAATCCAGCTGCGCCTTTTTTGCGGTATGCCTTCAGCAACCGTTTGATTTGTCGCACGCCCAAATGCAGAATTACACCTGCTTCTTTCTGGCTCATGCGTTTGTCCGCTGCTTTTTGGATCACTTCCAACCTGCTGATTTCTTTACTGCTCATGTTCAATGTCTCCATTTTCTCGTCCTCCGAAGGGGACATTTTAACTTTGGAGAAAAGG
>CAZEGE010000265.1:0-1380 GCA_964511765.1 uncultured Anaerolinea sp.
CCCCTGACCTCCTCAGTGCGATTGAGGCGCGCTCCCAACTGCGCTACAGGCCCAAATTCAAGGCGCAGGGTATTCTACCTGAGGCATTTGGGAATGTCAATGAATACCATAATTCATTATGCCGTTGCGAGGCGGGCACTTGCTCTCCATGGTGCCACCCGCCAAGGAAGGTATCCCGACGAAGCAATCCCTCAATCCAGGGAGGAGACCGCTGCGCGGAACGCTCGCAGACATACACGTAATAATCTTCGCGGATGCGATGGTTTTTACTTCGCTTTTTCTCCAAACACCAGTTCCAGAAAATCCTGAATCAGGATCATCGGTTGCGGTTCCAGGTCGGGCGTAAACAGTAGCATCCCATGCAGGTTAATGCCGGGATAAACCACGGACCGATATTTCTCTCCGCTGGCGCCCTCACAAACAGTAGCAGACTCGCTATCCAGTTCGCTCGCCAGGCACCAAACCGGAATTGAGGCAAGGTCTTTCACCACTGCGGAAAAATCCATTCCCAAATAATTGCCCGGAGAGAGTGAAAATGCGCCCACGCATCCGCTGCCCGCCTCCTGATTGTAGAGCATACAGCCATCCGCTGCGCCGTCCGCGCCGATGCTGGCGCCCAGGGATGCCATGCGGGTCGCGTCCACGCCTTCCAATCCTGCTGCCGTGACGAAAGCCGCTTTGGCATCTTTCGCCCAATTGGAGAGGTTGCCCAATCCCTTTTCGCTTTCACCGTAATCGCGGAAATCAAAAGCGAACACGGCAACCGAAAATTCCGGGGACATGGGTGGGAACCAGGTGGAATCCAACCATGGCGTGGGCATGCCTGCCGGTAAACCAGAACCGGCGTTGGCGCAGCGCTCGGGATTCGCCGGGTTTTCATCACGGCGGTTTTGCAGCCAGGGGGCTATCTCGCACCAGTCTGTCAGGTCGCCGCCCGCCCAGTGCATCAGGATCATGATCGGCACGTCGGCATACTTCGACGGGTAGTAATAGCCCACCAGATTTTTTCCGTCGTCGGCCTGGAACTCCACCCGCTGCGGATTGGCGCTCAGGCCCGAGAGCGGTTTCCGCGGTTCGGGCGTCAATGTCGGCGTGGGCGGTTCTGTTGGAATGTCGGTTGGCGTCTGCGTTGGCGGCTCAGTGAGCGGCGCAAGCATGGATGGGGAACACGCGGCGAGCAGCAGTGAGAAGGTCACTGCCCACGCTATTCCCCTGAATAAACCTCGGTTGCTTCGGACATTTGCGCACATGATGGCTTCTCCTTTTTGAATTGATACATTTGATAGGAAAATAGGACTCCAGCCACCGCTAAGAAATCATGCCAATAGTATATTCATTCTAGCAATATCGGGATGTGGATTCAAGCATGGTTTCCCCACT
>CAZEGE010000266.1:0-1367 GCA_964511765.1 uncultured Anaerolinea sp.
CAGACGACGAGATAGACGGCGGGCGCGCTGAAGAACAACTGGTGCGTGGGACGGTAGACGCGCTGTCCGCCGAAGTCCCAGCCGTTGAGGATGATTTCTGTTTTGGCGTCGGGATTGGTGACTTTGATGGGTTTGATTTCAATGCCGTGCGTGGAGGGATGTTCCTGCCATTCGTTACCAAGCAATGCGTCCATCAAGCAGGTTTTGCCTACTTCGCCTTCGCCGACGAGGATGAGTTTGGCTTCGTTGAGAATGATTTGTGCTTCGGCTTTGGCGCGCAAGTAGACTTTGACGGCATCGAGACCTTGTTTGTATGCTTCGGCGAGTTCGGGGTTGAGCGGGTTATAGTCGAGGTCGAGTTTAGTTAGATGTATTAATTGATTTAGTGAGAGGGGTAAATCGGTCAGTTGATTAAAGGAGAAATCTAAAAATCTCAGTTCAGTGAGCGTACCAATGGATTCTGGGATAATTCTCAACTCATTATTTTTTTGATCTTCTTGTTTTTGCCTTCTTAACATTCGCTTCTGTACGGGTTTCTTCAAACTATCCATTTGGGTTGTTCCAAGTCCTAGATTTCTCAATTGCTTCAATTGGATAATTGAATCTGGAAACACAGTTAGTAAATTGCCACCGAAATCTAGCGACTGCAACTGTGTGAGTTGTCCCAGAGACTCAGGCAGGTCAGTGAGTCCCCTCAAGCAGAGATTAAGTTTTGTTCCCCCCGAGAGCCGCGTTTCTTCGATTTTCTCTTCTGCTTCGTAATAAGCTTCGTCACGCGCCATTGTGTCCGCCTTTTGTCTTAACCGTGATTTTCCTGATTTGCTTGATTACCATGATTGATCACCGTGATTCGAAAGATTCCCAATCATGGTAATCCTGTAATCCTTCCATCATGGTTAAAATGTTTTTCTGATTTCATGGTCAAGTATCTTGTTGTTATGTACGCGCTTGAATTGAAGACTCTTCGCGCCGAAGTTAATGAGCAGACCAATTTCCATATTATACGCTTCGAGGTAATTCATAGCTTGGGCAAGGTGGACGTCTTCCAGTTGGATGACGGCTTTGAGTTCGACCATGATTAATTTCTCAACGAAGAAATCCACCCTGCGTGTACCGATCTCGTGTCCGCGATAAAAGATGGACATTTCCTTTTCACGTTCAAAGGCGAGGTTGTGATAGGGGAATTCAATTTCCAGCGCACGCTGGTAGATGACTTCTTGAAAACCGTTACCAAGCGTGGAGTGGACTTTCATGGCTGCGGCGATAATGCGGCGGGTCAAATCTTCGTGTTTCATGTTAATTCTCGACTCCCAATCATGGCAATCCTTCAATCCTTCAAATCATGGTTAAGACGTTTCTTTTCTGCT
>CAZEGE010000267.1:0-1330 GCA_964511765.1 uncultured Anaerolinea sp.
GCCCTTCGATGGCGCCAATGGCGCCACTCAGGACAGGCATTGCAGCTGACCAGATCAGCAGCCCCACCTGGGCGTCTGCTTTTGTGTGACCGCACGCAGACAAGCGCATGTTGGTAGAGGCGATCGCCCAAATTATCGTGTGTGGGAATAGCTATCTATTCGAACACAAAGGGTTGTACCACTTGGCAGGTAACGGCTTTGTCAGTCGAATTGAATTAGCGCTTATAATAATATTGATTTCAAAACGACAAGGATAGACAGTAATTAAGATTTTACCTGCTTTGACGAGCGATTTTCCAACCCCTGCGCAACGCCCGCTCTTTTCGGTGTTGGATTGCGATAACTTCGCCGCCACCTTTGGGTTGCGCCTGTCTCCCTGGGAGGCGGCGCTGCGAATTGCCATGGAAGGAGTGAAAAAATGAGCCACATCGTTTTAGAAATGCCTGCCAATATTATTGATGCTTTGCGGGTGCCGGCCGACGAACAAGAGTCCCGGCTGCGACGAGAACTTGCAGTGCGCCTGTATCAAAAAAGTCTGTTACCCTTCGGTAAGGCTCGGGAACTGGCTCAATTGAATAAATGGGAGTTTCATTTTCTCCTGGCTCAAGAGGGGATCGCTCGTCAGTATGATGTAGATGATCTCCATGAAGACCTGCAGACGCTGGATCAATTGGGATGAAGGCAGTTGCTGACTCATCGGTTTTGATCAGTCTGAGCTCCATCGGTCAACACAGTCTGCTTTCCCGGCGCTTCCCAAGCGGTATTCTGATTCCAAAAGCTGTCTGGCAGGAGGTTGTCGAGAATGGACAGGGGCGCTCTGGCGCTGGTGAGATTGCCTCGGCTGAATGGATTTCTGTCTGTGAAGTTACAGACAGAAGTTTCGTATCTCTACTACGCGGGGAACTGGACGAAGGCGAGGCAGAGGCGATCGCGCTGGCACGACAGGAACGCTTGAGCGTTGTTTTGCTTGATGAAAAACGCGCTCGCCGGGCGGCCCAACAGTTGGAGCTTCAAGTTCTTGGCACGGTGGGCGTGCTCCTGTGGGCAAGGCGGGTTGATCTTATCGCCAATCTGCGCGAACAGTTGGATGCTTTACAAATTCGGGGTGGTTTCCGCTTGAGCCTGGCAGTGGTTCAGGAAGCTTTGAGAACAGCGGGAGAAAATGAGTGAAGGTGGTTTTTGGCTTTCAAATCGCCCAGCGTATTGGCGGAAGAAGCCCAATGCCTGCGCGCCGTTTTGATCCACTATTCCACCGATTACGTTTTCGATGGCGCTTTAGGCAGACCCCATGTGGAGACGGAACCTCCCAACCCATTGAGGGCCTGCGGCA
>CAZEGE010000268.1:0-1329 GCA_964511765.1 uncultured Anaerolinea sp.
CGCCGAGGCGCGCAAGATGATGCGCCAATTCCAACTTCTCAGTAGAGGTCATCGTCGCGCCCGGCGACTGTTCACCATCGCGTAAAGTTGTATCGAAAATCTTTACATAGTTATTTGGCATAAGTTTCTCCGTTCAGGTAGACAGGTATACAAGTGGACACGTACACAGATCGGCTGATTACAACCCATATTTTTGATCAAGGCTTTCCGTTAGCCAAGACAAAGTATTTTTCTCTCTTATATGTTTGACAATACGTTGCCAACTGCATTTTCGTAACATGGTCGGCTTTTGCAATGCTTCTCGTGTCTTTGTGTAAGCATTGAAACCATCCCCATCTGGTTTAAAGGCCGGATTTCGTTCATCATAAATTAACAGAACATGTCCATCAATAAGAGACACAGTTCCGTTTGGCTTGACGCCTACTGCCAAAATATTTCTTACTAATTGATAGTTCAGTTTCAGCGGGCATGGGTCTATATCGCTATCACTTTTCCACTTGAACAATTGAGGCACGTACTGCCAGTATTTAATTTTCTTTTCAGTTAATAAACAGCGCTCCTTTCCTCCTTGCATTGAATAAGCACCATTACAAGGAGGTTTTGAGTCTTTTGAGTTTGACCTTGTGTGCGAACAAGGACCTACTTCTGGTTCAGTAAACTTACACTCAATGGCTACTCGATAATCTCCAGAAATATATCCATCAAGGCTCGTGCGACGCGGTTCACCAAGATAATTTATTTTGTACTCCATCTCAAAATTATCTGATGAAATTTTTGCTTCGCCAAACAAATCCATTCCTTCATCATCTTTTAATTCAGACAGGTAATGCAAGGAACCATACACAAACAAATTTCCTAATACACTCTGCGCCAGCGCTTGTGAACTGTTCATACTGCCAAACCATTTGTGCCATTCACCTTTTGGAATAAGGTCAAACAATTTTTCCTTTTTCTGCTCGCTCGCCTCACTCATGTCAGGATTGACGATGACATTTTGCCACGCCCCCTCGCTTCTGATAAAAACAGGCGGGCGTCCATCATCGGCATAGGGACGCTCAAAAATGCTAAACTGGGGAGATTTTTGATACTCCCAGTAACGCTGATTTAAGTCTGCTTTGTAATCTTTCATCGTTTGCATTAGGCTACTTCCTTGTTTACCTGTCTACCTGTTTTCGTGTCTACTTGTCTACTTTTTCCAATTTTCCGGTCGCAACGATCTCACCGCCGCGCCTGCGCGCCACATTTCAGAATTGTGGAAAGCGGCTAATTCTTCCTCCAGCCTTTCGCGATAGTCTGCGCGGCTGTTGGCTTCCAGGGTAATACGGGCTT
>CAZEGE010000269.1:0-1328 GCA_964511765.1 uncultured Anaerolinea sp.
GCAAAACCATCCCGCCAGAGGTGACGAAGGTTCACGCGGAAAACCTTTAGGGTTTGATGGTTGTTCAGAAGGTTTTACAAGAAGGAAGCGAAAATGAATGATGAACAATGGAAACGAATTGGTAAAGCGATGAATCAAGCAGTTACACCAATGTTGGAGAAAATATTTGAAGATATGAGGCAGGTTGGTAATGCTTATTTTGCAAGTATTCAGCCGCAATTAACCGAAGCTTTTAATCAAATTTTTCAGTCATTACAACCACAGCTTGAAAAGATAGCAGAAAATTTTGAGGTTATGCTAAAGACTGTCGAGGCTGACGCAGAAATCATAGCTCCATTATTAGAGAAGTCGAATTTATGGATTACCCCATCAATGCCGTACAGTTTAATTTTTAAAGTAAAGGAATTAGCAAACAACAAAGACACCAGGGTTGAAGCGGTAGAAGAAGTATTTCTTGAATACTTTGAAAAAAATGATTTGGAAATGCTTCAAGAGATGATTACATCATGGGAAGTTAGTCACCCTTTTGCTCAAAGAAAACACATTATTCACGATGCCTTTGATGCCCATAAAGCTGGAAAATACACATTATCCATACCAGCCTTGTTACCTCAAGCAGAGGGTGTATTAAGTAGCATAACTGGAAAAGGAGGAGGAAAACCTTACAAGTTATTTGATGAAACAATACAGCAAGAATACCCCGACATCCTTAATAATATAACAAAAGACATTTTACTCAAATTCGCAACAAGCTTGTATAAAGGAATAAAACCTGAATACTTTACTACCGATAAACTTTCTTTATGGTTGAAATCAGAGGATATAAGGGAAAGCGATTTTATGAATCGCCATGCAATTCTCCATGGAATTCATATCAACTATGCAAACAAAATAAATTCACTAAGAGTATTTTTGCTTTTAGACAGTTTATATTTTTTAGTTTACGATGAAAATCTTATGGCTTAACTATGAGCCGTTACCAACTTATCACATACAGATTTTCATTCATCACACTTGACACCTGACACCTCGACACATGACACCTAATTTCTCCCCCCGCCCCTCCCAACAAAACATCCTCCGCTACACAGGCGGGCGGCTGGGTATTGCCGCCGTGCCTGGCGCAGGCAAGACGCACATCCTCTCCGCGCTCGCGGCGCAGATCATTCATGGCAACGTCCTGCAGGATGGGCAGGAGGTGCTGATCGTCACGCTGGTCAACTCGGCGGTGGATAATTTCGAAAATCGAATCAAGGGTTTTTTCGAGAACCCGGTTCAGGCGCTTTATAAATATCGCGTGCGCACCCTGCATGGGCTGGCGCATGACA
>CAZEGE010000270.1:0-1322 GCA_964511765.1 uncultured Anaerolinea sp.
TGAAATGTACGAAGGAGCATGGTCTGTCAACGCTATTGAAACTGCACGCACTTGATTAAGCGTCATTATGGCTGTTACGTTCAGTTGCACACCCTCAGCGCGTTCGATCACCAGTGGGTTGGCATGGCTTTTGGGATGACAAACAGGGTGCAGTTGCTTTTTATCTTTTTCGACCCAGTTGGTTGTTTGGTCAGTCATGGTTTTCTCCATAATTGTAGACAGGTATATGTCGCCACGGCGCCACGGCGACGCAAGTACACAGGGAAGCAGGTAATCAAGTATACAGGTTGCGTGATTTAATTCTAACACTGTCGGAATTATATGTCATTGCGAGCGGAGCAAAGCAACCTTCCTGTTTTTTCAAAGAAGGTATAATTTACGCATGTCACCGACAATTCACCGCCAAAAAGCGTATCGGTTTTATTTCAACAGCAACGAGGAAACTCGCATGCACGTTCACGTTTCATCGGAACGAGGCAGGGCAAAGTTTTGGCTGGAACCGATCATTGCGTTGTCGGATTATCAAGGATACAGAGTGCATGAATTGAACGAGATCGAGCAGTTGGTTAAAGAGAATCAGGAGAAGTTTACCAATGAATGGCGCAGACATTTCCCAAAGTGATGCGGCTGTAAAGAGCCAAATTACCAGTATCGAGAAAGACGGCTTTTGGCTGTTGACCAACGATGGCGAGTTCTTAATCTCGTTTGAGCAATATCCCGCTTTCAAAAAAGCAACCATCAAGCAGATTTTCGATTTCACCGAACACTTCGGGGATTTTTACTGGGAACAACTCGATATTGACATCGAACTCGAAGCGCTGAAACATCCAGAAAATTATCCGTTGAAGTTTGAGTAATGTCTGAAACCTGAACAGAAATCTAATTGACCGCAGATTGTCTACCTAAACAGCTTGCACCAATAGTATTTAGTTGCTGTGAATTGGGTTCGTTGAAACACCGCCACAACCAATACAACACTTCCTGAACAGCGGAAATTCGACTTGCCTTTCGTGCGACAGACCGTAGAATTTGATCCTGTGGGCTGCAAAGAGGAAAGAAAAATAGGCGAATATTTAAGAATTTTTTATCGCTGTGCGGTGGAAAAAACAAACGTTTTGTTCAGGAAGAAAGATAATAACGCCAGCGGCAGAATTAATATTGCGCCCGCAAAATACATATTGTAGTTGACCTGGGCAAACAGTCTTATTTGGACTGTGCTCCCGATCAGGCTTCACGGATCGAACGATGGAGCTTGCAAAGAATAGAAAAGATGTCGGCCTGTATGACTGGAAGAATATGGTTGACGAATAGTTGAGGCTCTG
>CAZEGE010000271.1:0-1302 GCA_964511765.1 uncultured Anaerolinea sp.
CTATAGGGTATACCCGTTTCGGTATGACTGGCGTATCAACATCTAACCATTTGGCAACACGCGACAGCGAAGTTCCTTGCAATAAGACTGATGTTAACGCGACAAAAAAAACTATGTTGAAAATTAAGTTGGCTTGTTCAAGTTGTGCAAGTAATGGAAATGTCGCTAATATAATTGGGAGTGCGCCACGTAAGCCTACCCAAGATATAAAGGTCTTTTCTTTCCAATTCAACACGCTTGGCAACAGGCTAATAAAGATGCCAATAGGGCGAGCAATAAACATCAGACATCCTGCAATAAGCAAACCAACGCTTATTATCGGAACAAGGCGCGAAGGAAAAACAAGCAATCCTAGCGTTAGGAACATGGCTATTTGCATAATCCATGCCAAGCCATCGTGAAAACGTAAAAGACTTTTCTGATGTAGAAAATCTTGTTGCCCTAAAACAATACCAGCCAGATAGACTGCCAAAAATCCGCTACCACCTATAAAGTCGGTCATTCCAAATGCAAGAAGTACTAGTGATAAAGTCAAGACGGGATAGAGACCTTCATGTCCTAACCTTAAGCGATTAACTAAAAATAACATTGCCTTGCCCATGCCATATCCGATTACTGCACCAATGAGCATTTGTTGGATGAACAGTCCAATTAGGCTTAACGGGGATGAACTTGGCTGTGTTATCAACTGTATCAGACCTATGGTAAGGAATATCGCCATAGGGTCATTGCTACCCGACTCTAATTCTAGCAATGGCTTAAGTTTTCCCTTGAGACCAATGCCTTGAGAACGTAAAACTGAAAATACTGCCGCCGCGTCTGTGGATGAAACTATTGAGCCGAGTAGCAAACCTTCAAGAAGTGAAAGACCAAGAAGCGCACTTGTGAAAAGACCTACCACTACCGCAGTAATAAGAACTCCAAAAGTAGATAGAAGCAAGCCTTCTTTTAAAACAGGGCGAACCTGATGCCATTCTGTGCCAAGTCCACCAGAAAATAGAATTAAGACCAACGCGATGATACCTATGAATTGTGCCAGCGCAGGGTCATCAAAGTATATTCCGCCAAATCCGTCAGACCCAGCCAGCATTCCCAATATTAGGAATAACAAAAGTGCGGGTATTCCGAAACGGTCGGATATTTTGCTAACAAGAACACTTATTAGCAACAAAATGGAAGCGCCAATTAATACATATTCATTCATAACCAGAAATGTTCACCTGTGATAAATGTGCAAGGGGCGGGCTAACAGGGGATATGCCGCAGCCGTATAAGAGCTTTTGGACGGATTATCCCAGCCGT
>CAZEGE010000272.1:0-1288 GCA_964511765.1 uncultured Anaerolinea sp.
CTCAGGGTCTCATGCACACGGCGCAAAAAGGCGGGGCGGCCCGGCAGATGTTCCAGCACATTGGAGAGAATGACCACGCTAAATTTTTCATTGGGCAAAGCTTCCAATGCATCGCCGACACGGAATTCGAGGCGCGGATGCTGGTATCGTTCGCGCGCGGTCTGGATGCTGTTTTCATTGAAATCAACGCCGACCACTCGCGCGGCGGTCTTTGCCACATCATATGCCACCGCGCCAATGCCACAACCAATATCAATTACGCGATCATCTTTGCCAATTCTGTTTGTAAAGAAATCGTGATATTTCATGTGGCGATGTTTGGTGTGAATGCCGCCGTCATATTCGACAGCCTTTTGTCCCTGCACCTGGTATAACATGGCGTCCAACGTAAAGAGAAGTTTAAGAGCCTGCGCGGGAGGGAGCATGTTGGCACGGCGCGCAATCAGTTCAAAGGCAAAACCTGTGAATTGTTCATCCGAATACAGGTCTGTGAAGCGGGTTATCAACCGCCGCATCAGTTCTTTGATTTTGGCTCTCATGGATTTGATCCGCTGGCAACTTCTCTCAGAAGGTTGTACTCGATTTCAACAATCTTGTCGAGTGAATAGTGTTCCACGATAAAACGACGCGCGTTGACGCCAATCCTTTGCCTCAGTTGAGGGTCTCCCAGCAAATGCTGGATGCCCGCCCGAATACTCTGCGCGTCCGTTCCGCACAACCAGCCGGTTTCGCCGTGAACGATCTGTTCGCGTATGCCGGAAGAATCTGCGCCGAGCACAGCAGTACCACAAGACATGGCTTCGAGCAATGATTTGGGGTGGCCTTCGTGCGGTGATACCAGTGCGAAGATGGAGGATTGACGGATCATGTCAGGAAGTTGACGATGAGGCAGATTGCCGGGCATATTTGTATTTACATTTAATTGTCGAGCCAATTCCTGCAAGGATGGGCGCAAGTGACCTTCTCCGATCAATATCAATTCAACATCTAACCCGGCGCAGGCTTGAATAAGCGCAGGCAGGTTCTTTTCTTCACTCAAGCGTCCAATAAAACAAATGCGGTTGAGTTGTGTTTTTTGCGAGTCCGGTGAAAACACATCAGTTAAGACATAGTTTGGAACGACCTGCACATGTTCTGACGAAAGAGCATATTGCTTGATGGCATAATCTTTCATCGCGGGTGTTGTGACCATCACACGTCGCGCATTTAAAAATACGCTTTGCTCAATTTGTCTTGCCTGCCTTGCTTCTGCCTGTCTCCCGTTAAAGCCAGCAAGGTCAGACCACAT
>CAZEGE010000273.1:0-1236 GCA_964511765.1 uncultured Anaerolinea sp.
ACGCCATGGGATAATTTCCTGTCCACATTATACCTTCCAAAAACTGCGACTCGCAGCGTAAGCCTTTCGCGGGAATATGGCATCTGACTGTCCATGATACCGTCGGGATAAATTCGACTCACTGCGCCAGCCCGCAGGCGGTGGATTGAGCTTGTCGAAATCGCTTCCATGAAGACGAAAATGTATATGCCGCATTCGGACAAACCTTCGGTGGACGGTACTTGTCAGCTTTCTTCATCTTCAAACCTAGTGACAACACAGCGATTATGATTAGCGCACGCGACATGAGTCAGAAAGAGCGTAAATCCAATGCCCGCAAATAAAAGTTCCATTTCCAAGACCGTTTCCCCTGAAAAATGGGCGAATTCTGGGACAAGCACGACTTTACCGAATTCGACGATCCCAACGCGCCCGATGTCGAATTTCACGTTGCCGTCGCAATTCCTATTGAGCCAGATTTGCTTTCAGATATTGAAGGATTGGCCCATCTTCGCGGCATAAAAGTGGAAACCATGGTCAATCTTTGGTTGAAGGAAAAAGTTGTAGAAACGAAGGCGGGGTAAATTCTTCGAGTCAATAGAGCAGGCATGTCCATGTGACGTGCCTGTTTGTCGTATACTTGTTATCATGAATCATGATCCCTGGTTGGAGAAATGGCTGGAAATGATCCAGGAAAAATCGGCGGGTGGATATGTGCTCGAACTCGGTTGCGGAAATGGACGGGACACGGTCGATCTGCTTTCAGCGGGATGCAAGGTCGTGGCCATGGATATCTCGAGGGAAAACCTGGTTGAATGTAAAGCATCCGCTTCAGGAGCGGACATCCTCCAGATGGACATCGGCCAGCCGTTTCCATTTGCGAAGGGCAGCGCCTCTGTCATCATTGCCAGCCTCAGCCTGCATTATTTTTCCTGGGCTGTCACCTTGCAAATATCCTCTGAGCTCAAGCGCTGCATCAAGAACGGCGGCTTGCTGATCACCCGCTTCAACTCGACCAATGATCGTCATCGCGGTTCATCGTCCGCTTTGGAGATCGAGTCAAATTTTTACAATATGGGCAGGAGCACAAAACGGTTCTTCGATGAAAATAGTGTGCGGGTCTTTCTTAAAGACTGGGACATCCAATTTCTTGAAGAAAATGTAATCCACCGATACGAAAAGCCAAAATATGTCTGGGAGGCGATGGCGATCTGTAACTGGTTCTCATCGTGATCTATATCAACCACACCCCTCGCG
>CAZEGE010000274.1:0-1228 GCA_964511765.1 uncultured Anaerolinea sp.
AAGGACGAAGGCATGGCAGACCGGGGAACCGCCAAGGACTTCGCAGCCGCTCTAGCCGAGAACCTGGTAGGGCTGCGCCAGCCGGGAAGCTGCATCTACTGTCGCGCCACCCCGCCTGAGATCGTCGCCGTCATCGACGAGCAGGTGAGGGCAGGGATAAGGGGATGGGCGGCCTTCGCCAAGACCCTCAAGCAGGTCGGAGTGCAAGACGTAGGCGCACACAACATCTCCGACCACTACGTCAACGCCCGCCATCATGGATGAGTTCGCGGACGTTCTAGCTCAGAACCTGGCTAAAACGAAGTCCAAGGCCGAGCAGAAGCGCGAACTCGACGATGCCATCGCCGCCGCCGAGCGAGCGGGGTACATCGTCCACAAGCCCCGGCCGCAAGGGTCGGTCACGGTGGATGTCGGCGACCTCGGTAAGGGGGATAGACTGAAACTCGCGGTAGTCAGTTGTACGCATTTCGGGTCCAAATACCAACAACTGACTGCGCTTCGGGAGTTCTGTACGTACGCCGACCGAACGGCCAAGGTGGATGCGTTCATCCACGCTGGCGACCTGGAGGACGGCCCCGTGCGCCGGCACAAGAACCCCCATGAGGTGTTCAAGCACGACTACAACGCCATGCTGGACTACGCAGCCGAGGTTCTGCCACGGACCCGCAAGCCCTGGTACATCATCGGAGGCAACCACGATCGCTGGTGGCAAGACGACGGGGGACCCGACATCATCCGCGCGCTCTGCGATAGGCGCGACGATACGACATACCTCGGCCAAGACCTCGGGTACCTCACGTTCAAGGACACGCTGATCGAGGTCTTCCACTTCGACTCGGGCACGGCCTACGCCTACAGCTACAAGCCGCAGAAGCACATCGAGTCCCTGGACCCTGCCCGCAAGCCGCATGTTTCGCTTATCGGCAATTTCCACAAGGCCATTATCCTGCCGCGATACCGCAACGTCTTCGCCGTCCAGCTCGCCTCGTTCCAAGCCCAAACCCCGTGGATGGCGTCGAAGTCCTTGGTCTCAGAGGTAGCGGGGGTCATCGTGGACATCGGCCTTCACCCGAAGGGCATCGCCCCGCTCGCCAAGGTGGAGATCGTCTCGACCTTCGAGCCACGGGAGGACGACTGGCCCTAGGCGGAAAGACGGATAGGCGGAATCAGGAAGGCGGTTAGGAACGATAAGCGGGACTACGCTACCGTTTCGTTCACGGTTACGCTA
>CAZEGE010000275.1:0-1206 GCA_964511765.1 uncultured Anaerolinea sp.
CCTGTTGAAATTTGGCAAGTGAATAGCCAGTGAACTCGTCCTTGTAAAGACGAGTAAGTGAACGACGTGGCATAAGTTGTTCTCCAAAATAAATATAGATTCACAAAGGCTCGGTGCTCCCCCAAGGCGTCCTTTGTGTTTAGTGCGGGGATTTTATCATAGAAGAAACACAATATAAGGCAGCAGGTTATATTGCTAATTCCAAAATCGTTTACTCTCCACAATACTCATTGCATCAAAATTTTCGTTCAAAATGTTTCGCAAAATATCCAAATCCCATCCAAATAAAAGACTCTGAAACCAAACAGATCGAGCAAAACAAATCACAGAATTTTGTGAAAGATAAATAACTGAGGTTGGATCCATGTGTTTTGCCAATGCTGTAACCGCAAAACTATTTCCATTTTCATCATTTACAACCACCGTCGCTTCTTCTAGTTTCTTAAAGCTCAATTGGCTAATCGCCCAACCGTGTGCATGAATCATAGCTGAACTCAAACGGTAAACAGCCTCTTGGTCTAATTCCTGCCGAACTATTTCAGTTATGCTTGGCATTATTTGCCCAATCCCTATTCTCTTACCTTCTTTCTCGAATTTTGGATAACCAAGTTCTAACGCAAGTTGTTCAACGTAATCGATGCGAGAGATGGCTTTAGCCAATTCTATTTCATTGCCCAAGGCACGTAGGAACTTTACCTGCTCATTTAATCCATCAAATCGAAAAGCAAAGCTTCTTTGCACACGAGTTGCTACATCAATATTTGGATTCAACAACCACGCAGCTAGTCCACTGGCTTCTATCAATGCTCTAACGCTTGTCCAAGGTGCTATAGTCTGAACTGGTTCGGTCAACAGCTTTGTAAGTCCCATAAGCTGATCCGCAGCCGCTTCACACAATAACCAACCTTGAGAATGCGCGGTCATAACTGATTCTTCACGCGGGAAAGAGTATCGCTCATTCATAACATAAGAGTCTGGGGCGGGTTGAGAGTTAGTTTTGTTGATAAACTGCCCGATTTGATCGTGCAGATTAGCTACAGATCCCATCAATTTCTGCAAGTCAAGATTCATATCGTCCTCACAAAATCATCGTCTTAAGAAACAATATCTATTCAACCATCTCAAACACCACAATCGGAATGTGACGGGATGTCATCTTCTGATAATTCAAATATGGAGGATGCTTCTTCGTCGCAAAGTCCCATA
>CAZEGE010000276.1:0-1205 GCA_964511765.1 uncultured Anaerolinea sp.
TCGCGGACGAACCCAACATCCGCGAAGTGATCGCCTTCCCCAAAAATCAAGCGGGTCGCGATGTCATGGCTGACGCGCCTTCCAGTGTTGAGCCGAAGCAGTTGAAAGAGTTGCATATTAAGTTCGAGTAATAAATAAACGTTGGTGGTTGAGTAGCCCCGAATGTTCTTTGAGGGGCGTATCGAAACCACCAGTTAGAACCAAAGTTAAAGTTTTTATGTAACGTGTTGGTTTCGATACGAGCGAGAAGAACACTCGCTCTACTCAACCAACGGAGTATTTATAAAATGACAATTCGTGTTTGTTTTGCCGGCGCTACTGGTTGGGCTGGCTCGGCCGTAGCCCGCGCAATAGTCCAATCTGATGATATAACGCTTGTATCTGCGGTATCACGCGCACATGCCACACGCACTCTGGGAGATGTGCTTGCAGAGCCGCGCCTGACCTGCCCCGTGTATGCAACCGCACAGGAAGCGCTCGCAGCGCATCCATGCGATGTGTTTTTCGAGTTCACAAAACCCAATGTTGCCAAATCAAATGTGCTGACTGCATTACAACACGGAGCACATGTGGTTATTGGAACATCAGGATTAACAGACGCCGACTATGAAGAAATTTCGGCGGCCGCCGAGGGACAACAACGCGGCGTATTGGCGGTTGGCAACTTTGCGCTGACTGTTGTCTTGTTGCAGAAGTTTTCTGAAATTGCCGCCAGATTTATTCCCCAGTGGGAGATCATAGATTATGCAAGTGATGGCAAAAAAGACTCACCCAGCGGAACCGTGCGCGAATTGGCTTATCGCCTGTCCAAGGTTCGACCTTCGGAATTGACTGTTCCTCTGGAGCAAACTGAAGGCGTCGTAGAAACACGCGGCGCACGTTTGACAGGTTCACAAGTTCATTCCATCCGCCTGCCTGGGTACACCATCTCGGCGGAAATCATTTTTGGCATGCCCGACCAAAAACTGACTATTCGTCACGACGCAGGCAGTAGCGCCCAACCCTACGTGGATGGATCACTTCTGGCAATTCGCAAAGTCAATACTTTTGCTGGCCTGCGTCGCGGACTTGATAGTGTGCTCGATTTAAGTTGAGTACTAATCCTCGGTGGTTGAGTAGCCCGAAGCGATAGCTGAGGGCGTATCGAAACCACCAGTAAATAGTTTATTTTTAATTTTCTGTTTGACTTTCATTGTTGGTTTCGA
>CAZEGE010000277.1:0-1198 GCA_964511765.1 uncultured Anaerolinea sp.
CCTAGTACACTACTAACTTGGTTATTTTATAATTGTGACGGGATAAAGCCGCTTGAGTTTAATGCGAGCATTATCAGGTTTGAATTGCCAATGGATCTGCACCTTTAAATTGTTACGGTCTCTCTCCCAAGCGGCAACTTCTTTGGCAAGAGTTTGCTTATCGGGAATCCTGCGATTCGTACACTGACGACTGAGGATGCTCAATTCAATTTCAGCCATATTCAACCAAGAGCCATGTTCCGGTGTGTAATGCCATTCAAAGCGTTGCGCCAGTCGCCTGGCTTCAGCAGGTTCAAACCGTTCGTACAGACATGCTGGAGAATGTGTATTGAGATTATCCGTGACTAATACGATCTTTTCTGCGTCAGGAAATTCTTCATCAGATAAGTAGCGTAACAACTCTGCAAAATCCTGATTGGTGCGTTGATCGGTTACGAAAGTTTTTCGTTTGCCAATCAAAGGTTCAACTGCCATAAAAATATTGGCGGTGCCATTGCGTTCGTATTCATAGTCTTGGCGCGGCGGCTGTCCTGCTTCAATCGGTAATGTGCCACGCGGCGTGTCGTGCAAGGTTTTGCTGGTTTCATCTACGCATACGAGAGGGCGTTTTGAGTCATACGGACGCTCATAAACTGCCAGCACATCCTCCATCTTCGCCACGAACTGCGCCGATGGTTTGGCAATCACCCAAGACTTTACGAGCCAAGGCTTAAGTTCATTTTTTTTAGCCGATGCATGACAGCGACATCACTAATGCTGTCTACCAACTTCAATTCAACCAGTTTGTCTGCCAGCAGTTGCAATGTCCAGCGTGATCTGCCTTCGGGCGGCGCACTACAAGCCAGCAGCGTTAATTGCGCCTCAATTTCTCCTGTGATCTTGGGGATGGCACCCGGACGCGGTTTGTCATACAGCGCATTCTCCAATCCGCCTTCCACAAATTTCTTGCGAATATTTGTGATGGTTGGCAAAGAGCACATTAAAGCAGATGCTATTTCTTCCGTTCCTTTTTGCTTCTTCTGGCTCTCATCTGTCAGCAACAAAATGCGAGCACGGGTCTGAGTGCGAGCCGATGATTCGCCACTTCGGATCAGTGTTTCTAGTTCTTGGCGATTTTCTTTGGACAAGTGTATATGATATTTTGTTCTCATCCGCCAAGTATAATCTATGTAAAATGTTCAGCTTAGCGGAGTACTAG
>CAZEGE010000278.1:0-1193 GCA_964511765.1 uncultured Anaerolinea sp.
GCGGATTGAAATTGGGAAGTTGGGTATAGAATTCTTCGCGCGAAAGGTCCACTCCGTCCAGAAAGGATTTGTCGCCCACATTGATACTCAACGGAATCACAGTGATCCCATGTTGATTGACGACCTCAGCTGGCAGATCGCAGGTGCTGTCGGTGACGATGGCAATTTTCAAGATTTTCTCCTTAAGTATCAATTTTTTGTTCTATACCGGAGCCAGCGTGCCGGCAAAAATCATCCAGGCTAAGACTGTTTTTGCAACCAGGCTGAGAATAACGAAAGCGCGTTCGCCATACAGGTAGTCTTTCCACGGCCCGATCTTTTTGTATTGAAGGTACATGTTGACCGCGAAGGTGTTGAAGAAGACAAACAGCGTCGGGATGATGGCGTATACGAAAGCGGGCGGTTTGGCTTCCCCACCGGAGGCGATGGAGCCGAAGAAGTAAATGAAAATCACCAGCCAGGGGATGATGCCGGCAATCGAACCGAAAGTGAACGGTGTCCAGTCCAGTTTTTCTCTGCCCTGATTCAGGCTTTCCATTAGCAGGCCGAGCAGGTTCATCATGGCATTCAGGCCGAACATCAGGAGAATGGCGCCCAGGTCCCAAACCCCGGCTAACATGCCAATCAGCACAATCATCAGCGATGAACTGAGGGCATATTCGTAGAAGCGGACAGGATTCTTGCCCAGCTTTAGATTTTCCACGTAGCGCGAGTAGCCGATGGTTGAAAGATAGAAGTGCGCCACCGCCGAGAGTAGCAGGAAGATCGCCACCGAGGGGCCGAGCGGTAGTTCGTAGAATAGTTTGGCTTGCGGGGAAAGCGAGAAAGTGGCGGTATCAAAATTGAGAAAATTTGTAAAGACGGGATAGGTAGTATCGTTGCTGACAATCCACATAAATACTCCCTGAATCAGGTGTAGGAATCCCATGATTAAGTTGAAGAGACGCAGTTTTGAATAGGTTTTATCGTTTGTTTCAGACATTGGTGTAGCTCCTTTGGGTTTTTGGATTGCTTGTTTTATATTTGTTCAATCTAACTGGCTGGCTGAGCCTGCGTTTTCAGCCAATCCTTGATCGGCGCGCCCGAGCCGTTAATATGTTTATCCACTGCCTGTGAATAAGTCTCCATGAAATAGGACAATTCTTCTGGAGGCCGTTGGCGCGAATTCATCAGAACCTTCACCCATTCCATTT
>CAZEGE010000279.1:0-1138 GCA_964511765.1 uncultured Anaerolinea sp.
ACCGCCTCGCAATATATTGGCGAAACTTCTTTGCGCAGATTAACCTACATCGGAAGTCTGATCACTCTGTTTGCGGTTCTGATTCCATCGCTTTCATTTCTCTTCGCAGCCACTCGTCAACCTGAAATCGAAAATCTAAAATCAAAAACACCCTTTAGGCGCGATACCGCTAATCACTTCGTTCTCCTCCTCCTCGCTTTCGGCGCCCTCCTGGTCCTCGCCCCCGAGTTTGTCTATCTGCGTGATCAATTTGGTTATCGGATTAACACGGTCTTTAAGTTCTACTACCAGGCATGGATATTATTGAGTCTCGCCGCGGCATTTGGCGTGGGCATCCTGCTGCAAAATTTGCGTGGATTCGCGAACACCATTTTCCGCGTATTGATCGGTTTTGTGATTTTTGCAGGCTTGTTATATCCAGCCCTTGGCTTGTTGACAAAAACCAACAACTTCAAACCCGTGTTTGGCTATACCCTCAATGACTTTGAGCGTGTCAAACGCGAGAATCCGGATGAAGCCGCCGCGCTGGAATTCCTGCTCAACGCGCCGAATGGCGTCGTTGCCGAAGCTGTCGGGGATGGCTACAGCGGTTATGCCCGAGTCTCCATGTTCACAGGTCTGCAGACCGTGCTGGGCTGGCCCGGTCACGAAGCGCAGTGGCGCGGAACTTTTGCGCCGCAAGGCTCCCGCCGTGACGATGTCATGAAACTTTACTCCACCTCCCGTTGGGAGGAAGCTCAATTCATCATTAAACAATACAATATTCGTTACATTTTCATCGGTACGCTCGAGCGTGTGTCCATGCCGATCAATGAAGAGAAGTTCCAGTTATATCTCAAGCCTGTTTTTCAGCAAGGTGGTACTGTTATTTACGAAGTGCCGTAACTCTTTGATACAATTGCGTCCATGACCTACCGACATTTTAAATACGAAGGCTGGCTCTACACCTTTGCTTTTCTACTGGCCCTCGCACTGCGCCTCACCCAACTCGGCGCCATGCCCCTCAACGACGCCGAAGCCGCACCCGCCTTGCAGGCTTTGCACATTGCACAAGGCGTCAGGCCTGCGCTCAGTCCCCACCCTTTTTATATTTTATCCACCTCGGTTCTTTTCTTCCTCTACGGCGGCGGGACAAATT
>CAZEGE010000280.1:0-1134 GCA_964511765.1 uncultured Anaerolinea sp.
ATTAAACCTGATTTTTGGCGCACAGGTTGCAGGTCCAAGATATGACGCGGCTTTGCATGTCGTTTTCGTCGGCTTTGTCATCTCAATGATCTTCGGTCACGCGCCGATCATCTTCCCCGCCATCCTGGGCGTGCCGATTAATTTTCACCGCGCGTTTTATATCCACCTGGTTTTATTGCACGCATCGCTTGTCCTGCGCGTGATTGCTGATTATGCAAACTTAAACATCCTCCGCATGTGGGGTGGGTTGTTGAATGAAGTTGCGATATTGCTGTTCATCGGGATGACGGTATATTCCATTCGCGAGAGTTTGTCAGGGAAATAACCATGCCGCTGCTCACCCGCACCTTCATCAAAACCGCGCTGATTTATCTTGCGCTTGCATTGGCGCTCGGCATTGCTCTGGCATTAGGGGCGACGAACGGATTATCCCCAGTTTACATTCACCTGCTGGTATTCGGCTGGCTCACTCAATTTATCTTCGGCGTCGTTTATTGGATGTTTCCCAAATATTCAACTGAGAAACCGCGCGGACATGAATCCCTGGGCTGGATCACGTATACCCTGTTGAACCTCGGCTTAATCCTGCGCGCCATTGCCGAGCCGTTTCAAGCATCGCTTGGCATACTGCTTGTCCTTTCGGCGATTTTGCAGTGGCTTGCAGGCTCCGCTTTTATCGCCAACACTTGGCAGCGGATAAAGGAAAAGTAAATGCCGCGTTTGAGTGTCTGGTTTGTGCGATTCGCGTTGATTCATCTCTTTTTGGGATTGACCTTCGGCGGACTCATCCTGGCGAACAAGGGGATTCCGTTCGCTCCCTGGACCTGGAGCCTGCTGCCCGCGCACATGGAATTCCTGCTACTCGGCTGGATGGCGCAACTGGCGATGGGTGTTGGCTATTGGATCTTGCCGCGCTTCAGGTCAGACCTGCCGCGCGGGAATGTTAATCTCGTGTGGGGCGCGCTTGTATTGTTAAATAATGGGATCGTGATGGTTGCGATTCAACCATTTATCAGCACAACCTGGCTTTCATCGGTGGGGCGCATTTTGGAAGCCTCCAGTGCATTGCTCTTTGTCTTTTCATCATGGCAAAGAGTCAAAGCAATTGAAGTGTGACAGGAAACATGATGCAAA
>CAZEGE010000281.1:0-1098 GCA_964511765.1 uncultured Anaerolinea sp.
TTGCACCTTTCGCCACTCCATTAAACGAGGAATTGATGTCTACGCTTCTTTTCAGGCTTTAGGCGGGGTACAGAGAAATGAGTAGATCACGCGCTGAGACAAGTATGTGAACCGAGATTATTTCTTGAATTCTTCAAAAAATATCATATCTACTTCAAAAGCTTTTCTTGGCTTTAAGCCCAGTTCCAAGTTCTCAAACATATCAAGCAATTTCTCTCCGTCTACCAATTCAATTGGCGGAACGCCATCACGCACAGATTCTTTGCGGGCATCTGCCGTAAATGTTCCAGTAGTTAATATAATTCCTTTATCAGCCCGGCCCATCATTGCGCCACGGAAATCCCTAACCTGGGACACGTTCACTGCACCAACATATCTCTTACACTGAAACAACACCTTGAAGCTTACAAATGGATTAACTTGCAATATCCCAATACCATCCAGTCCACCGTCACCACTTTTACCAGTCACTTGCACTTTCTCAAAGCCAGATTCTCTCAATAATCTTTGACACAATCTTTCAAATCCGTCTGCCGGCAAGCCCAACAAAATGTTAATAAGCTCGCCTCGGTGATCAATTACTTCAAGATTTTCTCCTTCTTCGTCAGGCATAATTTTTTCAGGTCTAATCTTTTTTCTTTCATTTGAAAACTGTTTATGTATACTATTAAACATATCAAGGGCGTCATTGAAGGCCAAGTGTGTTGACCTTCCTTTTTCAGTCAAACTCCAAACACCCCGCGTAGAAGAATCAATTAGCCCAGCTTTAACCAAATAAAATCTAGCCCAATTCACTTTATTACTAAAACGAGATTGACCACTTGGAATTTGATCATTTCTATCTTCTTCACTTAAACCTAATTGCTCGGCTATAGCATCTTCAACTTCTTCTGGGCGCCCTGAGCCACCAAGAGAAATTAATGCATCTATTACTGGTTGAAAATATTGAACAAACTGAGGGCCTTTTAATTTGGTAGGTGCCATTTTTGTGCTCCCATCTACAAAATAGAATCCAAATATTTGTGTTCTTCATCTTTATCTTGGACATCCCCATCCAGCCATGCGGCGCGCAGCAGGGATAATATTTCCCCGTATCTT
>CAZEGE010000282.1:0-1094 GCA_964511765.1 uncultured Anaerolinea sp.
CCGAGCGCGGACATCATGTCGTCAGCACAGGGCCATATCGAATGGTGCGGCATCCGGGTTACGCGGGCGGTCTGCTTGGTTATGTATTCATTCCCATTCTATTGGATTCACTTTGGGCATTTGTCCCCGCCATTTTACTGGCCGTGGTGATGATCGTACGAACCGCATTGGAAGATCAAACTTTGCAGGCAGAGCTACCCGGATACAAAGAGTATGCGCAGCAAACGCGCTATCGTTTGTTGCCGGGAATTTGGTAAAAAAAGGATAACGACTTGTCTGCGAAGGAGGAAAATGAACGGATGGGCAGTTACGAGAAGGGAAAGCCGCCATTTTCAGGGGCGGCTTTTGTGACATATATTTTGGAAGTACCGGTTAACATTTTGAGATGAGTACTAAAACAACCCTTCAAGATATTGTTTTGTTCTTTCATGTTGGGGATTGGAAAACACTTCATGGGCAGGGCCTGCTTCGATGACTTCACCCAGATACATATAAATGACATAGTCTGCAAGGCGTTTTGCCTGACGCAGGGTGTGAGTCACGATGACCGTGGTGTATTGGTCTTTGAGATCAAGCAAACGGCTTTCGATGTTCTGCGATGAGATCGGGTCGAGCGCGGAGGTGGGTTCGTCGCCGAGGATGATCTCTGGTTCAACGGCCAAGCCGCGGGCCAGACAGAGGCGTTGTTGTTGTCCAATGGAGAGGCTGGTGGCTGGGTCGTGCAATCGCTTGTGGACTTCATCCCATAGACCTGCGATCTCAAGATAATGTCGGACCGCACCTTCATATTCTTGGCGATCCTTTTTCATCCTATGGATGTGCATTCCGTAGACGACATTGTCATAGATGGACATCGGCAGAGGCGACGGGCGTTGTGCCAGCAATCCCACCACCTTGCGGACCTCGGTCACATCCACTTCACGGTCGTAGATGTTTTGACCATCCACCAAAACTTCACCTGTGAGTTGTGTCCCGTCCGATAATTCGAGAAAGCGGTTGAATGTTTTCAACAGGGTGGTCTTGCCGCAACCCGAGGGTCCCATGATGACCGTGATCTGATTCTTGGGGATTTCAATATTGACGTCTTTCAACGC
>CAZEGE010000283.1:0-1094 GCA_964511765.1 uncultured Anaerolinea sp.
TCCACGCTTGTACTGAGCCGTGTCGAAGTGCCCGCCCTGGTGGTTGAGCCTGTCGAAACCCATGTCAGTATCCCCTACGGGGACGATGTCGCAAACCGTTGGGCGACAAAACCGACAATGAAAATTTATGAATAAGAAAACATTTGTAGTCGCGTGTCGCGGGGATAGAGAATGTTTCCCCGAGAATACGATACCTGCATTTGAAAGCGCAATATCAAAAGGCGCTGATGGAATAGAGCTTGATGTTCATTACACAAAAGATGAAAAACTCATAATTCATCATTTTTTCAACTTGGGACACACCGACGACGGAGAAGGGATTGTCTCCGAGCAAACACTAGCCGAATTAAGATCATTAGATTCGGGTAGTTGGTATGGAAAGCAATTCCACGGAACAACAAAGCCAACTTTGAGCGAAGTATTGGAATATTGCCGAGGGAAAATCCGATTTGAAATCGACATGAAAGATTCAAGTTTGGAATTTTTGCAAAGGGTCATTCGAGAAGTAGAGAAGTTTGATTTAGTCAACGATGTGGAATTGACAACAGCGCATTACCCTCTTTTAGTACAAGCAAAGAAGTTAAATCCACATATACTAACTGGAACGTTTTTTTACGAACAATCTGAATGGATGCCAGTTCGAATTGCCCAAAAACACATCAGCGACTGGGCAAATTTGCTTGGGATAAAAGTTGTTCACTTGAATATTGCTTTGATAACTCCTGACTTTGTTGATAAACTACACCAGAGCGGATTTATTGTTTATGGTTCGAATCTAGATGATGAAGGAGAAATACAAAAAAGTCTCGAACTAGGAGTAGATTCGTTTTCTACGGGAAAACTTGAATTAGCAATAAGATTGAGGAACATGCATGTGGCAAAAACTTCTTAAACCACTCAGCCGCCAACAAAGCAACCACCCCGTCACACTTCGTGTGCGGGGCGAGCGGCTGGATGCTGGGGATGCCAAGCGCTCTCGCTTTGGCTGGGCGATGGTCGCTTGACGCTCCCTCGTCCGATCTGCGGCATTTTCAGGCATTTTGGTTGTTTAGCCTGGGAGAAACCACTGGCTTCGAGTTTTCTCTGCTCCCAAG
>CAZEGE010000284.1:0-1079 GCA_964511765.1 uncultured Anaerolinea sp.
TAACTGAAGTTACGCAAAAAGGATAAACACAAGCGAAATAAGGGGTTAAATTAGTAGTGATGAAAAAACTAATTTATCAAACCGCCTTATTCGCTTATGTGAATACAATCTGTTTTAGAAATCTTAAGCCAACTTGCACAAAGATTTCAGAGCAGTTTAACCGGAATATAATTTATGATTCCGAGAAAAATCCATATGTCTCACACGACAAACTTCAAAGGTTACTTCTCCTTGAAGGTAAATGGAACAAGTATTTACAAAAGCGTTATGGACATTTGATTAAATGTGTTAAATCAAGAACAAGGAAATCTTTTCTGATTATCGATGATACTGTTATTGCCAAACCTTATAGCAAAGAACTTGATATTCTCTCTTGGATTTATTCAAGCGGCGATAAGCAATATCTCTATGGTATCAATGTTGTTTTTATTATCTGGACCGACGGTAAGACCCGTTACCCACTTGGTTTCCGCATTTGGAATAAAAACGATAACAAAACAAAAATTGATTTAGCCATTGAGTTATTACTCGAAGCAAAAAGGAGATATCACTTGAAACCAGACTATGTGCTTATGGATTCTTTTTACCCAGCTGCTAAATTGCTAAAAACTGTTCATAAGCTTAAGTGGCATTGGATTTCAAAAATAAAATCCAATCGCCTTGTAGATGGAATTCAAGTTCAAGATTTCTTTGACTATCGCTATGGCAATCATATTGGTAGATTTTCAGAGAACATTAAAGCTCTTGTAGTCAAAGATAACGACAATTACTGGGCTACAAGCGACTTTTCTTTAACATCTACTATTGTTAAACAACTTTACAGAAATCGTCAGTCAATAGAAGAGTTCTTCAGAATTCTAAAATCCGAGTTAAGATTAGAAGGTTGTCCTTCAAGACAAGCTATAGTTCAGATCAATCACATTTACCTTGTATTGATCGCCTTCTGTCAACTTGAGACCTTCAGAATAATGATGAACATTTCTACTATTTATAAAATTCGTTCAGTCTTCTTCGACTGTGTTATTCCTAAAAATTTCAACTGGAATTTACAAATTATGGCACTTGCGTAACTTCAGTTA
>CAZEGE010000285.1:0-1065 GCA_964511765.1 uncultured Anaerolinea sp.
GCGGGGACGGCGTTCTTCCGCTCGAGGCAATCCCCAACTCAAACGGAGATTGCTTACCCTACGGGCACGATGTCGTTGGACCCTCGTCCTCCTCGCAATGACATTCTTAACGTCCTGTTCCACCCTGGACGTATGGCTCGCCACGCCCCTGCCCCCCACCCAGACGGAAACCCCGCTTCCCACCGCGACCATAAACTGGTTCCCCGCTTCGGCCACTCCCACCCTGCAAGTTTTATCCACCCAGCCCCCCACCCCGGAAATGCGCCCCGGAGTTGGGGATGAAATCCTCAGCGACGATTTTTCCGACCCCTCGCTTTGGAACATATCCGCATCCAACCAAGCCAGCGCGGACATAAAAAATAACCGACTGACCCTCTCCGTCCAAAGCCAGGTGTTCATACTCAGCCTCAGGCAGGACCTCATCCTCGATAATTATTACGCCGAGATCACAGCCCGCCCAAGCCTGTGCCGCAATGAAGACAACTATGGAGTGCTCGTCCGCGCCAGTGTAATAAACTATTATCGCTTCGCATTAGCCTGCAATGGCACCGTCCGCGCAGAACGAATCAGCGGCGGGACACGGCTTGTTTTACAGCAACCTCTCCCAAGCGGTGATGTCCCTCCCGGCGCGCCGGGCGAGGTCCGCATTGGCGTCTGGGCAGTCGGCAAGGAAATGCGCCTGTTCCTAAACGGACGTTTTCAATTCAGCATCGTTGATCCCAGCTTCCCAAGCGGCACAATTGGCGTGTTTGTCCGTTCAGCTGGGAATACCGCCGCAGTAGTATCCTTCTCCGACCTTAACATCCAAAGCGTTGATTACACCCCGCCGACAGCCACGCCGCAACCGTAGAACAATTTGCGCTGCGGAATGATTTCCATGATTTTCCTTTTAATTAAATTGAAAGCCAACACCCATTTGAGCCCAACCGCGGATTGAGCGGCCGAAACCACTCTTCTTGCGCCAGCTAATTGTGGGCGCTCGTCTGGAAAACAAAAACACGCTCTTTACGGAACGTGTTTTGGCTAGCGGGGAGGGCGGGATTCGAATATCATCCCCCTGTGGGG
>CAZEGE010000286.1:0-1045 GCA_964511765.1 uncultured Anaerolinea sp.
CGGCTCAACCCTGCTCAACCACCAGAGTAAAACAATTTTATGAAAATTCTGCTCTGCGACGACCAGGCCGTGATCCGTGATGGACTTGAAATGCTCCTCAACCTTGAAGAGGATTTTCAAGTTGTCGGCGCTGCACAGGATGGCGCGGAAGCCGTGGAACTCGCCGCGCAAAAACAACCCGATTTGATTTTGATGGATTTAAAAATGCCGATCATGAACGGCATCGAAGCCACGCGCGAGATCCGCGTAAAATTCCCCAAGATCAAAATCCTCGTCCTTACCACCTATGATGACGATGAATGGGTTTTCGACGCCGTCCGCGCGGGCGCATCTGGCTACCTGCTCAAGGACACCCCGCGCCAAAAGATCGTCGAAGCCATCCGCGGGACCATGAAAGGCAAGTCCTTTGTGGACCCTGCCGTCGCTGGCAAATTGCTCAATCAGGTTGCCAGCAAACAAACCCAGCCCGCATCCATTTTGGCGGATAAACTCACCGGGCGCGAACTGGATGTGCTGCGATTGATCGCCAAAGGCATCAATAACAGCGAGATCGCGGCTCGATTACACTTATCCGAGGGGACGGTGAGAAACCACGTCAGCGCGATCCTGGAAAAGTTAAATGTCTCCGACAGGACACAGGCCGCCGTGATTGCGATTCAGCATGGGCTGTGATTATTTTCAGGAGTCCAAAGTCTCCAGACTTTGGCGTTTAGCCTTCAACGTCAGGAGACGTTGAGTCCAATAACACGAGGTAACCATGACCGTAAAACATACAAACGATGTCGAAGCCAAAAACGTAGCCGCTGGAAAAGACACAAGGATCCAAGTCTTGATCTCGTCACAGGAAGGGCCAAATTTCGCCCTGCGGAAATTTTCCATGCTGCCCGGCGGCGGGATGCCGCGTCACACCAACACGGTGGAACATGAACAATATGTCCTGCGCGGACATGCGAAGATCGGGATCGCTGACGAAATCCATGAAGTAAAAGCAGGCGATGTGGTCTATATCCCCGCTGGGGAAATTCATTTTTATGACAATATTGGC
>CAZEGE010000287.1:0-1037 GCA_964511765.1 uncultured Anaerolinea sp.
TTCCCCACGCCTCAGGAATTCAATCAAGAGTGGATTAACTGCTTCCGGTCGCTCATAGTGCGGGATGTGGCCCGCCTCAACCACTGAATGAAATTCAAGGTCGGGAATTAATCTACGCACCGTCTCCATGTCCACGGCTGGGATCGTCTGATCCTCCTGTCCCCGGAACAGCAATACTGGGGTGCCTTGTTTGCCAAGGGTTTCGTATTCTGCAATGGCATCGACTTTAACCATATTACGTATGGTCGAGAGGATCGCTCGTCTGAACCCCGTGTACTGCATCTGGACACGATACTTATCTTCCCAGTCCGGAAACCGTTCAGGTCTGTAGAAATCAGCTGCCTGGGATTTTGGCAGCATCACCGGTGCAAGATAAACAGCCATCAGGTATTCCCCAACGAGAGGGATGTTTAGTGGGAAGATTTCTGCCGTCGATACCGGGGCGACCTGCGGGTCGATCAGAACCAGGCTGCGGACCTTGTCGGGATGTTGATTGGCAAACCTGGCGACGATTGGTCCTCCAAAGGACAAACCCACCAGCGCAACAGGCTCGTCCATCTCCAGCGCAGAAAGCAACTGCTCCAATTGTCCGCTGAACAGGTCGAGGTTGTATTCGACCTCAGGCCGGTCGGAATAGCCGCGGCCATACAGATCGTAGCGCAGCACCCGAAATCCGGCATCCACCAGTGCGCCGATGGTCGGATCCCAGATATAGTAAGGCACTGAGAAGCCATGCACCAAGACAACCGTTGGTGCATCGTCAGGACCGGCCAATTCGTAATGGACCACTCCATCCGACAGCGTCACGAACTGACCCGGCAAAACAGACCGTACCTCGTTATTGAGGGTCGTCTTCTCGTCATCAGCGATGAGGTACGCAGCCACCAATACGAATACCAGGAGGATGACCGTGCGGCTTATGTTTTTCAGCAGTTTCCTTAGGTTCATTTCACATCCTTGCCGGCCGGGTGAGCGGGGATTCTACCCGGGAGCAGAATAAACTCGAAGCCAGAAATATATTTGACTGCGAAGCGTGC
>CAZEGE010000288.1:0-1036 GCA_964511765.1 uncultured Anaerolinea sp.
AAATCTTCAAAGTCAGCGAGAAAGTCTTTGTGGATAAGGAAGAGAAAGATTTGTTTGTGGCACTTCAAAAGACTGTCCACGACCAACCCTCCACCGTCAACGAACTTCTGGAGATCGTCGTCAAACTCATCCCATCCATCAATGCCTTCTTCGATAAAGTGCTGGTCATGGCCGAGGATCAAGTCGTGAAAGAGAATCGCCTGGGTCTTCTGCAAAAAATTGCGGCCTTATCAAAAGGAATTGCTGATTTGAGCAAACTCGAAGGGTTTTAGCCCGAAACATGATTTTTCACCGCAGATACGCGGAGAAGACAGAGAAAAAACTCTGCGGGCTCCGTGGCTCTGCGGCTTTATTTTTCCGATTCGACAAATGCGTCTATAATTCAATCACCTCATGTCCACCATTGATGAAGTCAAATCCAAAATTGATATTGTCGACCTCGTTTCCGAGGCCGGTGTGAAGCTGCGCCATGCGGGCAAGAACTATACCGGCTTCTGCCCGTTCCACGATAACAAGCGTTCGCCCGCTTTTGTAGTCTGGCCTGAGACTGGCACATGGCGCTGTTTTGGCGCATGCAATGAGGGCGGCGATATTTTCAAATTTGTGATGAAGCGCGAGGGGATTGATTTCAAGGAAGCCCTGCGAAAGCTTGCTGACCGCGCAGGCGTGCAATTGCAGGAGTTTCAGCGCGTGTCGCCTGAAATTAAGGAGGCTTATGAGCGCCTGCGTAAACTACTTGAAGATGCGGTTATTTATTATCGCAGCCAACTATTCGATAACAATACGGTTCTCACTTATCTGAAGGAAAAACGCGGATTAACCGACGCGACCATTGAAACCTTTGGTTTGGGCTATGCACCCGCCGGGTATGACAATGCGCTCAAACACTTCACACAACGCGAATATTTCGAACAGGATTTGATTGACGTTGGTTTGCTCGTTGAACGCGAAGATGGCAAACGCTATGATAAATTTCGCAATCGCATCATGTTTCCGATCCGTGACGAGCAGGGACGCATGGCTGGTTTCGGTGCGC
>CAZEGE010000289.1:0-1025 GCA_964511765.1 uncultured Anaerolinea sp.
AAATCCCATCCTGGATTGAACGTTATACAACCTGGTATGCTGACTTTCAACGCAACCTCTTTCACCATCCCGATCAAGCTGCGTTCGTGGTTGTCGCACCATCGGCAAGTGATACTGAGGCAACCAACCCCATCCAAAAGATGATGGGTTTGACGATGGCTGGACAGATGATCTTCTTTGCCTTTTTCACAGGCGCGTATTCAATGATGTCCATTTTGCGTGAAGATGAAGAAGGAACACTGGCGCGCCTGTTTACCACACCGACTGAGCGCACATCCATTCTTACAGGCAAGTTTGCGGCTGTGTTCATTACCGTCATCTTGCAGGGACTTGTGCTGATGATTGCAGGTCACTACGCTTTCGGAATCAACTGGGGTGAACCCAACGGAGCCGCATTGGCGTTGACTGGTCAAGTCATCGCGGCGACCGGACTGGGCGTGTTGCTCATCGCATTCGTGAAGAACTCTCGACAAGGCGGCCCAGTATTGGGCGGCGGGTTGACCACGCTGGGAATGTTGGGCGGTTTGTTCACAGCGAACATGCCGAATGCCATGCCCGCAGCGATGAATATGATCGCCAACTTCACGCCGCAAGGCTGGGTGCTCAAATCCTGGCGCATGGTCATGGACGGCCAGTCCGCTGGTGATTTACTCGTCCCGTTTGCGGTGATGGTGGGGATAGGCATTGTGATGTTTATTGTTGGCGCGATGATGTTTAGGAAACGGTTTGCGTAATTAGGTGATTGTCATGCTGAGCGTAGCGAAGTATCTCTGCCAAAAGGGAGGAGACCCTTCGTTGTCGCTCAAGGTTACATATTATTTGGAGAAAATATTATGAGAATACTTGATCTAGCCCTAAAAGATTTATCCCAGATGTTGCAGGACAAACGCTCGTTGTTGTTCCTGGTTGCCATGCCGATCGCGTTCACCTTCTTTATGGGATTTGCATACAAGAATGGGGGCGGCGATTCGAACGCGGACAATCGCATCCCTTTGGCTGTGGTGGACCCTGAACCTGGGGCTGTG
>CAZEGE010000290.1:0-1015 GCA_964511765.1 uncultured Anaerolinea sp.
ACGCGGCGCAGCAATTGACCCAACGCGCGGGAACATTGGATGCGATGGGATTGCATGCGCCTGCGGCATACAACCGCTCCCTGGCACATGGGCATGAACTGTCCGCAAGACAGGCTGAATTGGGTGAACGCATGCAACGCTTTGGAGGGGTTCAATCCCAATCCCAGTTACAAGACTTTGGATTTTCGACCTCTGTAAATACTGCCATTCAATCCAACTTCAATGGTTCCACGGAGGATTTTCAGCGTGGTTTTCAAGCCTTATCCCCTCACATTTCACAGCACGGCCTTGATCCGAATGCACTTGCCGCGCAATATCCTGAAGATACCGCTCAGATGGTGCAAGCTTATTTGAATCATTCAGAGGAAATTTCACAGGCTCGCGATCCCTTATATCGCGCCTCGGAACTCGGAAAAGCCAATCAGGTGCAGGGCATGATTACATTTATGCCCATTAACAAAAAAGACGAAGACGACAAAACATGACTTTAACAGAATCTTTTGCGCTGGTTTCATTTACGTTATTCAGTTTTGCGGATCTGCGTTATCGCCTTGTTCCAGGGATTGAACTCTTTCTCCTTGGGACAATCCTATTGACATTCCCCGCGACGCCACTTCAAACTGGAATAATCCTGCTGGCTTGTGCCTGGGGATTATTCAGAAACATTTCAGGCTGGTTCGCTTTGCCGCTCCTGTTTTATCCACCCGCGTGGCCTGTTCTGCTCACCGCATATGGTTATAGACGGGGACTCATTGGCAGGGCCGATTTACTTGCCATCAGTGGACTAGGCTGCCTCTTCCCTCTGCCTGCTGTGCTTCTTTCGCTGCTTGGCTTGGAAATCTGGCGCAGACTTTGGATTCGCAGACAAACGGGGTCGATCCCCGCCTTGCCCGGCTTATTACTTGGAATGCTTGCATTCCTTTTGTTCCGTTTGTTATTTCATATGCCGTAGCGACACAAATCCATATCCCCTTTCATCAATTGAATATCATGACGATATGCCGCGCTCTGGAAC
>CAZEGE010000291.1:0-1014 GCA_964511765.1 uncultured Anaerolinea sp.
CTCAGGACAGGCATTGCAGCTGACCCGATCAGGGACCCCGCCTGGGCGTCTGCCGACTCATCGGTTTTGATCGGCCTGAGCTTCATCGGTCAACCCTGTTAACTTGAACGGCAAGGAGCTTTGAAACCGCCCCGCCCATTTGCAGCACCCTCAACACTACACGGTATAATTTTCAACACTGGTGTTTGCCGGATAAGTTTGTTTTGAAAGTTGATGAAAGATCGGGAAGAAAGATATGAAAACACAGACATCCTATTTCCAGAATGTTATCGAAACGGTTGAAAAATTGCCGCCAGATGACCAGAGGCTGGTATTGGAAATAATTCGCCAGCGTTTGATCGAAATTGGGCGTAAAGATTTGGCAGCCGAAGTTGCCGAAGCACGCCAGCTTTATCGCGCCGGCGATGTACAACGCGGCACAGCAGCAGAGCTTATCAGGGAGTTGGATGAGTGAAGACGCTGGCGTGGAGCGCCACATTCGTTCGGGCTTTCAAGCGGTCAACAAAGCGTGATCCAGCATTGAAAGCGAGGGCCGCAGACACCCTTCGCCAGCTTGCCGAAGACCCTTTCCACCCCACTCTTCACAGTCATAAGATGAAGGGAGAACTATCCGGTGTGTGGGCCTGTACTGTGGACTACGACAACCGCATCCTGTTTGAGTTCACCACAAACCTGGATATTAATGAGGAAGAAATCTATTTGCTGACCATGGGCACTCACGATGAAGTCTATTGACCCACGCCGCCAGCGCAATTAATGCCGCCGCACCTGGAATACCAGCCGAAGAGGCCAAAACCCTGAATGAGGTTTTGATCCATTACTCGACGGATTATGTATTCGATGGAATAAAAGGAAAACCCTATTGCGGAACAGACACGCCTAATTCTTTGAAATAGTTAGGGCAGAAGTAAATTACTCGGAGAACCAGCCATCCATTCTATTGGAAGTTTCCACCTTACTTATCCTGCGCACCCGTTGGGACAATAGCATGAACGCTGACAGTTTCTTGACCAA
>CAZEGE010000292.1:0-1013 GCA_964511765.1 uncultured Anaerolinea sp.
GGAAATAGCATAAAATCAGACAGATCATTCGCGTTCGTTTTTGGAGGTCGACATGTTTAACAAATTCCCCTTCCATCGAATCCTTGTTTTATTCACTTTATTTAGCATGAGCCTGACTGCCTGCAACGCCGCACCTACATTGACCGCACCCGAATTGACTTCCGCTTCCGATTCCACCCCCGCCCCTGACTTCACCCTCACCCCACAGCCGACGGAGACACCGACTGTCGTACCTACGGCTACGGAAATACCTGACCCCACTATGCCTCTTGGCGAGACGGGGAAAGATGCAGAAGGCACGTATGTAAAAATGGAAAATGGCGATATTGCGCGAAAAATTGAATATAAAAACTCAGCTGGCGAAATATTGTATGAAGGCTGGGCTGTAGAAAAAACGCAAAAAGGTGGAATTGACCTGTTAAATATTACTCGATATGAAAAAGCAGCTCCTGTGAAGCTGATGATTGCTTCAAATGTGCTAGGCGGTGAGGCATTAGCTTCATTGACGAGCCCAGATAACCCTGATGTTAGTCATGATTCTCTGATGGGTGCAGTGTATACGGCTTTAAAGCCTCGTTATAATATTCCCGATGGAGATAACGATGGTATAAGCGATTTATTTGATAAATTAGGAAAAGGAGTGTTATCTCTTCCATTTATCACATCTTCCGGTGAATCTGTTGAAGGAAAACTTGGACCTGATACCGGATTTATCACTATTGTTGTTCCATACGATTCTCTTGATCCGGCAACGGTAAATGGTGTTTCTGAGTGGTTAGATCCATATTCTGAACCACGATTGAGTTTTCGTTCTACCGTGTTGGGTGTTGACAAAGATGGTAATATCATCGGCTTGATAGCATCGAAAGAACCATTTAATGAATTACCGGATAAGTTAATTCGAGCATTGGTATTGTTCCATCCAGCGAATATTATAAAAGAGGAAGATCAAACAACACAAGGATTTCCAAATATATTACAACATTTTGTTCAATCCGCAGACGCAATGGGAG
>CAZEGE010000293.1:0-1011 GCA_964511765.1 uncultured Anaerolinea sp.
AAGCAATCTCCGTTTGAGTTGGGGATTGCCTCGAGCGGAAGAACGCCGTCCCCGCCATGACCTGGCATTAAGAATACTCATACGCATTTGGTGGCATCGATTCTTTCAATGTGGCGTAAAATTAAATCATATCATTCTAGCATATCAGGAGAAAACCATGAGCGGGAAGCAAGTGCTGGTAACAGGTGCGTGTGGTGAAATTGGTCAGGCGCTTGTGCAGGAATTATCGAAGCGGGGCGGGTATCGAATTGTTACAGCGGATATGATGCCATTGCCTGATTCGATCAAAGATCTTGCGGGGGAGCATGTGCAGGGCGATCTTGTTTATAAGATAAAAACTTTTTACGATTACGATTTCGATATTATCTTTCACCTTGCGGCTTCGCTTTCATCGAAAGCGGAGATTGCCACGGAAGAGGCGCATCGCATCAATGTGGAAGGCACGATGCAGCTGCTAATGCTGGCGGCTTATCGTTCCGAAAAATATAAAAAGGCGGTCAGGTTTTTATTCCCGAGTTCGATTGCGGCCTATGGAATGCCAAACCTTGATGCAAAGAAAAACGCGGGCGCAGTGAAGGAAGAGGATTGGGATAACCCGCATACGATGTATGGATGCAATAAATTATATTGCGAAAAGCTGGGGATGTATTACAGCAGGTTCTACGGTCAGAAACATTTGGATGAAAAACCCCCGGTCATGCTGGATTTTCGGGCATTGCGCTTCCCGGGCTTGATCTCCGCCTTTACATTGCCCAGCAGCGGCACTAGCGATTATGGTCCCGAGATGCTGCACGCGGCGGCGCAGGGCAAACCGTACTCCTGCTTCGTGCGCGCGGATACGAAAATCTCCTTCATGGCCATGCCCGATGCGATCAAGTCACTTTTAATGCTCATGGATGCGCCGCGCGAAAAATTGACTGCCAACGTGTATAACGTGGCGGCCTTCGCCCTCACGGCGGATGAATTCCGTCAGCGCGCAGTGAAGGCTTTTTCAAAAGCCAGCATCACCTT